>CAIXHE010000062.1 GCA_903919205.1 uncultured Opitutaceae bacterium | reverse complement strand
GGTCGAGATCGTGCCCGAGGAGGTGAAGGCCGATCCCGAGGGTTACGAGCAGATCAGCGAAGAGCGCACCTTTGAGGTCGAAGTGATCGGGCCGCAGCTCGTGAAGCGGGAGATCGTGCGGCCGAAATTTAGGAAGAAGGCGGACCGGGAAATGGCGCCGGTGATCGCGCCGGCGCTGCCGCGGGTGGCGGTCGGGGGTTACGCCTCGGCGGGACTCATCGCCTATGTCGTCATCTCCAAGTACCAGCATCACCTCCCGCTCTACCGGATCGAGGCGATGTCGGGGCGGTGGGGAGCGACGCTGAGTAGGAAGACGATGGCCGACTGGGTGCGGATCGCCTCGGACTGGGCGGAGCCGATCTACAAGCTGATGCTCGCGCAGCTCCTGCAGGGCCAATACCTCCAGTGCGACGAAACCCCGGTCAAATTTATCGACCCCGATGAAAAGGGGCGCGGGGCGGTGCAGGGTTACCTCTGGGTGGTGAGTAGACCGGGGGCGGACGTCGTCTTTGACTGGCGGCTGTCGCGCCGCCACGGGGAACTGACGAGTCTCTTGGGCGACGATTACGTGGGCATCTTGCAGTCGGACGGCTACGAGGCCTACGCGGCGTATGCGCGGACGCATCCGACGGTCGCCTGGGTCGGATGCTGGGCGCATGCCCGGCGCCGTTTTTTTGAAGCCCAGGGAGAAAGTCCCCGCGTGGCCAAGGCGGCCCTGCGCCTCATCGGGCGCATGTACCTGAGGGAGCGCAATTGGGACGAGGAGAAGCTCGAGCCCTGGCAGCGCTGCCGGGAGCGGGAAAAGCCGGAGGGGCTCGCCCGTACGATGAAGAGCCTGCACCGGCTGGCCGAGTGGGCAAGGAGACGGGTGCTGCCCAAGTCGGCGCTCGGCAAGGCCTGTGACTACCTCCTGTCCCAATGGGAGCCGCTCGTCAGCCACCTCCACTACGGCGAAACCCGGCTCGACAATAACCTCGTAGAAAATGCGATCCGCCCGTCCTGCATCGGCAAGAAGAACTGGCTCTTTATCGGCCACCCCGACGCCGGGCAGCGCTCTGCGATCCTGTACTCGCTCATCGTCTCCTGCGAACGCCGCGGCAAGGATCCCATGGCCTACCTGAAGGACATCCTTACCCGGCTGCCCCGGATGACCAACCAGGACGACCTCGGCGCCCTCACGCCCGAGAACTGGCAACCGGCCGTCTGAGACTAATGGTGACCATGGGTGCATGCCCAATGGTCACTCTGTGATCGCCCAAATAGTCACTCAAGGTGACTATGGGTGGACGTCGGCCGGACGCTTACCACCAAAGAAGGTTTGCGGCGGCGGAGTAGGGTACTTACGCCGATCTCAGCCTCCAGGCGGGCTAAGCGATACCCTGCACAGAAATGGCTACCGAGGCCGAAGCCCAAATGACTGGCCATTCCTTTCCGGTGAATTCCCGCGCGCGAATCGCCAATCCATAGGTCATCACGGTGTGGATCGAAGTCACCGGGTCTTTTAAAGACAGACTCGTCTCGTGACG
>CAIXHE010000061.1 GCA_903919205.1 uncultured Opitutaceae bacterium | reverse complement strand
GAGTCGAGCAGCGGTGCGCCGCAGTGGCGGCAGGAGGGGCGGCCTCGGCCGGTCCGCGGGGGCGTCTCGAGTGCGGCGGTGCTCATCCTACATGCAGATCAGGGACGCGGGGTCGGGGCCGGAGAAGCCGAGCGTGCTGCGCAGACGCCAGCCGATCACGGCGGCGGAGAGCAGCGCGAGGGTGAGACGCACGCGAGCAACCCAGAGCGGCGACAGCTTCTCGCGCACCCATTGGAACTGGGACTGGGCGAGCCATAGCAGCGGCACGGTTCCCATGCCGAACGCCAGCATGAATTCGACGCCCCTGAGGGCCGATCCCGACAGGAGCGCGAGGGTGACGAGGAAGTAGAGGGGTCCGCAGGGCAGCACAGGGGTAGCGAACCCGAGCGCCGCGGCCGCCTCGACCCGGGGCCTCCCCCGCATCCAGGACTGGAGACGCAGCGTGAGCCTGCCTGCCGCCGGAAGCTTGGGCAGGTAGCGGTCCCACCGCAGCGCCAGGGCGACGAAGAAGAGCACCATGACCCAGGGCAGCCAGCGCAGGGAAGACTGGGACAGCCAGGTGAGCGGCGCGCTCCCGAGGCCGCCGGCCACAGCGCCGAGGATCGAGTAACTGGTCAGGCGTGACACGTGGTAGGCCGTGCTGACGGTCTGTGGGTCCGCCCTGTCGCCGCGCATCGGCATCAGTGCGCACGCGAGCGGGCCACACATGCCCGCGCAGTGCAGGCTCGTGATGAGGCCCGCGACAAAGGCGGTGGTGGGGGAATTGACCGCGGCAAAGTCCATGGCGTCAGTGCCCTGTGGCCAGCGGAACCTCCTCCACGGGGTGGTGCCCGGCGATGACGAACCACGCCGTCCATGCGGCCAGCTGGACGGCCACTGCAAGAACGACCCAAAGCCAGATCCTGAATCCGGGCATTTTAGTGGGTGCTGGCTTTTGCACGCAGATCGTCTTCCTCTTCTCGCAGCAGGCGCGCCTCGGGTCCAAGGAATTCGGACTGGCGCTCGAGCACGTAGGTGCCCTTCCGGTCGCGCACGCGCACGCCAAAATTGAAGGGCGCCGTGTACGACGCACGGGCCTGCTGGAGGATGAGGGGCCGCACCTCCTCGCCCATCGGCCCCACCGTAACGGGCTGCTCGAATCCGCTCTGCCGGACCCCCGCGGGCAGGCCGTCCAACGAAAGCACGAAGGTGACCGGCATGTTGCGCTTGTTCACGAGCCGCACGAGGAACTGATTTCGTATGGAGACGCTGTCCACGATGTAGGGCGAGCCTTGAATGCGGGTCACGCCCAGGCTTGCAGCGTGTACGGTGGACAGCGCCCATGCGGCCACGCTCGCCCCCGCGACGAGCAGGATCCCGTAGAGAAAGATGCGCGGGCGAAGCCAGCGGGTGGCGCGCCCGGCAAAGCGGTTCTGCGAGTCGTAGCGGACGAGCCCGCGGGGTCGCTCGAGCCGGGTCATCACGTCGTCGCAGGCGTCGATGCAGGCCGTGCAGCCTATGCATTCGAGTTGAAGCCCCTGGCGGATGTCGATCCCCGTGGGGCATACCTGGACGCAGCGGTTGCAGGCGACGCAGTCCCCCGCGCCTGCGGTGCCCGCCTTCCCGCGTGGCTCGCCGCGCTTGCTGTCGTAGCCGATCACGAGCGTGTTGTCGTCGATCAGGGCCGACTGGATGCGGCCGTAGGGGCAGATCACGATGCAGAGCTGCTCGCGAAACCACGCGAAGTCGAAGTAGAGGATTCCCGTGAACACGGCCATGAACACAAACAGGTCCCAGTGCTCGCCGGGCGCCATGCTCATCATGCCCCAGAGCGTCGGAATCGAGACGAAGTAGGCGAGGAAGAGGTGGGCGATCGCTGCTGCGACAAGCACGTAGAGCGTGTGCTTCAGGATGCGCCGTGCAGCCTTCAGCGGCGACATCGGCGCCGCGGCTAGCACCCGACGGCTCATGGCGTCGCCGTCTATCAACCGCTCGATGCGGCGGTAGACATGGTCGAGGAACACGGTCTGGGGGCAGGCCCACCCGCACCAGATCCTTCCCAGCAGGGCGGTGATGAAAAAGAGCGAGAAACCTAGCCCGGTGATGACAAAGAACAGCAGCCACATGTCCTGCGCGGCGAGTACGATGCCGAACAGGTGGAAGCGGCGGTTCGAGAGATCGAGGAAGACCGCCGGGAAGCCTCCCACCGGGATCCACGGCAGCGACAGATAGAAGGCGATCAGCAGCAGCGCGCAGGCGCGGCGCGCGAGCGCGAAGCGCCCGCGCACGTCGGCCGGGTAGACGAAGGGCCTCGAGCCGTCCTCCCGAATCGTGGTGACGCTTTCAAGGTTGGGAAGAGGAGAGGCCATGCGTCACTTAACCACAGGGTCGGGCGGTGCCTGGATGATCGGCTCGCCCTCCTTGTGAAAGCTGAACACGTAGGCGACCAGTTCGGTGATCTTCCTGGGGCCGAGCACGGGCCCCCATGCGGGCATGCCCTTCACCAGGACGCCGCTCGTGATCGTGTGATACACATCGGTGGGATTGCCTCCGTGGATCCAGACCTGGTCTATCAGGTTGGGGCCGATGGCCGCGGGATTCTCGTCCTTGCCCCTGAGACTCGCCAGATGGCATGCAACGCAGGTCGCGTTGAACGTAGCCCGGCCAGCCTCGACGAGTTCGGGGTTTCGGCTCATTTTCCAGAAGCTCGCGTCGTCCAGGGTCGGGTTGGCCGCCAGGCGTGCCGCCTCAATCTTCGACATGGCGAGCTCAACGCGCTGGGGGCCGTTTGCTCCGATGTGGAACCACTGGTAGTACGTCCAGTATCCCACCCAGAACACGATCGTCGCGAAGAGCGTGACGAGCCACCAGTTGGGCAGGCGCTTGTCGTACTCCTGGATCCCGTCGAAGGTATGCGGGCGTATCGGATCCTCAGGCTGGGGTGTGAGTGGTTTCGTGGGCATGGCGGGCGACGGGTTTTTCGGATGCGAACGGAAGGTGGGCGAAATGCTCGATCTGCGAGCGCTTCATGCGGATGGCTCGCCAGCCGATGGCACCGTAGATCGATGCGGCCGTGATGAACGCGGCGATCGTGAACAGCGCGGCGGAATGCTCGAATACAAGGCGTTGGAACATGGGGGGTGTGGGTTGGCTGCGGGTCAGGGGGGAGCGATCACGGTCCTCTGCGGGGCCACCTTCTCGAACTGCCCCAGCTTCTGGAGATAGGCGATGACGGCGATGATCTCCCTGTCGGAGTCGACGTAGGCGCCGGCCGACCTCAGGTCGAGGGCGATGCCCTTGGCCTGCTCGTCGACCCGCGTCGCGATCTGCTCGGGCGTCCAGTTGGGGTAGGGCACCCCGAGGATGCGCTGGACCGAGATCTTCGACGTGAGCGACGCCTCGTCCAGCACGTTGGTCAGCAGCCAGGGGTAGGTCGGCATGATCGAGCCCGTCGAGACCGAGCGGGGGTTCTCCATGTGGCGCAGGTGCCACACGTTCGGGTATTTTCCGCCGACGCGCGCGAGGTCAGGGCCGTTGCGTTTGGAGCCCCACTGGAACGGATGGTCGTAGATGGACTCGCCCAGGCGCGAGTAGTCTCCGTAGCGCAGCACATCCGGGACGAGCGTGCGGATCATCTGCGAGTGGCACAGATAGCAGCCCTCTCGGATGTAGATGTCTCGCCCCGCCAGCTCCAGGGGCGTGTAAGGTATCTGGCGGCGGTCCTCGACGTTTGCCGCGTTGTTGGCCGCCACGGTCGGGATGATCTGGATCAGGCCGCCGGCTACGACGGCGAGAAGGGTGAGGATCGTGAAGGGGGCCGAGTTTACCAGCAGGCGGTCGTACCAGTCGGCCCACTTCTTGCCCCGCGACTCGAAGTGGATGTAGGCGAGGGCCACGCAGATCGCGAGGCCGGTCAGGCCCGCGATGCTGACGAAGTCACCTCCGAACATCCAGGCGCTCGCGAACCCGACGCCGAGGATCGAGAAGGCGACGGGCGGGTTCAGGAATGTGCCCACCAGGGTGATCTTCTCGTCGGCGACCAGCGGCTCGTCCTCGAACACCTCGATCGTGCCGTTCACCGGCTCCGCGCCGCGGACGGTCTTCCACATGTTGAAGGCCAGCATCAGCCAGCCCGCGAGATACAGGGCCCCGCCGATGCCGCGCATCAGCATCATCGGCCGGATCACGTTCACCGTGTCGACGAAGTTGGGGTACGCGAGCACCGTTCCGTGCTCCGTGGTCGCGTTGAGCATCAGCCCCTGCGTGATGCCGCTCGTCCACATCGCGGCGACGTAGAGCAGGATGCCCACGGTGCCGATCCAGAAGTGGAGGTTCGCCATGGCCGTCGAGTAGAGGGGCTTGTTCCACAGCCTGGGAATGAGCCAGTAGGTCATGCCGGCCGCCATGAAGCCGTTCCAGCCGAGCGTGCCCACGTGGACATGCCCGATGATCCAGTCCGTGTAGTGCGCGAGGGCGTTCACGGACTTGATGGAGAGCAGGGGCCCCTCGAAGGTGGCCATGCCGTAGAAGGTGACGGCGGCCGCGAAGAACTTGAGCACCGGGTCGGTCCGCAGCTTGTGCCACGCCCCGCGCAGGGTTAGCAGGCCGTTTAGCATGCCGCCCCAGGAGGGAGCCCACAGCATCAGCGAGAAGGTCATCCCGAGCGACTGGAGCCAGCCCGGCAGGGCGGTGTTCAAGAGGTGATGGGGTCCGGCCCAGATGTACACGAACACCAGCGACCAGAAGTGCACCACCGACAGCCGGTAGGAATACACCGGCCGCTCCGCCGCCTTCGGCAGGAAATAGTACATGATGCCCAGGATCGGGGTGGTCAGGAAGAACGCCACGGCGTTGTGGCCGTACCACCACTGGACGAGCGCGTCCTGGACGCCCCCGAACAGCGGATAGCTGTGCGTGAAGCTGGTCGGGATCGAGAGGTGGTTGACGATGTAGAGCATCGCCACCGTCACGATGGTCGCTATGTAGAACCAGAGGGCGACGTAGAGGCTGCGCTCGCGCCGGATGGCGAGCGTCCAGAAGAAGTTCACCGCGAACACCACCCATATCAGGGTGACCGCGATGTTGATGGGCCAGATGAGCTCTGCGTACTCCTTGCCGCGGGTGAGACCCAGGGGCAGCGTCACGGCCGCGGAGACGATGATCAGCTGCCATCCCCAGAAGTGCAGGTTGGAGAGGAAGTTGCTTGCGAGGCGCGCCCTAACGAGGCGCTGAGTCGAGTAGTACACCCCCGCGAACATCATGTTGCCCACCAGGGCGAAGATGACGGCGTTGGTGTGCAGCGGGCGGATGCGGCCCCAGGTGAGCCACGGCGTCGCGAAGTTCAGCTGCCAGAAGTTGAGCTGCGCGGCGATCAGCACGCCCACGAGCATGCCGACGATGCCCCAGATCACGGAGGCGACCAGGAACTTGCGGACGATGCCGTCGTTGAACTCGATGGTTATTTTTTTGTCGGACATGGCGCGTGGGTATCGGCGTGCACGGTTGCGGGTCGTGGAGGGGAGTTCAGCGGAGGGGAGGCACACCGGTCCGGGCCGCCGGGGTCGCGCGGCGGGGCGCGGCCGCCTGGGTCCGCGGCATCTCCTCTGCGAGCGGCATCAGCGAGTCGCGCTCGGCGCCCCCCGTGCGGCTTCGCGCGTGCTCGCGAAGGAAGAAGACCAGGAAGGTGAAGACGAGGCACAGGCTTATCGTGAGGGTGAGGGGTATGACGACCATGGTGGGTGGGTTCGGACAGGGCTCGCCTGGGGTTTCAGGAGTACCGGGATAGCATTCCTGCGGCGCCCGGTTCGGAAGGGCGCGCGTGCGTTCGTGGGTAAGGATTCAAGACAGAGGCCGTGTTCTTACGGATGGGCCCATTTTATCAGGCCGGGCCGCGCGTCCGCTTCGCAATCCTTGGCAGGTAATGGGCAGATCTTGTTGCCCGGGGACGAGTTCCTACGCGCGTTCGCCCGGCCCCCGGCGGCCCTAGCTTGGCGACGACAGCAGGGAAGAGATCACCTCGAGAAGTTCCTGGGTATTGCAGGGCTTGCTCAGAATCATGTCGACCCCCGCCTTCAAGAGGTCCTCCTGGCAGGAAGCATCACACAGGCCGCTTATCGCGACGATCTTGACGCTTGAGGACATGATCCGGAGGGCGCGCGCCAAGGGAACCCCGCCCATCACGGGCATCGCCACGTCCGAAAGCACGATCCGGATGGCGTCACGTTGCTTGAGGTACACGTCCAGACCATCGGCCCCGTCGCGGGCCGTGAGGACCCGGTAGCCGAACCGCTCCAGCACCGAGCGCATCGCGATGCGGATCGGCTCCTCGTCGTCGACCACGAGCACGGTCTCCCCACGGCCCCGCCGTGGGGACTCGGCGGCCGGGTCGTCCATAGGGTCGGCCCCGTCCGCAGCCTCGGGGAGAAAAAGGGTGAAGCGCGCCCCTCCCTCGGGCGGGCTCGCCACCGTGATGAACCCATTGTGGCTCCGGACGATGCCAAGCACCGTGGAGAGCCCGAGGCCCGTGCCCTTGGATGCGTCCTTGGTCGTGAAGAACGGCTCGAAGATGCGGTCGATGATGTCCGCGGCGATGCCCTGCCCGGTGTCCTCGACGCTGAGCGCGACGTGGGGACCGGGCCGGACGTTGGCATGGCCGGCCACGTCCTTCTCGCCGAGCTCCACGTGGCTCAGGGACAGTCTCAAGACGCCCCCGGACGGCATCGCGTCGCGGGCGTTCACGCAGAGATTCATGAGCACCTGGTGGAGCTGGGTCGGGTCGCCGAGCACGGGGCGCAGGTCGTGCCTCGCATGAATCTCCACGGTGATGTCCTTGGGGAACGTCTCCCGCATGATCTCGACCATCTCCTTGGCCAGGTGGCGCAGCTGGACGAGGATCCGGGCTCCCGCCGTTCCCCGGCTGAAGGTGAGGAGCTGCCGAATGACGTGCGAGCCCCGGCGAGCCCCCTTCTCAATCAGGTCGAGCAGCTGCCGGTCATGCTCGCCCTTGATGGAGTCCCGCAGGAGGGCCGGTACTATCAGCATGGGAGCCAATATGTTATTAAGATCGTGCGCCATGCCCCCGGCCAGCGAGCCTATCGCCTCCATCCGCTGGGCCCTCAGGAATTGGGCCTGGAGTGCCTTGCGCTCGGTGACGTCCTCCACCACGCCGGCCATTCGCTGCGGCTCCCCCGGGGCCCGCTTGATGGCGAATCCCCGCTCGCGAACCCAGCGCTCGCTCCCATCGGGACGCAGGATGCGGAATTCCTCATCGTAGCTTCCCTCGGGATACTCCGCGGCTGCCCGGGCCGAAGCCCCCACGACCCTCTCTCGGTCCTCAGGGTGTATCGACTCGCGCCAAAGTCCCGGGTCCGCGTAGAGGGCCTCTCGGGTGCGTCGCCAGGTTTCCTCGAAGGCGGGACTCGCATAATGGAAGAAGCCCTTCTCGACGTCGGCTATCCAGAAGACCTCGTGGATCGTATCCGCGAGCTCGCGGAAGCGCTCCTCGCTCTCCCTCAGGCTGGCCTCCGCCTTCTTTCGCACCGAGATGTCGCGGACCACGGTCACGAAGTAGTCCCGGTCCAGGCTCACCCAGACCGCATTGACCTCGACCGGGAACTCCGAGCCGTCCTTGCGCCGGTGAACGCCCTCGCCGCTGAATGAACCCCTTGCGCGGATCTCGTCGGCGATCAGGGGCCAGGACGTCTCCGGGATGGTAGGATCGATGTCGAAGAGCTTGAGCTCCAGCAGCTCGTCCCGGGTGTATCCCGTCATCGCGGCGCCTGTGGCGTTCACGTCGATGAAGCGCCCCGTCGCGGGATCGAGCACCTCGAACCCGTCGTTCGAATGGTCCATCAGCTTCCGAAAAAGCGTCAGTTCCTCGACCGTCCGGCGGCTCTCCCGCCGCAGCCTCGCCTGCGAAAGCGCGTGCAGGACGGCCGAGCCAAGCCGAGAAAGCCGGTCCTTCATCAGGTAATCGGCTGCGCCGCATCTCATCGCCTCTACAGCCGACTCCTCGCCGATCGTCCCCGAGACGACGATGAACGGCACCTCCGGGTTGTGCTGTTTGAGCAGCTCCAGGGCCCGCCTGCTGCCGAACTGTGGCATCGAGTGGTCGGACAGGACGACGTCGAAGGGCTCCCGCACCTGGGCCATGAAGGCCTGCTCGTTGTCCACCCGCACCCAGCTGGGCTCGAATCCTGCCTTGCGCAGCGTGCGCAGCACGAGTTCCGCGTCCAACGGGTTGTCCTCCACCATGAGCACGTGCAGGGGTTGTGGCATGGCTGGCTCCTATCGGCCGGGGTGGGGGGACTCGTTGAGCAGGAGCCAGTACATGCCGATCTTGCCCACGCTCTCGATGAAGTTGTCGAAGTTCACCGGCTTCACGATGTAGCTGTTGGCACCAAGGTTGTAGGCCTCGGCGACGTCGCGGTGTTCCTTCGACGACGTCATGACCACGACGGGGATCGTCTGGGTGCGCGGGTCGCCCTTGATGCGCTCGAGCACCGTGAGGCCGTCGATCTTGGGCAGCTTGAGGTCCAGCAGGACCACCTTGGGGGATTCCGAGATCTCTCGCCCCGCGAAGCCCCCCTGCGCGAAGATGTAGTCGAGGGCTTCCTCGCCGTCTCGAGCCACCTGGATGTTATTGGCCAGATGAGCCTTGCGCAGCGCCCGCACGGCCAGCTCGAGGTCCTGGGGGTTGTCCTCGACCAGCAGGATCTCGACGGCCTTGGAGGGGTTCATGGCGGGTTTCCGGGACTCAGAGCGTGAAGTAGAACGTCGCCCCGTGCCCCTGCACGCTTTCCGCGCGCACGCTGCCGCCATGGCGGGCCACGATGCGCTTCACGATCGCAAGCCCGACACCGGTTCCCTCGAAGTCCTCGGGCCGGTGGAGCCTCTGGAACACCCCAAAGAGCTTGTCGTAATAGCGCATGTCAAAGCCCGTGCCGTTGTCCCGGACGAAGAACTCGGTGGCGGCGCCCCTTGGGGCGCAACCGACCTCGATCCGCGCCGGCTCGCGGCCCCGCGAATACTTCACGGCGTTGGATAGCAGATTGCTCCAGACCTGCTTGACCATCGCGGCGTCGCCCTGGACGCGGGGAAGGTCCGCGATTTCAACCTCTACGCCCCGTCCGGGCCAGGGTGCGCCCAGTTCGTCCAGGCATTCTCGCACGATGGCTGCCATGTCCACTTCCTTCGCCTTGATCTCCTGCCGCGAGAGCCGCGCGAAGGCGAGCAGGTCGTCGATCAGGTCCCCCATGCGCTGCGCAGAGAATCGAATGGTGTCCAGGTAGCGCTTGCCATCGCTCGGCAGCAGGGGCCCGTAGTCCTCGCATACGGCCTGGGTGAACCCGTCGATGGCCCGAAGGGGCGCCCTCAGGTCATGCGACACCGAGTAGGAGAAGGCCTCAAGCTCCTGGTTGGCCGCCTCAAGCTGGGCGGTGCGCTCGGCGACGCGCCTCTCGAGCGTCAGGTTGAGCGACCGTATGGTGGACTCCCAGCGCTTCCTCTCCGAGATGTCCCGGGCCACCTTCGCTGCCCCAATGATCCGGCCGGAAGAGTCCTTGATGGCGGAAACGGACACTGAAACCGTGACCGGGCTCCCGTTCTTGTGCAGGCGGATGGTGTCGAAGTGTTCCACCGTCCCGCCCTGGGCGATCTTCGCGAGGATGCGGTCCTCCTCGGACCTGCGGTCCTCGGGGATCAGCTTGAGGATGCTTTGGCCGATCATTTCCGCGGCCGTGTATCCGAAGATGCGCTCCGCCCCGTGGTTCCAGCTGGAGACGATCCCCTGAAGGTTCTTGCCGACGATCGCGTCTCCCGACGAGTCCACGATCGCAGCGAGGTAGGCGGCCTTCTCCTCGGCGAGGTAGGGATCACTGAACACGGTGTAGAGCGCCAGGTAGTTGACGCCCGTCCCCGGGTCATCGGGCACCGGAACGATGGTCGTTCTTGCCCAAAAAAACGTGCCGTCCTTTGCCCGATTCTTGAGATCTCCCTGCCAGGTCCGCCGCGAGGCCAGCGTGTTCCAAAGCTCCCGGATGTGTTCCTTGGCGTGGAAGCCCGAGTTGAGTATCCTGGGATCCCGCCCGACCAGCTCCTCACGCGCGTATCTTGTGACCGTGCACAGCGCTTCGTTCACCGACAGAATCCTCCCTGAAGAGTCGGTAAGCATGACCCCGCAGTGCTCATCGAGCGCGGACCTCAACCCCTCGGCTTGGCCGAGGGGGTCCCTGGTCTGGAATTCAGCGGGCATCGCGCCCTCCTGCGGGATTTGCCGGCGGGCCTCCGCCCCGGGGGCCTTCGTAGGGACGGTTTGTCTCGCTGCTCATGGTCTGCCTCCGAGGGTGGTATCTAGATGGGATCCCGAGATGGTGAAGTCAGCCCCAAACCAAGGCCCGACCTGGCAGATCCGACAGCGAACCTACTGCGGAACGGCCTGCGGCTGCGGGGCCATGGGCGGGGACAGAGTCAGCTGCAGCTTGAGCTGGGGGATCACCGAAACCAAGCCCTCGATGTCAAGCGGCTTCATGATGTATCCCTCGGCTCCGAGACGCGCACACTCGAGCACATTCTTGTCGTTCTTGATGGCCGTGAGGATCACAACGGGAATGCCCTGCGTTCGCTTGTCGCCCTTGAGCCGTCGCAGGAGGTCGAGTCCGGACATCCTGGGAAGGTACAGGTCGAGGAGGATCAATTGTGGCTGCGTGGTCCCGAGCTTCCGCTCCCGGCCCTCGTCAAAGAGATACTCGAGCGCCTCTTCCGCGTCGCGGGAAAGCTTGATCGGGTTCATGAAGCGCGCCCGCTTCAGGGACCTCAGCGCGAGGGCTGCGTCGTGCCGGTTGTCCTCGACGATCAGGATCTCCCGGAGTTCGGATGGGCTGGTCGCAGCGGTTAGGCCGATTGAGGTCCCCTTTTGTGCGGTGGCGTAGGAAAGGAGGTTCCCGACGGTCACCTGGAGGGCGTCGGCCAGGTGCTCGACGCTGCGAAGCGTGAGATTCCTCGCACCGCGCTCGATGTCGGCGATGTAGGTCCGATGCATGTTCGATCGCCAGGCAAGCTCATCTTGGGTGATGCCCAGTTGGTGCCGGTAGCTGCGAACCACGAGTCCTAGTTTGGCTTGAAGGTCTGAGGTGGGTTTTGGGGATCCGGCTTTTTTTGCCACCATAAGAGCATAACATACAGCACAACAGACTATGAGTGACAAATATATGTGTTATTAATGCATGCGGTGCCGGGAGATCGAAATGATTTTACACGCAAACGGGTATGCTTCCGGTCGCGCGTCCCCTCGGGTTTCCCGTTCCTGCAGGAATATCGAAGAATCTGATACGGAATGGGCAGGAGTCCGTCTAGGTCGCGTTCGCGGCCCCTGGCCCGCCACGCGAGGCCCCCGCGTTTGCTCCATGGAGGATCCCTTGCGGAAGGTGTCGGGCGCGGATTTCCCCGGCGACGATCGGCGGGTCGCCGCGGCGCAGAAAGCGACGAGCATTGGCCAAGGGATGCGGAGTGCTTTTGGGTCGTTGGTATAGGTTGGAGGTGCCCTCCAAGGAGGGGCTTGCATGAAACCAATAAGCGGCGAGGACAGCGCGGCGGCTCTGCCGCAGGAGGAATGCCTACGCGCCGGCGCGTATTGTCTCTGGCTTGAGCGCGGGCGCCTCGAGGGCGCCGACCCTGAGCTTCGGCACGCCGCGCGCAGCCGCCTCCTATCGGCGCCCGGGGCGGCGACGGCTAAGTGGAGGACCCGGGCGCGTGCAGCCTCGCCCCCCTCTCCGTGACGGCCCCGCTGCATCAATTTGCACGATGGCTCGAGGACGCCACCCGCAGCGGCGAGATCGAGCCGACGGCGATGTCGCTCGCAACCTGCGACGGGTCGGGCCAGCCTTCGGTGAGGATGGTGCTGCTCAAGCAAGCCGACGAGGGCGGCTTCGTGTTCTACACGAACCTCGGCAGCCCCAAGGCCACCGACCTCTCGACCCGGCCGCGGGCCGCGCTCTGCTTCCACTGGAAGCAGCTTTCCCGTCAGGTCCGCGTGAGCGGCAGGGCCGAGCCTGTTGCGGATGCGGAGGCGGATGCGTACTTCGCCACGCGGCCGCGCCTGAGCCAGCTTGGGGCCTGGGCGTCACGCCAGTCGCGCCCCATGGCCGGATACTACGACCTGGAGAAGGCGTGCGCCCTTGAGGCGCTGCGCCACCCGATGGGGGCCGTGCCGCGCCCCCCCTTCTGGTCGGGGTTTCGGGTCGTCCCCGACCGGATCGAGTTTTGGCTCCAGAAGCCGTTCCGAAGGCACGAGCGCGTCCTGCACGAGCTTCGCGACGGGGCCTGGTCCGAGCACTGGCTCTTCCCCTGAGACCCGCCGCGCGCGCCAAACTACTTGCACGCCGCGTCCGGTGCGGGATCCTACGGCGATGGTCGATGCAGCCGGTCCACGCGTTCGGGGAATCGTCCGGGCCGCGCTCTGGCTGGCCGCGATCGGGGTGGCGGGGTACCACCTTGCGCTCGAGGCCTCGACGCTCGGACTCGCCGAGCCGATGGGCATGTCCGAGACGGTGTACGCCTCGATCATGCACCTCTGGCCCCACCAGTACCAGTGGGGCCACTTTGTCCTCGGCCAGGACAACTACGGCCCCGGCTATCCGGCGCTCTGCAGCCTCTTCCTCCTCGCGACGCCCGACGTCTACCTGGCCGATCGCCTGGCGAACCTAGCCTCGATCGCCGCGGCGTGCGCACTGCTCGCCTGGCTTTTGCGGCGCAACCGGTGCCGGCCGGAGGTGACCGCGGGCGTCGTCGCGATCTTCTTCGCCGCGAACGCGGGCTCGTTCTCGATCGAGGCCCGCCCCGACTTCCTGGCGGTGCTCGAGATGATCGCCGTCCTGGCGATGGGGCAGCGGGCGCTCGAGGGCCGCCTGCCGCCCGCGCGGTTTGGCGTGCTCCTGGGCCTCGTTGCGCTGGCCGGGTACCTGACCAAGCCGTACACGCTGTTCGCGTGGGGCGCCGCGCTCTCGGGCCTGGCGGTGCTGGGCAGGTTCCGGTTCTCGGTCGCGGCGGGTCTTGTCAGCGGCGCGCTGGTGTCGGCCGGGGTGTGGTCCTACGCCGCCTCCAACCCCCTGTACCGCCTCGAGGCCTTCGCGGCCCACGTGGCGCGGACGTCGCTCGACTTCGGTTGGTTCGTGCATCAATCGGCGGACTTTTCAGTCATGGCCTGCGCCCCGCTCGCAGGCGGGATCGCCTGCGGCTGGATCTGGATCGGGCTGCGCCGCCGCCCGCCGCGCGAGGCCGGCGATCCCGCCTCAAACCCCGACCTGCTGGGCTACTGGGCCTGGGTCTCCGCCCTCGCCGCGCTGGCCCTCATTTGCGGCCTCGGGTGGCATGACGGCGCCTACCTCACCTATTTCCTGCACCTGGCCCTCGCGCCCCTGTGCGTCTGCACCGCGCTCGCTTCGCGGGCGGCCGGCCCTGGGAGGGCGGGCCTGGCGCTCGACGGCCTCGTCCTCGCCAACCTTGCGGTGCTGATGGCGATCGCCCCGGGCCTCCCTGCGCACGACCCGGGGTGGGACGAGCTCCGCGCGGACGTGCTCGGCCAGCCCGGGAGGGTGATGGTCGATTTCCTGATGGAGCCGATGGCGCACGAGAGGTCGGGGGTCTCCGTCGCGGACACCGGCTTCGTGCGCTTTGCGCTCGACCTTCCGGCGGCGATCGGTGGGCACTCGGCTGACGTGGCCCGAGCCCAGTCCGAGGTGGACGCCTTCACCCGCGAGCAGACCGAGCGGATGCGGCTGGACCCCCCTCAGGCGCTCTACCTCCAGTGCGCCTACGTCCCGAACCCCGACGGCCCCCCGGGCTCGGAGGTGCTCCGGATCCAGAACGGCCTGGTCTGGTGCGCGGGGCCGTCCCTCAGGGACTACGTGGGCGTGAGGAGCTTCCGCATCCACCCCTATTACTTCGGAACCAACGGAAGGCGGCAGTCCGCGGGCCGGTGGGAGGTGCTCGTGATCAAATTCGCGAGGAAGGGCCGCTAGCCCCGCCCCCCCGGGCTAGTAGATCTCCGGGACGATCATCTCCGGCGGAATCGGCTCGCGCCGGTAGTCGGGGTGGTGGACCCGGGGCGGGAGCGTGATCTGCTCGTGCTTCACCTCGGTGTACTTGATCTGAGAGAGCAGGTGATGGATGCAGTTTAGCCGCGCCTTCTTCTTGTCGGCGCCCTGCACGACCCACCAGGGGGACTCCGGCAGGTGCGTGCGCTCGAACATGATCTCCTTGGCCTTGGTGTAGAGCTCCCAGCGCTTGCGCGATTCGAGGTCCATGGGGCTCAGCTTCCACTGCTTGAGCGGGTCGTTGATGCGGCAGCGGAACCGGAATTCCTGCTCCTCGTCGGGGATCGAGAACCAGTACTTCACGATCTGGATGCCGGAGCGGATCAGCATCTTCTCGAACTCGGGCACCGAGCGGAAGAACTCCTCGTATTCCGCGTCCGTGCAGAAGCCCATCACGCGCTCGACCCCGGCGCGGTTGTACCAGCTGCGGTCGAAGAGCACCATCTCTCCCGCGGCGGGCAGGTGGGCGATGTAGCGCTGGAAATACCACTGGGTCTTCTCCCGGCTGGAGGGGGCCGGCAGCGCCGCAACCCGCGCCACGCGCGGGTTGAGACGCTGGGTGATGCGCTTGATGACGCCGCCCTTTCCCGCCGCGTCGCGGCCCTCGCACACGATCACCAGCCGGTGGCCGGACTCGACGAGCCAGTCGTGCATCTTGACGAGCTCGCCCTGGAGGCGGAAGAGCTCCTTGAAATACCGGTTCCTCTGCTCCCTGTCGGAATCGTGCTTGAGCGGCTGAAGGGGCGCGTCCGGCGACAGCTTCTCCCAGTCGTCGCGCTCCATCTCGAGCTCCTCGTCGTAGTCGTCGATCAGCTCTCTGTGGACGCGCTTGATCAGCTGGCTCTCGTCGGTGGGATGTTCGTCGGGCATAGGAGGGGGGCGGTTGCGGGTGGTAGGCAACAAGGTTAGGGTGCCGGGCGCAAGTGATGACAGAGAGGAGGCGTCGGGGTTCGGCGAAACGTGTCAAAGATGTCACAAAGCGCGGCGCCCCCCAGCCTTTTCTGTTGCCCGCGCCCGGCGCAGCCAGAGCATGGGCTCATTCCCAACCTTCCACGAGGCACGAACGACCGTGAGCAGGGAAGAGACCCCCTCAGGGTCCTCCTGCGGGTGGGCCTGTTTGCCGCCCTGCTGGGCGTGTTCCTGGCCGACGCCTGCCCGGGCACCGATTGGGAGATGATCCAGACCAAGCACTACTGGTTCCCGGCGACCTCGTATTACGGGGGATACGCCGCGCAGTTCGTCGCCACGCCCCGGGGCTACCGCGCCATCAACACCGAGGGCCTGTGCAACTACACCAACCTGGCCGCGCTCTCCGAGACGCTGCCCGCGTCGCGCGCGGCGCACCCGATCCAGGGGTTTCCGGGGACCGAGCGGGTGGCGACCTCCTTCCTCCTCTCGCTGCTGATGCACGTTCCGGGCGCGGCCGCCGACCCCTGGAGGGTCTTCTGGGCCTGCAACGTGCTGCTGTGGCTGGCCAGCGTCCTCCTGGCCCACCGCATCGCCTCCATGGCCTTCGGCGACCGCTACTCCCCCCTGTTCGCCGCGATCCTGATGGCGACGTACCCCGCGCTGACGCTCACCTTCAGCGCAGTGAAGCAGCAGCCGCTGGGCACGACGTTCCTTCTCGCGGGCATCTACCTCTTCGAGCGGCTGCTGCCGCGGTCCGGCCTGGCTGCGCGCACGGCGGTCCTCGCGTCCGCCCTCTTCATGGGGCAATTCGCCGATGGCGGCTGGTTCTTCCTCACGGTGTACGTCCTGCTACGCTCGCTCTGGATGACGGGAGCCGGCATGGGGCGGTCGCTGCTGGGACTGCTGTGTGCCTTCGCGGTGTCACGGGCCTGCTTCGGTGTCCTCGTGCATCTGTACCACCTGCCCTCGGTGGCCTCGGCCCTGGGCATCAGCTTCGGCGGGATCCTCCGCGAGAGCGCCGCATGGGTGAGGACGTGGCTCTCGGGCGGCGACGTGGGGTCGCTCTGGTTCCTCAACTACCCGGGCTACGACTTCTTCACGGGCTTCTGGGTCCTGGTCAGCCGATGCTTTGTCATGCTGCACGCGCCGCTGATGGTCTTGGCCGTGGCCGGCCTCTTCCTCGAGCCGCGCACGCGCATGTTCACGTTCCTCGCCGTCCCAATGTTTGCGGTGGGCCAGAGCGGGATGGTCCTGGCCGGCTGGATCCACAACTACGGCTACCTTGCCTTCCCCGCGGCGGCGATGCTGATCCTGGCTGCGGCCGGGGTGCTCGGCGGCCTGTGCGCGCGCGCACGCCTCCTACCCAGCGTGATCGCGGTGGGCGCGACCGCCCTCGCCTGCGTCTTCTTCAGCGGCGAGAAGCGGCAGGCCGGCCTCTACTACGGGGGCGACCCCGAGGCCTTCACGCGGCGCGTGGAGGTTCACTACTCCGATGACCCCAAGCCCGTCGACTACTGAGAACCCCGCGATCCCGGGCTCGGGCGCCCGCTGCCTGGTTGCCTCCGTGGCCACTGCGACGGCCCTGGGCGGGGTCTACGCCCTCGGCTTGAACCGCAACCTGCTGTACCTGAGTCTCCTGGCCTCCGTGGCCCTCGTCCTGTGCGTCCTCCTCCAGCGTGTCTGGACCCTCGCGCTGGCACTCGCGGCATGTGTCTATGCGGCGTGCGCGCCCGTGACGGTCCCCGAGATGGGTGCCGTCTATCCCGCGCCCAGGTTCCGGCCGGGCATGGAGGCCCTCTGGGTGCATCCCCTGGCCCCCGGGCAGACGTGGACCTTTCCGTTCATCCTCACGGCTTCCGTGGGATCCGCCGCCTTGGCTGAGAGCCAGGGGCGCCTCTTCGTGGACGGCCACGGCCTCGCTGGCGTGGCCATCCACCTCCAGGGCCGGACCCTGGAGTCGGCCCGCTACCTGCACCCGAAGAGCGGCTTCGACCACCTTGAGATACCGCTCGAGGGGGTGGCGCCCGGAACCCTGGAGGTCGGGGTCGAGGCGCTTCCGGGGTCCCACGCCAGCATCTTCCATGGGCCGGAGGTCCACGGGTTCCAGGAGTATGGGGACGCGGTCTGGCTGGAGTTCGACCACGGTCGGGACCGCGCGGTGTTCCACGCCCTGAGGCACCCGGCCCGGTGAAGGGAGCCGGGGCCCGGGGCTCCTCCCTCACGAACCCGGGGCGGGAAGGCGTGCCAGGCGATCCTTGAGGTACGCG
>CAIXHE010000060.1 GCA_903919205.1 uncultured Opitutaceae bacterium | reverse complement strand
TCAGGTCGTTCAGCAGCTTCGCGAACTTCTTGGAGTGGCGGTTCTTCACGATCCAGAGTAGCACCGGGGCGCGCAGGTTCTGCTCGGTCTGCCAGCGCTTGAGCGTGGCGGCGAGGTCCTCGGAGTAGCCGTTCTCCACCAGGAAGTTGATGCACTCGGTCGTGAACTTGCCCTGCGAGACCTTCAGGAGGTTGAAGATGATGTCGCGGCACTCGATCGGGTGGGTGTCCTTGATCAGTTCCAGGAAGTGGCTCTGGAACTGCACGGGGATCTTTTCGGCGATCGCGGGCAGGTCGCGCAGGTTGGCGACGAGCGAGGCCTGGCTGGGCTCGAAGGTCGAGGCGTCGACCCCGGCGATCTTGGCGATTCGATCGCGCACGGCCGCGCCGTAGAGGCGCTCGGCCGAGTCAAGCTGGTTGCTGTCCTTGACGGCGTCGGCGACGCCCTTGAGGACCTCGGTGAGGTTCGCGTGGACGGCCTTGTGCGAGGACGCCGCCGCGAAGTCCTCGGCGAGCGAGATGCGGCGGCGAGCGGAGCGGGTGGAGTTGAACTGGTCGAAGATCTCGTCCTCGGCCGAGACCGGGGTCTCGCGCAGCACGTAGAGCTCGATCTTCGTCTCGGGCACGAGGACGCGCGGGTCCTTGGCCACGGCCTTGCGGGCCTCGGTCCACCACTTCTTGAACTTCTCCTCGCCCACGACCTGAGCGAGCGTGATCTCGAGGTCGATGGCGGTCGTCGCCTTGTTCGGGTAGGACTCGAGGGCCTCGACGATCAGCTGGGCCGGGTTGTCGGCGATCAGCTCGGCTATCTTCTTGGGCTCCGTCTCCTTGCGCACCAGCAGGTGGTTGTCGGGAAGCACGTCCATCGTGCCCACACAGAAGGCGGGGTCCATGGCGTGGGACTTCTTACCCTTGAAATCGATCGTCAGGCGCAACGTCGTGTCATCGAAGCTCTTGATCTGGCCGAACCCCCAGCTGCGGTGCACCACGTAGGCGCCCGGCTTCATCGCCTCAAGCTTCGGCTTGGAAGCTTTGAGGGCGGGATTTTTTGCTAGGAGCGCGGAAACGGCTTCAGAATTCATAGTTGCTACATCGAACGCGTGAACCGGAGAGTAAAAAGGACGATGACCAAGCTTGTCAAACCGAGTCTCCAAGGCGCGTGGGTGCCTGCCGTGCACCTGATCGCCCGCTGGCTCGACGTGCGCGAGCGCGTGGACCTGCTGATGGAGGGCCTGCCCCGCGACCTTTCCAGCGCCGACCGGGGCCGCTGCCAGCACCTGGTGTTCGGCGTGGTGCGACACTTTGGCAGGATCGACGCGGCACTCGGCAGGCTGATCGCCCATCCCCCCCGCTTCATCACCCGGGCCGTGCTCTTCGCGGCGGCCTTCGAGCTCCTGGAGAGCGACGCCCCCGAGGGCGACGTGGGGCACGTGGCGAAGGTCGTCCACCACGCCGTCGAGAGGACCAAGGAGCTCGCGAGCCCCGCCGAGGCCCGCCTCGTGAACGCCGTGGTGCGAAAGCTCTCCGGGGTGCTCGCGGCCGAGGAGCCGCCCGCGGCCCTGGCGAGTGCCGCGGCGCTCTCGGCCTACTACTCGCACCCCGACTGGCTGATCCAGCGCTGGCTCAGGGACTTCGGGGCGGCTCCCACGAGGAAGCTCCTCGAGTGGAACCAGTCCCCGGCGCCGCTCTACGCTCGCTGGAGGGACCCCTCCCGGCCCGTCCCCGAGTGGATGCCGCCGACCGAGTGGGCCGGCTTCCACGCGGTGCTTCCCGGCCACTGGGCGGACGTCGAGGCGCTCCTCGCCTCGGGAAGCCTGTACGTCCAGGATCCGTCGACGCGCCTCGCGGTCGACCTCCTGGCCCCACGCCCGGGCGAGACCGTGCTCGACCTCTGCTCGGCGCCGGGGGGCAAGAGCCTGCTGATCGTCGACGCCCTGGGAACCGGCGGCATTGTGTCCATGGACCTGCCCTCCGCCCGGATCGACCGGCTGAAGGAGAACCTCTCGCGCACCGGCGGCGTCGGGGCGGCCCTCGTCCAGGCCGACCTGCTGGAGGGGGCCCCCGCCGCGCTCAAGCTGCACGGCCTCGCGCCCGAGTATCCCGCGGTGCTGGTGGACGTGCCATGCTCGAACACCGGCGTCATGCGCCACCGCGTCGACGTCAAATGGCGCCTGGAGCCGGCCGACTTCGCCAAGCACGCACGCCAGCAGGGGCAGCTCCTGGCCGCGGCCTCGAGGCTGGTCGCCCGCGGCGGACGCCTCGTGTATTCGACCTGCAGCCTGGACGCCGAGGAGAACGAGGGCGTCGTCCGGGCGTTCCTCGACCGAAATAGGGGCTTTGAGTTGAAAAAAAGCGCAATTGCCGTCCCATGGGTGGATCGACACGACGGGGCCGCCGCCTTCCTGCTGGAGAGGAAGATGTAGGCGGCCGAGACACAGCCACCCCGACAGACCCCATGATTCACGCGACCCGATACGCCCCGCTCCTCGCCTGCGCGGCCCTCCTCACGCCCCGGGCCTCGGCGGCCTCCGGCGCCGAGTGGTCCGAGTACCTGGGCGGCCCCGACCGCAGCCACTACTCGGCCCTCGACCAGATCAACCGCTCGAACGTCGCGAGCCTCAAGGTCGCGTGGGAGTACCATACCGGGGACTTCGGCCAGATGCAGTGCAACCCGCTGATCGTCCACGGCGTCCTCTACGGAGCCACGGGCACGAGCCAGGTCTTCGCCCTCGAGGCGGCCACCGGCAAGCACCTGTGGAGCTTCAAGGTGCCCGGCGACTACGACGCCGTGCTCGCGAACGACCGAGGGGTTGCCTTCTGGCAGCACGGCGACGACCCGCGGATCCTCTGCTCGATCGACTCCTGGCTCTATGCCCTCGACGCCCGCACGGGCGTGCCCATCCCGAGCTTCGGGACCGGCGGGCGCGTCAGCCTGAAGTCCGGCCTGGGCCCGCAGGCCCAGGAGAAGTTCGTGAACTCGACGACGCCGGGCACGGTGTACGGCGACCTGATCGTCATGCCGACGCGGGTCGGCGAGGACCAGGACGCGGCGCCCGGCTACATCCAGGCCTTCAACATCCGCACCGGAACCCTGGCCTGGGTCTTCAAGACGATGCCCTTCCCCGGCGAGCCTGGCTACGAGACCTGGTCGAAGGACGCGTACAAGAACATCGACGTCGGCTCGGCCAACTGCTGGGCCGGCATGGCGATCGACCGCGCCCGCGGCATCCTCTACTGCCCGACGGGCTCGGCAGCGCCCGACTTCTGGGGCGGCCACCGCCTCGGCAAGGACCTCTACGCGAACTGCCTGCTGGCCCTCGACGCCGCCACCGGCAAGCTGCTCTGGCACTTCCAGACCGTCCACCACGACATCTGGGACCGCGACAACCCTGCGCCGCCGGTGCTCCTGACGGTGGACCACGCCGGCCGCCGGGTCGACGCGGTGGCCTGGACGACCAAGCACGGGTTCGTCTTCGTGTTCGACCGCGTCACCGGCGAGTCGCTCTTCCCGATCGAGGAGAAGCCCTTCCCGAAGTCCACCTTGGACGGCGAGGAGGCGTGGCCCACCCAGCCGATCCCGTCGCTGCCGGCGGCCTACGCCCGGCAGGCCCTCGGCGAGGACGACGTGAGCCCCTACGCCGAGAACCGCGAGGAGCTCCTCACCCTCCTTCGGAGCTGCCGCCGCGGCCTCTTCCAGCCCTACGGCAAGGACAAGACGCTGCTCTTCCCCGGCTTCGACGGCGGCGCCGAGTGGGGAGGGCCGGCGGTCGACCCGAGCGGGATCCTCTACGTGAACTCGAGCAACATGGCCTGGGTGGTGTCCATGAGCGACGCGCCCAAGGAGTCGGACCTGGCCCTCATGGGGCCCGGACAGCGCCTCTACACCCAGTACTGCGTTTCGTGCCACGGCCTGGAGCGCAAGGGCCTGCCGGCGGGGGGCATCCCCTCGCTGGTCGACGTCGGCGCCCGCTACAAGCCCGAGGAGATCGTGGCCCTGATCACCTCGGGCCGGCGCATGATGCCGGGCTTCACGGTGCTCTCGTCGGCGGACAAGCAGGCGATCGTCGGCTACCTGCTCGGCCAGGACACGGCCGCGGGCAAGGTCGCCGCCTCGAGCGCGCCGCCGCGCATTCCCTACCGCTTCGACGGCTACAACCGCTTCGTCGACAGCAAGGGCTACCCCGCGATCACGCCGCCCTGGGGAAGCCTGACG
This sequence comes from uncultured Opitutaceae bacterium, assembly GCA_903919205.1. Classification (GTDB taxonomy): domain Bacteria; phylum Verrucomicrobiota; class Verrucomicrobiia; order Opitutales; family Opitutaceae; genus Palsa-1447. The sequence continues at coordinate 4,121 of CAIXHE010000060.1, read as the reverse complement.
GCGATCAACCTGAACACCGGGGCCGAGGTCTGGAAGGTCAACCTGGGAGAGTTCAAGGAGCTGACGGCGAAGGGGATCCCCCCGACGGGCGCCGAGAACTACGGCGGACCGGTGGTGACCGCCGGGGGCGTGCTCTTCATCGGGGCCACCAAGGACGGGATGTTCCGCGCCTTCGACGCGCGCACCGGCAAGGTCCTCTGGGCCTACACGCTGCCGGCGGCCGCGTTCGCGACGCCGAGCACCTACCAGGTGAACGGCAGGCAGTACGTGGTGATCGCCTGCGGCGGCACGAAGCTCGGCACCCCCAAGGGCGACAGCTACGTCGCCTTCGCGCTTCCGTAGCGCGCGGCCTACGGCACCAGGTCGACGATCGGCACCGTGCGGCGGACCTGGCTTGTGCCGCTGATGAAGGTGAGCTCCACGCTCGGGTCCCGGGCCATCAGGTCGTAGAGCCGGTCCGGCTTCCACGCCGACACCGGCTCCCCGTTGATCCTCGTCACCAGGTCGCCAGCGACCACCCCCGCGGCCTGCCCGGGCGAGCCCGGGATCACGCCCACCACTTTCCAGTAGGCGGGCGTCTTGCGAAATCCGAGCCCGGTGCCCCGCAGCGGGGGGCTCGCCAGCGAGTCTGCCGGGTCGTGGGAGAGGAAGACCTGGTCGTGCTCCTGGTCGAACGTGACCGTGAAGTGGCTCAGGATCGCCCCGCCGAGGGACGAGAGCTCGTCGGTCACCTGGGCCACCGGTTGGGGGATGTCGAACGAGCCCACCCGCACCATGCCGGCCAGCCGGCCCACCTTCAGGGTGCGGTCCCCGGCGAGCGTGCTGACCGTGGGCCCGACGACCGGGCCGTAGACGAAGGCGGGCGAGAGGCCCGCGGGGTTGATGTCCATGGCGGCGCTGCTTCCCGAGTCGATCAGCGCCGCGAACTCGCGGTCGCCCATGTGGACCGGGATCAGCGGGGTCTTGTCGGCATTGTTGAAGAGGATCGTCTCGCCGGGAAGCCCGTCATCGGGGATGCGCGAGCGCAGCACGACCGTGCGGTTGGGGTAGTCGAGGGTGAGGACGGCGTCCCGGAAGAGCGGGAAGCCGAGGATCCCGTCGATTGGCACGCCGAACTGCGCCGAGAGGTCCGAGCAGTCGTAGATGAGCGCGGGCACGTAGTCGAACCGCGCCTTGCCGAGCTGGATCCTCTTGAGCGTCACCTTGCTCAGGAGCGCCGTGCCGCCCTCGGCCGAGCGCACGCGCACCGGCGGCTCGTCCGGCGGGGGCGAGTCCTGGGCGGCGTAGCGCGAGGCGAGGGCCGGGGAGACGAGCGTCACCGACGAGCCCGTGTCGATGATGAAGCGGTACGGCCCGAACTTGTCCCACTTGGCCTCGACCACCAGCACGTGGTCGATCAGGCTGGCGGGGATCGTGACCGGGCTCGAGCCCACGTACGTGAGGCCCGGGTGGGGCGCGGGACGGTGGGGGCTCAGGCACCCGGAGAGCAGGCCCGCGACCCCAGCATAGGCGAGGAGCAGGCGCTTCATCAGCGTTCGGGTTGAGTGAGGCGGCTGGCGAACAGCAGGGACGCCAACGTGAGCGCCGCGGCGACCGCGAACACGCAGGTCGAGCCGAGGATCGAGAACACGGCGCCCGCCAGGACCGGCGTGACGGCGCGCGAGAGCGAGCCGAGCGAGCGGAAGATGCCGAGCACGAAGCCCTGCTCGTCCTGGCTGCTGTAGAGGGAGATGAGGCCGGTGGTCGACGGGTTCACTAGACCGGAGCCGAGGGCGACGAAGGCGAGGCCGGCGTACATCATCCACGGTCGCAGCCCGAAGCCGACGACGAGGAGGCCGAAGCCGGTCGAGAGGAGCCCCGCCTTCAGCACCGCGATCTCGTCGGCCTTCTTCAGGAGCATCCGCACGATGAAGCCCTGGGTCACGATCGAGCAGACCCCCAGGAAGCCGAGGAGCAGGCCGTTTTCCGTCGCGGTGTAGCCGAAGCGCTTGAAGGCGAGGAAGGTGAGCGAGGTCTCCATCGAGACGAACGCGAGCGAGTAGACGAAGGCGACGATGTTCGCGCGGCGCACGTCGGCGTTGCGCAGGTGCAGGATGGCGCGGATCGGGTTGCGCAGCCGCGGCTCGCGCGCCCCCGCGCGCACGCTCTCGGGCAGCGTCTCCTTGAAGCTGCGGTAGACCCAGAGCAGGTTGGCGAGGCTCAGGAGCAGGGAGAGGAGCGCCGGCGTCGAGAACGGGTTCACGCCGAAGCGCTCGAGGCCGGGGTGGTGTGCGAGCAGGCTGTAGCGCGCCGAGAAGGCGCCGACCATGGGGCCGGTGACCAGGCCGAGGCCGAAGGCCGCCCCGACGATGCCCATCGCGCGCGAGCGCTCCTTGCGCGTCGTCACGTCCGCGACGGCCGCGGTCGCGACCGAGAGGTTCCCGCTGAAGGCGCCGGACACCAAACGGGAGGCGAGGAAGAGCCAGAACGATCCCGACAGGAACCACACGAGGTAGCCGGCCGCGGTGCCGGCCACGGTGACCAGCAGCACGCCCCGGCGCCCGCGCCGGTCCGAGAGCGAGCCCCAGAACGGCGCGAAGACGAACTGCAGCACCGAGTAGAAGGACGTGATCACCCCGCCGAAGAGGACGGCCGCGAAGGCGTGGTCGCGGCCGAGCAGGCGGGCAGCGGCGTCGCTCTGCACCACGATCCAGCCGAGGATGCCCGAGCCGCTGTCGACCTTCAGGTAGTAGTCGATCAGGTCGGGGCCGAGCGGGAAGATGATCGAGAAGCCGATCAGGTCGATCAGCAGCGTCAGGAAGATGACCCCGAGCGACAGGGCGCGCGGGGCGGCGGGGGCCTCCGGGGCCGGCGTGTCGGCAGCGGGCGCCGTCACAGCCGGTAGGGAAGCGGGAATCTCGCGGTGAGCGCCAGGGCCCGGGCCTTGACGGAGGCGACGGTCGCTGCCTCGGCCGGAGTGCCGATCGCCCGCAGGACCGTGTCGATCAGCTCGGCGATCTCGGCCATCTCGGGCTCGAGGAAGCCGCGGGTCGTGACGGCGGGCGTCCCCAGCCGGATGCCCGAGGCCTGGAACGGCGAGCGGGTCTCGAACGGCACGGTGTTCTTGTTGCAGGTGATGTTGGCGAGATCGAGGGTCTCCTGGGCCTTCTTCGCCGTCAGCTCGGGCAGGTTCGATCGAAGGTCGATCAGCATCAGGTGGTTGTCGGTGCCCCCGGACACCACCCGGTACCCGCGGCCGGCCATGGCGGCGGCGAGGGCCCGCGCGTTGCGGATCACCTGCTCGGAGTAGGCCTTGAACTCGGGCTTCATGCACTCCCCGAAGCACACCGCCTTGGCCGCGATCACGTGCATGAGCGGGCCCCCCTGGGCCCCCGGGAACACCGCGGAGTCGATGGCCTTCGCGTGGACGGCCTTGCAGAGAATGAGGCCGCCGCGCGGGCCGCGCAGCGTCTTGTGGGTGGTCGTCGTGACAAAGTCGGCGTGCGGGACCGGGGAGGGGTGGTGTCCGGTCACGATCAGGCCCGCGATGTGGGCCACGTCGGCGAAGAGGAGGGCCCCGCAGCTGCGGGCGATCTCGCCCATGCGCGCGAAGTCGATCGGGCGCGAGTACGCACTCGCCCCGACCGTGATCATCTTCGGGCGCTCGGCGAGCGCGACCTCGGCCAGCTGGTCGTAGTCGATCAGGTTGTTGTCCTCGCGAACCCCGTAGGCGACCACCTGGTAAAGCTTGCCGGAAAAGTTGGCCGGATTGCCGTGGGTGAGGTGCCCGCCGTGGCTCAGGTTCATCGCGAGGATCTTGTCGCCGGGAACGAGGACCGAGGTGTAGACCGCGAAGTTGGCCTGGGAGCCGGAGTGCGGCTGGACATTGGCGTGCTCAGCCCCGAAGAGGCGCTTCGCGCGCTCGATCGCCAGGACCTCGACCTTGTCGACGTACTCGCAGCCGCCGTACCAGCGCTTGCCGGGGTAGCCCTCCGCGTACTTGTTGGTCAGGACGCTTCCCTGGGCCTGCATGACCGAGGGATACGTAAAGTTCTCGGATGCAATAAGCTCGATATGGCTTTGTTGACGGCCGAGCTCGGCGGAAATGGCCGAGGCGATCTCAGGGTCTACGGTGGATAGCG
>CAIXHE010000059.1 GCA_903919205.1 uncultured Opitutaceae bacterium | reverse complement strand
GGTTGCCGGCCCCATCCGCCGACGACGCGTGCACGGTCGTGGTTCCCAAGGGGAACGTGCTTCCGGAAGCAGGGACAAGTGTGACCGGGACGCTCCCGCTGACCACGTCATTTGCCGAGGCCGAGAACGCGACGACCGCCCCCGACGGTCCCGTAGCCTCGACCGTGAGGTTCGCGGGCAGCGTGAGCGTCGGAGGGGTCGTGTCCACCACCGTGACGGTGAAGCTCCCGGTAGACGTGCCGGCCGCGTCCGTGGCGGTCGCGTTCACGGTGGTCGTGCCCAGGGAGAAGTTGCTTCCGGACACGGGAGTGCAGGTGACCGGCACGCTGCCACCCACCCCGTTGCTTGCGGACGCCGTGAACGTGACCACGGCACCTGACGGGCCAGTGGCATTGACCATGATGTTCGCAGGCAGCGCGAGCGTGGGTACCTGCGTCGGAGCGGACACAGGGGTCGGGGTCGGGGTGGGTGAAGGCGTGGGCGTGGGCGTCGGGGTCACCGGATTGAGAAGATAGGCCTGCTGGTCGCTCCCCACCGCCGCGATTTGCCCGGAATCATTGATGGCACCCGCGTACGCGAGCGTGACACCCGGAGGCACTCCGTAGACCGTCGAATTCAGGTCGGTCATGTGCCCATTGACGTAAATGAAGGCATGCCGGGCTGCGCCATTATTGACCGTCGAGTACCCGACAATCGTTCCGGAGCTATTGATGGCATCGGCCTCGCTGTAGGTTCCCGTGGGGAGCAGCCCTAGGTCGGTCAGGGTGCCGTTGCTCCAGCTGAAGGCGTGCTCCTTTGAGTTGGCATCCTCGGAGAGCCCCACGACCACCCCCGCATTGTTGATTGCCGTCGCTTGCGTAACAGGCCCGCCGAAGGTGCCCAGGTCGGTCATGGTCCCGCCGCTGTAGACAAAGGCGTCGTCGTTGCCGTTGGCGAGGGTCGAGGCGCCCACGATTGTGCCCGAGCCGTTGATGCCCGTCGCGAAGCTGTTGTCTCCACCTGGAAGGGTGCCGAGGTCCGTCGGGACACCGGCGGTCCACACGCAAGCATCGTATTGACCGCTGGCGTTGATGGCCTGGCCGACGATGGTGCCCGCTGCGTTGATTCCCTGAGCCTCACTCTCGTTAGAGGTTGAGGCCACCCCGGGCAGGGCGCCCAAGGTGGTCACGGTTCCATTGGTGTAGCTAAAGGCGAGAGAGGCCCCGGCGGTGGTGCTCCCCTGCCCGACCAGCGTGCCCGAATCATTGATGCCGTAGGCTTGGCTGTTACCCACACCCAGCGGATCCCCCAGGTTTGTGAAGGTCCCGTGGCTCCAGACAAACGAGACATAGTTGCCGTAAACGTCGTAGGCGCTGCCTACGATGGTTCCCGAAGCATTGATGCCTAGGTCGCTGTCAAAACCGTAAAGGAGCGAACCCAGCGACGTCGCGGTGTAGGTCGCCTGCGCCAGCGAAACCGTCGGGGTCGGCGTCGGGGTCGGCGTGGGTGTGGGGCTTGGAGTCGGCGTGGGGGTCGGCGTCGGCGTGGGGGTCGGGGTCGGCGTCGGGGTCGGCGTGGGCGAGAATGCCGGCAGGTTACTCTGCGTAGGGAACGCCATCAGCGACTCGGTGGCGGCGATTCCCGAGGTGCTATACGTGGTCACCGTTCCGCCCGTCGAAATTTCGTAGATAGTCCCGAAATAGTTGGAGACGAAGATCGTCCCGTCGGGACCGATCGCGAGCCCGTACGGAAGGTTGAGCCCGGAGACGAGGGTGCTCACCGCACCCCCCGGGGTGTAGGACAAGAGGTCTCCGCCTCCGCCCACCACCACGAGGTTGCCCGAGCGGTCGAAGGCGAGCCCCGCCGGACCCTCCGACACGGTCGCGAACGTGCTCACGGAACCCGTAGGGGTGATCTTCTTGATCGTGGTGCTGTAGAGGTCGCACACGTACAGGTTGTCGGACTTGTCGATCGCCATGGAGTACGCGTAGAGGAGCCCGCTCGCGAACGTGCTCACCGCGCCGCTGGGGGTGACCTTGTAGAGGACCCCGCCGCCGTTCCCGGTGCCCGTGTTGCTCGAGACGAACAGGTTCCCGTGGCTGTCGAACGCGAGGCCCGAGGGTTCGAGCCCAAGGCCCGAGGCGTAGGTCGTGACCGTGCCGGACGGCGTGATCTTCAGCACCGTGCCGATACCGGTGACGGAATTCCCCGACGCCACGTAGGTGTTTCCCGAGGCGTCGAACGCAAAGCCACCGGTCTCGGTCAAGCCCGAGGCGAGGGTGGTCGTCACCGCGGTCGCCGGCGTGGTGACCTTGACCGCCGAGCCCGCGGAGACGTAGAGCACCCCGGCCGGGACTGGGGCCAGCAGGTACACACCACTGGATTGGGTGTTGGTCGCGCTGCACACGATGTAGCCGCTGTTGCTGATCCCCGTCGCCTGGGTCAGGTACCAACCCGAGGGGAGCGTCACGAGAGAGTTGAGGTCCGCCATCACACCGCCCTTGTAAATGAACGCGTGCTGCACCGACGCGGAAGTCGCGGACTGCCCGACGACCACCCCGCCGTCGTTGATCGCAAGCGCGACGCTCGTGCCTCCGCCGAGGTCACCGAGGTCCGTCGCCGTGTACGACGCCCCGGACGGGTTCCAGAGTACCGCATGGCTGGTCGAGGTGGGCGCCTGGGAATAGCCGACAATCTGCCCCGAAGTGTTGATGGCGTAGGCTTCGTCCTCGAGGCCGGAAAGCGTGGGCAGAAAGGCGGAGTTCAGATAATTGTTGGTGGGCGGAACGACGATCGCCTGATACCCGGAGGTGACGCCCACCACGGTCCCCGAGGCATTGATGCCGTTGATCACGCCCCCGCCCAGGTTGACCTCGGTGTAGGTGCCCCCGCTCAGGGTCCAGACGATGGCGTGACCCGAAGGGAAGTTTGCCGGAGACCCCCCGGCAACCGTTCCGGCGCCGTTGATCGCGTCTGCGATTCCATAGGCGCCACTACCCGACGAGGGCAGGGTGCTCGGAACATAGGACGTACCGTTCCAGGTCCAGACGGTGGGATTGTAGTTTCCCGACGAGAAGATGCTGCCCGTGATCTGCCCGGCATCGTTGATGGCGGTCGCCGTGCTCGCCGCACCCAAAGAAACCGGGGATCCTGCGATCCACACCAGGGCGGATGAGGTGCTGTTGTCGTATCCGACGACCGTGCCGACGTCGTTGACCGCAATGGCTGCGATGCCGTAGGGCGGCGTGTCCGTTGAGGGAGCCCCAAGGGCGGTCGCCGTGTAGGTCTGGGCGTGCATGGACCCGAGGAAGAACGCCGCAAGAGCGGCGACCAAGGAGGCCCTGAAAGCGCGCGCCGAGGACGCCGCAACCTGCATCGATCCATTCGCGGAATTCACGACACGGGACGCTTTTCGGTGTGTAGATAGACCCACACCGTAATGTGGTAAAAACCCCGCCCCCGATTGCAAAGAATCGGATTTTAGAATCGAATTAGGTTATATACCATTATAAGTAAGGATGTTGTCGAAGTCTGCACATCTGATAAACGGAAGGGGCACTGACGATTCGAACGGACCATGGCCGAGGACGAAGCCCTCTCACGTTCCCTGAGCGGGCCGGGCGCACTCCCTCCGCAAACGCCCCTAAACCCTCAGCGATCCGCGGAAACCCCGGCCGCTATAATAGGACTGCGCACCGTTGTGGTACACGAAGACACGCCCGAAGCGCCGATCCCCGAAGAGGGCGCCGCCCAGCTTCCGCACATCCGCCGGTGCCTTCACCCAGCTCGAGGACTTCGTGTCGAACTCTCCCATCTTCTGCAGCGCCCGGTATTCCTCCTCGTCCAGCAGCTCGACGCCCATGGCCGACGCCATGTCGAGGGCGCTCGTCTTGGGCTTGAACTCCTTCCGGGATTCAAGCGCCTCCCGGTCGTAGCACACGCTCGTGCGGCCCTTGGGGCTCTCCGGCGAGCAATCGAAGAAGATGAATTCCCCGGTGTCCTTGTCGCGACCCACGACGTCGGGTTCGCCGCCGGTGCTCTCCATTTCGTGCAGGGACCACAGCTTATCCGGATGCGCTTCCAACTTTGCCCTCACCTCGGCCCACTTGAGGCCGCCATGCCGCTCCCCGTGCTTCTCGAAGCGGGCCTTCAGGATGCCCAGAAGCTCCTCACCTTGCTTGGACGAAAGCGTCCCGCGTTTCCTGGCTTCTTTCATGGGAGAAGGGTCGTGGGTTGCGGATCGGTGGGCACCGGCTGGCGGTTCAGCCCCCGCCGATCCCTCAAGTGAACGACGCCCGCCCTCGATGAACAAGCCTGAAGCGGCAGGACCAGCGCGAGGAGGGGGTGGTTCGCGGCACCACCCGTGACATGACCGGAGATCGGTGCGTCGTAGGCACGCCATCCTAGGCTGGCTTTGAACTGGCCACACGGCGCCGACCGGCCAACCTTCGCCCTGCGCACGCCATGACGCCCCCTACAGAAAGCACAGGCCCGGTCGAGCGCCGCCTGTCCGCGATCGTGTTCCCGGATGTGGCGGGGTATTCGGCGAGGACGCAGCGCGACGAGACCGGGACCCTCGCCCTCGTCAGGGACGATTTCGCGAGGATGGAG
>CAIXHE010000058.1 GCA_903919205.1 uncultured Opitutaceae bacterium | reverse complement strand
TGGTGGAGCTCGGGGCGGGCGAGATCCTGCTCACCAGCATGGACCGCGACGGCACCAAGGCCGGCTACGACGTCGAGCTGACCCGCCAGGTGAGCGACGCCGTTCCGGTCCCTGTGATCGCGAGCGGGGGCGCCGGCGAGCAGGGGCATTTCGCGGAGGTGCTTGAGGCCGGCGGCGCAAGCGCGGCCCTGGCGGCCTCGCTGTTCCACTTCGGCACCCTCACGATTCCCGGGCTTAAGACCTACCTTGCGGGCCGCGGCCTGCCGGTGCGGGCCCCCGCCCGCTAGGCCGCCGGGGCGGCGGGCTGCTCGGGGGCGGCCGTGGCCGCCTGCCTCGGCTCGCCGACGAGGACGGTCAGCTGCTCCCGAACGGCAGCGAAGAACTCGGGCGTCAGCTCGATCGCCGGCACCTCGAAGACCTGCTTCGTGCGGGCGTGCTCGTAGAGGTCGCGACCGCTCTCGGCCGAGCGGCCGCGGGGCCTGAGCAGGCGCTTGCGCTCCAGCATGAGGGCGAGGAAGCGCACCAGGCGCTCCGTTTCCGGCGACGGCTCCGTAGACGGGTCCGCAAGCGTCAGGAAGAGGCTCTCCGCCGTCAGCTTGAGCTCCCGCTCGCTGTCGCCGTCGCGCGCCTGGGGCTTGTAGACCTGCACCCATCGGCAGGCGACGAAGCCGGTCGGCACGAGGGCCCCCGACTCGGACTCCAGGGCGTCCTGGCGCGCCACCGCGCCGTCCTCTGCGCGCACGAGCATGCTCGTCACGCGGTCGCCCTCCGCGAAGGGCTTGCCCGACACGAAACACACCGAGGCGCGGGGCTGGAGGTTCATTTCCATGATTGGAACCTTTCTTGTTTACTTCCAAGGGCCCCGGACGCTAGCAAATTGCGCCGCGAGGCCACCCGCGGCACGCCTTCATGAACGGACGCCTGATCGCCGTCGGGGACATCCACGGATGCCACGTTGAGCTCGCCGACCTGCTGGAGCAGGTCGGGCACGAGCCGGGCGACCGCCTGGTCTTCCTCGGCGACCTGGTGAACCGCGGCCCCGACAGCCGCCGCGTGATCGAGATCGCCCGCTCGGTGCAGGCGATCTCGCTCCTCGGCAACCATGAGCTGCGGCTCCTCAAGTTCCGCAGGACCGGGGACCGCAAGTACATGAAGGAGCATGACCTGGAGACCTTCGACACGCTGCTGGCGGAGGACTGGTCGTACCTGCAGGCGATGCCCCTCACCTTCCACGAGCCGGAGCTCAACACCGTGTTCGTGCACGGGGGCTTCCTGCCGGGCGAACCCTGGCAGAGGCAGCCGGCCGAGGTGGTGACGCGGGTGCAGGTGGTCGACCGCGACGGCCAGCCGCGCAAGCGCGCGGAGGAGCCCGACGCGCCGCTCTGGGCCGACCTCTGGGCCGGCCCGCCCTTCGTCGTCTACGGGCACACGCCCAGGACCGCCGTCTACAAGCTCAAGTGGTCGATCGGGATCGACACCGGCTGCGTGATGGGCGGCTACCTGACCGCCTACATCCTGCCTGAGAAGCGGGTGGTCCAGGTCAAGGCGCGCCAGCGCTACTTCCCATGAGCCAAAGCCGCCCCCTCGACTCGGCCCTGCTCCTCTGCCTCGACCTGCAGCCGTCGCTGCTCAAGGTGATCCCCGACGCGGCGCGCGTCCTGCGGCGCTGCCAGTTCGCGGTGGCGGCGGCCGAGGCCCTCGGGATGCCGGTCGCCTTCACCGAGCAGGTCCCCGAGAAGCTGGGCCCCACCGACCCGTCGCTCCTCGCCCTGGTGGCCAGCCGGGAGGTCCACTCGAAGGACGCCTTCTCGGCCCTGGAGGCCGGCAGCGCCGCGCGCCAGGGCCTGACCGGCTCCCGCAGCCTGGAACACCTGGTCCTCTGCGGCGTCGAGACCCCGGTCTGCGTCTTCCAGACGGCCGTGGACGCCATCCAGGCCGGCATCCCGGTCACGGTGCTGCCCGACTGCGTGGGGGCCCGGCGCGACGCAGACGCCGCCGCCTGCCTCGCGGCCCTCGCGCGAGCGGGGGCCCATGTGCTGCCCGCGGAGACCGTCTTCTACGCGATCGTGCGCGGCGCCCGCCATCCCGCCTTCCGGGCCTTCAACGCCCTCGTGAAGCACTATGCCTGAAGCCCCCTCCCTCTCCAGCGTGCGCGACCTGAAGGCCCCCGAGACGGGCACGGGCCGCGCCTTCGCAAGCGTGCTCGTCGTGCGCAAGCTGACGACCAAGACCGCCTCCAACGGCAACCCCTACCTGAGCGCCGAGTTCGGCGACAGGACGGGCACGTTCTCATGCACGGTGTTCTCGGACAGCCCGGTCTTCGACGTGCTGAAGGCCGCCCAGGAGGGCGCCGTCGTGCGGGTGGAGGGGAAGGTCGAGACCTACCAGGGGCGCCTTTCGCCCAAGCTCTCGCGCGCCCAGGCGCTCGGGCCCGACGAGCTCGCCGACACCGAGCTCGTCGCCAACCTGGTCGAGTCCGCGCCCGAGGACGGCGAGGGCCTCTGGAGGGAATTCAACGCCTTCGCGGAGGCGATCACGCGCCCGGAGCTGCGGGCCACCGTGCGCGGCGTCGTGGACGAGGTCGGCGAGGCCTTCCGGACCGCCCCGGCCGCCACGGCGATGCACCACGCCTACCGGCATGGGCTGGTCGAGCACACGGTGCACATGGCGCGGGCCGCCCGGGCCCTCCTGCCCCTCTATACCGAGGTCGACCCCGACCTGGCCATGGCCGGCGTGCTCCTGCACGACACCGGCAAGGCGATCGAGTACGAGGGCACGCTCGCCGTGCGGCGCGGACGGCGCGGCATCCTCCAGGGGCACGTCGTCCTCGGCTACCAGCTCGTGCGCAAGGCCGCGCTCAAGGCGCGCCTGGACCCCGACCGCACCGAGCGCCTGGAGCACATCATCCTCAGCCACCAGGGACTCCTCGAGTGGGGCGCGGCGGCCCTCGCCGCGACGCCCGAGGCCGTCTTCGTGTCGATGATCGACAACCTGGACGCCCGCATGGGCATGGTGCAGCGCGCTCTCAGGAACGCGCCCGCCGGCGAGGACTTCACGGAGCGGATCCTCGGGCTCGACGCCCCGATCCTCGTTCGCAGGCTGCCGGCCTAGCCGGAGGCGGCGCTCAAAGCTCGCGCAGGCGAGCCCCGATCGCGAGCAGCTTGTCGCGCATGACGAGCGGGTCCTGGGCCTTCTCGAGCGCCTCGTCGGGCGACACGAGCTCGCGGTTCACGAGGTTCATCAGGTGGGTGTCCATCGTGATCATGCCCAGGTTGGCACCCGTCTGGATGTCGGAGGTGATGCGGAAGGTCTTGTTCTCGCGGATCAGCGACGCGATCGAGCTCGTGTTCACCATGATCTCGTAGCCGGCGATGCGGCCGCCGCCGATCTTCTTGCAGAGGACCTGGGAGATGACGGCCACGAGCGACGAGGCGAGCTGCGTGCGGATCATGTCCTTCATGTTCGCCGGGAACGCGTCCACGATGCGGTCGATCGTCTTGGCGGCGCTGTTCGTGTGTAGGGTCCCGAAGACCAGGTGCCCCGTCTCGGCCGCGCTGATCGCGGCCTCGATCGTCTCCAGGTCGCGCATTTCGCCGACCAGGATGATGTCGGGGTCCTGGCGCAGGGCGCGCCGGATGGCCTCCGAGAAGCTCGGGACGTCGACGTGCACCTCGCGCTGGGTGACGACGCAGCGCTTGTGGGCGTGGTAGTACTCGATCGGGTCCTCGATCGTGATGATGTGCCCGTCGCGGTTCTCATTCACGTAGTTGATCATCGACGCCAGGGTCGTCGACTTGCCCGAGCCGGTGGGGCCGGTCACCAGGATCAGCCCGCGGGGGCGGTAGAGGAGCTCGCGGATCTTGTCGGGCATGCCGATGTCGCGCAGGCCGAACATGCGGTTCGGGATCTGCCGCAGCACCATGCCGTAGTTGCCCTTGGCCTTGAGCACCGACACGCGGAAGCGCGCCTTGTCCATGTACGCGAAGCCGAAGTC
>CAIXHE010000057.1 GCA_903919205.1 uncultured Opitutaceae bacterium | reverse complement strand
GAGCGCCGGCAGCGCCGCAAGGAGGAGGCCGAGCAGGAGACCGGCGGGCGCCCGGGGCATCACGCGCGGAACCCGGCCCTGCGCAGCGCCCGGTGCAGCTCCTTCACGTGCGCGTGGTCTCGCGTCTCGACCGTGCACACGACGCGGGTCGCGCTCACGTCGGGACCGCTGAAGGCGCGGTCGTGGTCCACCTGGTTCACGCTGGCCCCGGTGGCCGCGATCACGCGGCAGAGCTCGGCAAGGCCGCCGGGCCGGTCGCTGATGCGCACCGTGAACCGCGTGAGGCGGCCGTCGTGGACCAGGCCCTTCTCGATCACGCGGCTGAGGATCACCGGGTCGATGTTGCCGCCGCAGACGACGAGAGCGACCCGCTTTCCCCCGAGGCCGGGCACGCCGCCGGACATCATCGCCGCAAGCGGCACCGCGGCGGCACCCTCCACCACGACCTTCTCCAGCTCCATCATCCGCAGGATCGCGAGCGAGATCCACTTCTCGTCGACGCGCACCACGCGGTCGACACGGTCCCGGATGAGCCCGAAGGCGTTGTCCCCGACGACGAGCGTCGCCAGGCCGTCGGCCAGCGTCGACCTGCGCGGCACCCGCGCGGGGTGCCCCGCCCGGATCGCGGCCGTCAGGTTTCCCGTCGATAGGCTCTCCACCGCGATCACCTCCACCTTCGGGCGCAGGGCCTTCACGGCCACGCAGACGCCGGCCAGGAGGCCGCCGCCCCCGACCGGGCACACGATCGCCTCGACGTCGGGCACCTGGCTCAGGATCTCGAGGCCGAGGGTGCCCTGCCCCGCGATGATCCGGGGATCGTCGAAGCCGTGGACGTACGTGAGCTCCTCCTTGGCGACGAAGCGGTCCGCCTCTGCGCGGGCCTCCGCGAAGTCCGAGCCGTGGAGGATCACGCGGGCCCCGAGGCGTTGGCAGGTCGTGATCTTGATCAGCGGGGCGAAGGACGGCATCACCACGGTGACCGGGATCCCCAGGAGCCGGCCGTGGTAGGCGAGGCCAAGCGCGTGGTTTCCCGCCGAGGCGGCGACCACGCCCCGGCGCCGGGCCGCCGCCGGCAGCTGCAGCAGCGCGTTGCGCGCGCCGCGCTCCTTGAACGAGCCGGTGCGCTGGAAGTTGTCCAGCTTGCAGACGATCCTTGAGCCCGTGATCTCGCTCAGCGGGATCGACTCCGGGCAGGGCGTCACGATCACCCCCCCGCGGATCCGCCGCTGCGCCGCGCGGATATCGGCAAGGCTAACGGATGTTGCTGCCATTGGTTTGCAAGGAATTGCGTTGCGGGTATTCCGGACGGGTTTAGACCCCAGCAAGCCCATGTATCAGGTAACGTTTTCAGAGCAAGCCATGCACGAGCTGAACAAGCTTGGAACTCTGGAACAGCTTGGAGTGGTGGAACCCATCAGCAGCGTCAAGGCCTCCGACCTCGAACACCCCAGGGAACCGCTGGGCAAGTTCCAGAGGGCCGGCAAGCCCTTCTACCGCCTGCGGGCCGGCGACCACCGGTTCTACTTCGAGGTGACCGGGGACACCCTTCACGTGACGTACATCCTTCATCGAAACTCGCTTGAGGACTTTCTCCTGAGGAACCGGCTCCCGGTCTCCGAGCAGCAGCTCGTGGAGCAGCACTCGAAGTTCTGGAAGTACATGGAGAGCCTCACCAAATGATTTTCCCGCGACGCTCGCACGACCGCAAGGAGCCCGAGGACCTCGCGGGCAGGGACGACCCCTACAACGAGGCCCAGGCTAGCCGTATCTACGTGCTGCCGAATATGATGACCGCCGGGAACCTTTTCTGCGGGTTCATGGCCGTGGTGAACTGCATCCACGCGCGCCTGGCGGCCTCCGCGGAGGACGGCCTGTACCTCGAGGCGACCGCGGCTGGCCACTATCGTTTCGCCGTGTACTTCATCTTCGGCGCCGCCCTCTTCGACATGCTGGACGGACGCCTCGCGCGCATGGGCGGCCGGGAATCCCTCTTCGGGGCCGAGTTCGACTCGATCGCCGACGTGATCTCCTTCGGCCTCGCCCCGGCCCTCCTCATGTTCTGCCTGATCCTGGCGCCCTCCACGGAATTCCCCTGGTTCCGGCAGATCGGCTGGTTCGTGGGATTCGTCTTCCTGCTGTGCGCCGCGATGCGGCTTGCGCGCTTCAACGTCATCACGAACCCCCTTCTCCACCGCGGCAAGAAGGAGGCCAGCAAGGACTTCGTCGGCCTGCCCGTCCCCGCCGCAGCGGGCACGGTCGCCTCGCTCGTCCTCTTCCTCCTCAAGCTCGGCGAGGCGGACAAGTCCCTCAACAAGTTCGCGCTCGTCCTGCCGTTCCTCATGCTGCTGATCGCGTTCCTGATGATGAGCCGATACCGCTACCCGAGCGGGAAGAACGTCGACATGCAGACCCAGACGCGCTTCCGCACGTTCGTAGGGATCCTGATGTTGATAGGTGTCGTCCTGCTCCTGCGCGAGATCGCGCTCCTCGGCCTCTTCCTGTTCTACATCTTCTTCGGCCTTTTCAGGCACTGGAGGCGGTCGAGGCCGCTGCGCCTGCCCAAATGAGGCCCCCTTCCGCCAGGTGCGAACAGTTTGTGGGGAACGTGTCGGCGCTTTCCGAGCAACCCATCGCCTGCGAATAACCGCCTGCTTGCACACATCGGCCGCAACCTTGCTCACCCCGAAAATCAGCCGATTCTCCGAGGGAAAGGATCGAGTTGTTGGTCTTTTGAGGCCCTTATACGACTACTGATATAATTCATTATTGAACCCACAGTCATTTGGACTTTGTTAGTTTGTCCCGTTACCCTCGGGACCACGCCCCGGACCCATGAAATTCAAGACGAACCGCGACCATTTTGCCAACGGCCTATCCCAGGTCCTCAATGTCGTGGGATCGAAGGCGACCATGCCGATCCTCAGCAACGTTCTGATCGAGGCCGAGAAGGACCAGCTCTCCCTGACGACCACCAACCTGGACCTCGGCATCCGCTGCAAGATCAAGGCGGACGTGAAGGAGCCGGGATCGGTGACCCTGCCGGTCAAGCGCCTCGCCAGCATCGTGCGCGAGCTTCCCAACGCCGACGTGTCCGTGGACGCCTCGCCGAACCACCAGGTCAAGCTGTCGTCCGGCGGCTCGACGTTCCGGATCATGGGCATGGGCAAGGAGGAGTTTCCCCCGCTGCCCGAGTTCGGCGACGAGAAAGCCCACACGCTCCAGCAGTCGGAGCTCGCCAGCATGCTGAAGAGCGTGTCCTACGCGCAGTCGCAGGACGAGACGCGCTACACGCTCAACGGCGTCTACTTCAACTTCAAGGAGGGCAGCCTGAGCCTGGTGGCGACGGACGGACGTCGCCTCGCGCTGATCTCCAAGGACATGGAGGTTCCCGCCTCCGGGACCGGGGCCATCATCCTGCCCGCAAAGACCGTGAGCGAGCTCACCCGAATCCTGGACAAAGGTGACAAGGTGAAGATCAATTTCAACGACAGGCGGTGCGCCTTCCAGATCGGTACCGACAAGGACACGAGCGGCCTGATCGACAGCGTCTACCTGTACTCCAAGGTCGTCGAGGGCAGCTACCCGAACTACCAGCAGGTCATCCCGAAGGAGACCCACCAGCGCATCAAGCTCGAGCGCGAGCTCCTGCTCCAGTGCGTGCACCGCGCGGCGCTCGTGTGCTCCGAGAAGTCGAACTCCGTCCGGATCAAGCTGACCAGCAACCTGCTCGAGATCACGGCCCAGAGCCCCGACTTCGGAGAGGCCCACGAGTCCATGGCGATCGGCTACAGCGGTCCCGACCTTCAGGTCGCCTTCAACCCGGCGTTCGTCGTGGATCCCCTGCGGGCGCTGGCCAAGGACGAGGTGTTTCTCGAGCTCAAGGACGAGGTAAGCCCCGGCGTCTTCAAGACCCTCGACAACTTCATCTGCGTCATCATGCCGATGAGGCAGAGCTGAGCGGGCGCGCGTGTGGCTGCCAAGCAGAGGGCAGCCGATCAGGGCAGGCGGACGGGCAGGCCTGCGGCCTTCCAGCTCGAGAACCCTCCCATATTCGTCGTGCGCAGGCCGCGGGTCGCGAGGAGGGTGGCGGCGTTTCCAGCCCGGCCCCCAGCCTTGCAGTACAGGATGAGCTCCTTGTCTGCGTTGTCCGCCAGCATGCGTTCCCATCCATCCGTACCCGCCTTGAGGTCAGTGAGGGACAGGAGAACGGCCGGTGTCGCGACGCCGTCGGCCCACTCGAGGGGTTCACGGACGTCGATCAGCACAGCCTTGGCTTCTGCGACCCGCGCGGCGGCTGCCTCCGGGGTTATGGTCGGGATATCGGGCTTCATCGAGGGTTGATGTACGCAGGGATCCCTGGGCCCAGCAAGCAGGGGTTCGCGTCACCCGGATCCCCCGCCGGCCCCATCTGAGGCGCTCTCTGCAGCGAGCAGGTACATCGTGAGGAACGGGTTCCGCATCCGCCGGCTTCCCGGAAGCTGAACGGCTTGCCTACGGGTCCGCGCCGTCCTAGCTTCCGAGGTGACCATCGTCGAATCCTAGCAACCCCGCAGCCCGCACCGCACATCGCCAGCCCATGCAAGTGCCGTACATCATCCTGGGAGCGATCCTGCTCTCGTTCGTCCTGGTCCAGGTGAACGAGCGGTTGGCGTCGCCCGTCGTGGCGATCGTGGACCGCTGGCTTCGCTGGATCATCTTCCCGATCGTCGGGGCGCGCCTCTGCCGGGACTTCGAGCTGATCGACCGCCCGATGTGGGTGCTCGCGATAGCCGGGTTCCTGGTCTGGTTCCTCGTCGAGACGCTCTACAACTGGCTCGCGATCGCGGCGCTGAGCGTGAGCCCCTTCCCGCTCTTCCCCCACTACGCGCTCAACAGCAGCGGCGAGGAGTGGCCCGTGCAGCCCCGGTTCCTGAAGATCCGCGAATGGCTTCGGTCGCAGGGCTTCAAGCAGGTGCAGGCGCTCAAGGCCGAGGTGGGCGGGGACATCTACCTGCGCGTCTCGATCTACCAGGACGAGGCCGCGCTCCTGCGCATCCAGGTGACTTTCCTTCCCCAGAACAACGGAGCCATCGACGTGTGCTACTCGCTCATGTCGATGACGCAGGACGGCACGCGCTACGTGACCGACAACCTCTACATCCCCTTCGGCGGCTTCTACCCCGAGGAGTGGTTCGTCGACCGCAGGCCCTGCTGCCGGTCGCTCCCGAGGCTCCTGGCGCTCCACCGCCGCCGCCTGGCGTCCATGGGCCGCGGGCTCGCGCCCTTCTCGGTCGAGCCGCTGGTCGACCTGAACAACGCCCAGCGCGAGCTCGACCGCATCAACACCGAGATGGGCTTCCTCAACCCCCAGGCGGTGCGCGAGGACCACGGCAAGATCTCCAACGAGGGCCGCTACCGGGTCTGGAAGGAGATCTGGATGCTCAACTACCTCGGGCGGGCCGCCCGCTACGACTAGGCTTCGCGCGCCCGCGCGGACGCCAGCTGGCCGCAGCCCGCGGCGATGTCGATGCCGCGACGCTGGCGCACCGTGCTCGGAAGCCCGTAGTGCTCGCCCAGGATGCGCTGGAAGCGCCTGGCGGGCTCCCCGCGCGTGGGCTCCCCGTCGTACCCGGGCGTGGGGTTGAGGGGGATCAGGTTCACCTGGGCGGGCAGTCCCCTCAGGAGGCGCCCCACCGCGTGCGCGTGGTCGGCCGAGTCGTTGCGCCCCTCGATCAGCGTCCACTCGAAGAAGATCCGGCGCCGCAGGGTCTCGCAGTAGTGCCTGCAGGCCCCCATCAGCTCGTCGAGCGGCCAGCGGCCGGCCACGGGCACCAGCGCCGCGCGCGTCTCCTGGTCCGCTGCGTGCAGCGACACGGCTAGGTGGATGGGCCGGGCCTCGTCGGCCATCCTGCGGATCCCCGGCACGACTCCGACCGTGCTGAGCGTGATCCTGTTGGAGGCGAGGCCGATGCCCGCCGGGTCCCGCAGGATGTCGCTCGCCCGCATCACCGCCTCGTAGTTGTGCATCGGCTCGCCCATCCCCATGAACACCAGGTTGCGCAGGCGCCGGGGCTCGCCGGCCGAGCCGAGGGCGCGGGCCACGTGCACCGCCTGCGCCACGATCTCGCCCGCCGTCAGGTGCCTGCGGTAGCCCATCTGACCCGTCGCGCAGAACACGCAGCCCATCGCGCAGCCGGCCTGGCTGCTGACGCAGGCCGTGGCGCGGCCGGTGTAGCGCATGAGCACCGACTCGATCCGCTCGCCGTCTCCAAGCGAGAGCAGGTACTTGTGCGTGAAGCCGTCGCTTGAGCGGGTGTCCGCGGCCACCGGCAGCACGCCGATCCGCGTATCCGCGGACAGGCGGTCGCGCACCCGCGCGGGCAGGTCCCGCAGCCCCCCGAACGTGCCCGCGAACTCGAGGTAGAGGTACTTCCACAGGCGGCGGGCGTGGACGGGGCTGAAGCCCCAGCGCGCGAGCAGCAGGTGCAGCTCCACGGGCGTCAGGCTGTACAGGTCGGTCTTGGAGGCGTCCACGGGTGCGGGAAATGAACGCGCCCGCCGTCGGCGGCGCAAGGTGGATTGCCTTTCGCCAGGGCGGCGGCCACCGTGGGCGGGCATGGATTTGGTCCGCAGGTTCCTCGAGTGCTTCATACCGCTCTTCGTCACCATCGATCCCGTGGGACTCGCTGCGATCTTCCTCGCGCTCGGCCGCGACGTGCCGGTGGCCAAGCGCAAGCGGATCGCCAACCAGGCGACGTGGACCGGCGGCCTCGTGGCCCTGTTCTTCCTCCTCCTCGGCCGGAGCATCTTCGTCGCGATCGGGATCGGCGAGGGGGACTTCCAGATCGCCGGCGGCACGATCCTCTTCGTGATCGCCGTGCGCGAGTTGACCCAGAACGCCACCCAGGAGAAGCGCAGCCTGCCGGACGACTTCGGGGTCGTGCCGCTCGGCATGCCGCTGATCGCGGGCCCGGCGACCATCACGACGCTCCTCGTCATCTCCCAGTCGCACGGCCTCGGCCTCACGCTCGCGGCCCTCTCGCTCAACCTCTTCCTGGTGGCGATGGCGTTCGCGTGGAGCGACCGCCTCGAGCGGCTGGTCGGCCAGACCGGCCTCCGGGCCGTCTCGAAGATCATCGCGCTGCTCCTGGCCGCGATCGCCGTCCACATCGTGCGGCGCGGCTTCCTCGGGCCCTGAGCCCCGACCTATCCCTCGAAGGTGGTCAGCAGGTCGGCATAGATCTTCGCCGCCGATACCAGGTCCGCCACCTCCGCCCGCTCGTCGATCGCGTGGATGTCGAGGCCGCCCGGGCCGTAGCCGAGCGTCGGGATCTTCAGGTGGTGGGAGAAATAGTGGACGTCGTTGAAGCCGGTCGACACGTGGAAGACCGTCGGCTTGCGGCGTACGCGCCCCACGCTTGCGGCCATCGCCTTGAAGAAGGGGTCGGTCGGCTTGCTGAAGCACGAGAAGTTCTCGGAGACCTTGGAAACGGTGATCTTCGAGCCCGTTCGCCTGGCTGCGGCCGCCAGGTAGGCGCGCAGGTCCCTCTCGGCCTTCGCGTGGTCCTCGACGGCCAGCACCCGGCGGTCGATCGAGAACGAGGCCTGGGCGGGCACCGTGTTGATCTTGCCGCCCGGCCCCGCGGCGAAGACGCCCCCCAGGTTGATCGTGGGGCGCATCGTGACGCCCTCGGGCGTCAGGAAGGTGGTTCGCGCGATCTTCTTCTTGTAGGCCTCGAGGTCCAGCACGAGCGCGGCCATCTTCTCCAGGGCGTTCACGCCCTTCTCGGGGGTCGAGCCGTGCGCGGCCTTCCCGTGCACCGTCACCTCCATCCAGAGCGTGCCGTTGTGGCCGCAGCAGATCTCCTCGCCCTCCCCGCCCTCCATGACGATCGCGTAGTCCGGCCGGATGGGGGCCTCGTCGACGACCCAGCGCGCCCCGAGGTACGAGTCCGTCTCCTCGTCCGCCGTGAAGGAGACCTCGACGTTCATCTTGGGCGCCGTGCCGGTCGACTGGAGGGCGTCGAGCGCCGTCAGCAGGCTGGCCATCGAGCCCTTCATGTCGGCCGTGCCCCGGCCGTAGATGACGCCCCGCTCGATCGCCCCGCTGAACGGGTCGCCGTGGCGCCAGGTCCCGGACACCGGCACCACGTCATAGTGGGCGTTGAAGTGGATCGTCTTCCTCGCGCCCGGGACCTTGAGCTTGGCGACCACGTTGTAGCGTGGGAAGGCATGCTGCTCGGCCGGGAGGGCCTTCCTCAGCACCGCCGAGGGGATCGTGTACCGGCGCGCGGAGAGCCCCACCTTGGTCAGTTCACGGGTCAGGTAGCCGGTGACGACCTCGTAATTCTCTCCCGGCGGATTCACGGTCGGGATGCCGACCAGGCGCTTCAGCCTTCCCAGGAGTGCCGGCGTGTTCCGGTCGATGAAAGCAGTGGGCGTTTCCATCCGGGGAGCATCGTCGAAGCGCGGGTAAACAGGAAGCCCGGAATGGCGTGCAATCCCGCCACCGCATGTCTATCCCACTGTCCATGAACGACGAAGCCGCCTCGCTGATTTCAAGGCTCGGGCTCGCCCCCCTGCCGGAAGAGGGGGGCTTTTTTGCCACGACCTGGCGCGGTGCCCCGCGGGGCCCGGACGGCAGGGCCTGTGGCTCGTCCATCCTCTTCCTGATCACCCCGGGCGACTTCTCGGCGTTCCACCGGCTGCGCACCGACGAGATCTGGCACTACCACGCCGGGGACCCGGCCGAGCTCGTGCGCCTGGACCCCGCGACGGGAGCCCTGGAGGTCGCCGTGCTCGGCCCGGACGTGGCCGGTGACCACGTTCCCCAGTCGGTCGCAAGGGCCGGGGTCTGGCAGGGCTGCCGCATCCAGCCCTCGGCCGCCTCGAGGGGCTGGACCCTGTTCGGGTGCACGCTTGCCCCCGCCTGGGACCCCGAGGAGTTCGAGTTGGGAGACCGGGACGCCCTCGCGGCGGCCTTCCCGGGCCATCGGGCGTGGGTCGGCGCCCTCACCCGCCTGCCCTAGCCGCCGCCGCCCGAGGATGTTTTTGACAGGGGAAGGCCGGGGGCACACGTTGCCCCGGACATGACGCTCCCCGAACTGAGGAAGGAATACTCGATGGCCGGCCTCGCGGAGAAGGACATGGCCAGGGACCCTTTCCGGCAGTTCGAGAAGTGGTTCGAGGAGGCCGAGGCGGCGAAGGTGCACGAGCCGAACGCAGCCGTGCTCTCGACCTGCACCCGGGACGGGCGGCCGTCGTCGCGCTGCGTGCTCCTGAAGGGCCTCGATGGTCGCGGCTTCGTGTTCTACACGAACTACGAGAGCCGCAAGGGTCGCGAGCTCGAGGGGAACCCCCGGGCCGCCTTCCTGTTCCCCTGGGTCCCGCTCGAGCGCCAGGTGATCGTCGAGGGCACCGTGACGCGGGTCGCCCGGGAGGAGAGCGAGGCCTACTTCCACAGCCGCCCCCGGGCGAGCCAGCTCGCGGCGTGGGCCTCCGCCCAGAGCTCGATCGTCTCCAGCCGGGAGATCGTCGAGAACGCGATGAAGGCGGTGGAGGCCAAGTACGGCGGCACGGAGGTGCCCCTGCCGCCGCAGTGGGGCGGCTTCAGGATCGCCCCGGAGACCGTGGAATTCTGGCAGGGACGGCGCAGCCGGCTCCACGACCGCCTCCGCTACCGGAGGTCGGGCAACGAGTGGGTCCTCGAGCGCCTGGCGCCGTGAGCGGCGAGGGGATCATCTACCTGATGCGTCACGCCGACGCCGTCGCCGGCGAGGTCGATGCGGAGCGCGCGCTCAGCGAGCGCGGCCGCGCCCAGGTCTCCCGCGTATGCGAGACCCTGCGCAGGGCCGGCGGCTTCTCGCCCGCCGAGATCTGGCACAGCCCGCTCGTGCGCGCCCGCGAGACGGCCGAGCTCCTGGCCTCGGGCCTCGGGCTCCAGGCCCCGCTCAAGCTCGTTCCGGGCCTGGAGCCCGACGACGACCCCGCCGCCATCGCGGCGAGGCTCTCCGGCCTCGCCGAGAGCGTCGCCCTGGTCGGCCACGAGCCCCACATGGGCGTCCTCGCCTCGCTGATGGTCCGCGGCCCCGGCGAGTCGCCCGTGTATTTCCCCTTCCCCAAGGCCGGCGTGCTCGCCCTGGTGCGCTCCGGCAAGGAATGGCGCTCGGAATGGCGGGTGCGCGCGCCATGAGGCTCGAGATCCTCCCGGAGCGCACCGGCGGGGCCGCCGAGAACATGGCCGCGGACTTCATGCTGCTGCAGCGCTACCCCCGCCCGGCGGCCGCGCGTTACCGCCACTACGGCTGGCGCTCCCAGGCGTTCACGTTCGGCTACAGCCAGAAGATCGCCTTCATCCGCTCGCAGCTGCCCGAGGGCGTCGCGGCGGACCTCTGCCGCCGGCCGACCGGGGGTGGCCTGGTCGACCACCGGGACGACTGGACCTACGCCCTCGTGATCCCCCGCGGCCACCCGCTGGAGGAGGTGCGCGCGACGCAGAGCTACCGGGTCGTCCACGACGCCCTCGCGGCCTCGCTCCGGGAGGTGGGCGTCCCGGTGACGCTCAAGCCCACGGCCGAGCCCAGGGAGGACGCCGAGCCTGCGGGTCCCGCCGGCGTCTGCTTCGAGCGGGCCGAGATCTTCGACGTGGTCCACACGGTCACCGGCGCGAAGATCGCCGGCGCAGCCCAGAAGCGCAACAAGCGCGGCCTCCTCTTCCAGGGCTCGATCTGGAGGCCGGCGGCCGGCGAGGCGCTCGACTGGGAGCGCTTCGGGTCGGACTTTGAGCAGCGCCTGGCCCAGGTGCTCTCAGCCGAGGCCGCGGCGGTGCCTTGGCCGGACTTCAACGAGGAGGAGATGGAGGGCCTGGTCGAGCAGTACGGCTCCCCGGAGTGGATGGAGTTCCGCTAGCGCCTCCGCTCACCAGATGGAGGGCCAGGTCTCGCCCGGGTCGGTGGCGCCGAACGCCTTCCGGAACTCGGGGAAATTCGCCACGGGGCCGCGCACGCGCCAGGGGGCCGGGCTGTGGACGTCGCTCGACACGGTCAGGCGCAGCTGCTCGGGGCGCTCGTTCGTGCGCCAGCCCTGGGCGAATGCGATGAAGAACCGCTGCTCGGGCGTGAACCCGTCCTGCGCGGGCTGAGGCTTTCCGGCGGTCGCCAGGTGGTAGGCCTCGTAGGCGAGGCGCAGTCCGCCCACGTCGGCGATGTTCTCGTCGAGCGTCTGCGGGCCGTTGATGTTCAGGCCGGGGAGCACCTCGTAGGCGCCGTACTGGCGGACGATGTAGTCGGCCCGCCTCTCATAGGCCTTCGCGTCCGCCTCGGTCCACCAGTCCTTCAGGTTGCCCTGCCAGTCGTACTTGCGGCCGCCGTCGTCGAAGCCGTGGGTGAGCTCGTGGCCGATCGTCGAGGCGAGCGCCCCGTAGTTGTCGGCGTCGCCGGCCCGCTCGTCGAAGAACGGGGGCTGGAGGATCCCGGCGGGAAGCACGATCTGGTTCAGCTGGCGGCTGTAGTAGGCGTCGTTGGTCTGGGGCGTCATGTCCCAGTCGTCGTGGTCGACGGGCTTGCCCAGCTTGGCGAGCTGCCTGCGGAACTCGAATCGGTTCGCGGCCCGGAAATTCGCCAGGTAGGAGCCCCGCGTGACCTCGAGCGAGGAGTAGTCCCTCCAGCGGTCGGGATACCCGATCTTGCTCTTGATCGCGTCCAGCTTGCGGTAGGCCTGCGCCTTGGTGGTCTCGCTCATCCACGCCGCGTTACGGATCAGGCCCCGCAGCGCCTCGATGTGGTAGTGCACCATCTGCGCCACCCGCGCCTTTGCGTCGGCGCTGAACGCCCGCTTCACGTACAGCTGGCCCAGGTCCTCGCCGATCTCGGCGTCCACCGCCGACATGACCCGCTTCCAGCGGGGCCGCATCTCGGTCTTCCCCGAGAGCGTGCGTCCGTTGAAGTCGAACGATTCCTCCACGAAGGCCTTCCCCAGGAAGTCCGCGTGGGCGCTCACCACCTGCCAGCGCAGGTAGAGCCGCCAGGTCTCGAGGGGCTCGGACGCCATGAGACCGTCCAGGGCCACCACAAACTCGGGCTGGCCGACCAGCAGGGTCTTCTCGGACGCCGGCAGCGCGATCGAGGCGAAGAAGGCGTCCCAGCCTGAGTGAGGCGCCAGCTTGGAAAGCTCGTTCCTCGCAAGCTTGTGGTAGTTCTTGTCGGGATCCTGGAGATCGGCGAGGGTGCGCGAGGCCTTGGCCAGCTTGGTCTCGAACGCCATGATGGCGACCGAGCCGTCCTTGGCGGCCTGCGGCGCCAGGCCGGAGAGG
>CAIXHE010000056.1 GCA_903919205.1 uncultured Opitutaceae bacterium | reverse complement strand
GGCGGAGAGCCAGGGTCTCCACGAGGCCGGCCACGTCTCCACGAGCAGCGAGGCGCCCACGGCCCACTCCCCGCCGATCCCGAGCGCCGCCAGGAACCGGAAGAGCATGAGCTGCCACCAGGTCTGCGCCGCCGCGCAGAGCCCCGTGCAGAGGGCGTAAGTGAGGATCGTCAGCGACAGCGCCCGGTTGCGGCCGATGCGGTCGCCCAGGCGCCCGAAAAAGGCGCCTCCGAGAGCCCAGCCGACGAGGAAGGCCGCCTGGATGAGGGCGGTCTTCTGCTTGACCGCGGGGTCGGCTCCGCCCGAGGCGCCCAGCAGGTGGATGACGAGCGGCGCCGCAACCAGCGTGTAGAGGTGCAGCTCGAGGCCGTCAAAGAGCCAGCCGAGCCAGGCGGCACTCCCCGACTTCCATTGGGAGGGGGAGATGCCGCCGAGGCGCTCGGATCGCGCGGTCACTCGGCCCGGCGGGTGACTATTTCTTGGCGAGCAGCTCGGACACCGCCGCCTGCGCCGCCGCGAGGCGCGCCACGGGGACGCGGTACGGGCTGCACGAGACGTAGGTGAGGCCGAGCTTGTGGCAGAACTTGACCGAGTCCGGGTCGCCGCCGTGCTCCCCGCAGATGCCGAGCTTGATGCCCGGGCGCGTCTGCGAGCCCTTCTCGATCGCGATCTTCATCAGCTGGCCCACGCCGGTCTGGTCGATCGAGGCGAAGGGGTTCTTCTTGATGATCTCGGCGTCCTGGTAGGCGCCGAGGAACGAGCCGGAGTCGTCGCGCGACATGCCGAGGCACGTCTGCGTCAGGTCGTTCGTTCCGAAGCTGAAGAACTCGGCGGTGTGCGCGATCTCGTCGGCCGTCAGGGCGCCGCGCGGGATCTCGATCATGGTGCCTACCGTGTAGGCGATCTTGGTCTTGCGCTCGGCCTGCACGGCCTTGGCGACCTGGTGGACGACCGCGACCTGCAGGTCCAGCTCCTTCTTGAAGCCGACCAGCGGGATCATGATCTCGGGCTTGGCCTTGAAGCCGGCCTTGTTCGCCTCGGCCGCGGCCTCGAAGACGGCGCGGGCCTGCATGGCGGTGATCTCCGGGTACTTGATCCCGAGGCGGCAGCCGCGGAAGCCGAGCATCGGGTTGAACTCGTGCAGCTCGTTCACGCGCTGGATGATCTTCTCGACCGGGATGTTGAGCTTCCGGGCGAGGTCCATCTGCGACTCCTTCGAGTTCGGGAGGAACTCGTGCAGCGGCGGGTCGAGGAAGCGGATGGTCGCCGGGAAGCCCTTCAGCGCCTTGAAGATTCCGAGGAAGTCCTCGCGCTGGTAGGGCAGCAGCTTGGCCAGGGCGGTCTCGCGCTCCTCAAGGCTGTTGGCGAGGATCATCTCGCGCATGGCGTCGATGCGGTTGCCCTCGAAGAACATGTGCTCGGTGCGGGTGAGGCCGATGCCGACCGCTCCGAACGCGATGGCGTTCTGGGCCTGCTCGGGGGTGTCGGCGTTCGTGCGCACGGTGAGCTTCGTGGCCTGCGAGCACCACTTCATCAGCTGGCTGTAGTTGCGGAACTTCTCGGTGGCCTGTGCCTCCTTGTCGCCGTGGATGAGCCCCGCGACGATCTCGGAGGGGGCCGTCTTGATCTGGCCGGCGTACACGACGCCGAGGGTGCCGTCGATCGAGAGGAAGTCCCCCTCGCTGAACGTCTGCCCCGATACGGTGACCGTCTTCTTGTCGTAGTCGACCTGGAGCGCGGCCGCGCCGCACACGCAGACCTTGCCCATCTGGCGGGCGACCAGGGCCGCGTGGGAGGAGACGCCGCCGCGGGCGGTGAGGATGCCCTCGGCCGCGATCATGCCGCGCAGGTCCTCGGGCGAGGTCTCGACGCGCACGAGCAGCACCTTCTCGCCCTTTTCGGCGGAGGCGACGGCGCGGTCTGCGTTGAAGTAGATCTTGCCGGTGGCGGCACCGGGGCCCGCTGGCAGGCCGGTGGCGATCACCTTGGCCTTCTTGACCTCTGCGAGGTCGAAGACCGGGGCCAAGAGCTGCTCCAGCTGGTCGGCAGGGTTGCGCAGGATCGCCGTCTTCCAGTCGATCAGCTTCTCGCGGACCATATCGATCGAGAACTTGAGCGCGGCCATCGACGTGCGCTTGCCGTTGCGCGTCTGCAGCATGAACAGCTTGCCCTCCTGGATCGTGAACTCGATGTCCTGGACGTCCTTGAAGTGCTTCTCGAGGATCGAGCGCACGCGCAGCAGCTCCGCGTAGGACTTGGGCATCTGGTCCTTCAGCTTGAGCACGGGCTCGGGCGTGCGCACGCCGGCCACCACGTCCTCGCCCTGGGCGTTGATCAGGAACTCCCCGTAGAACTCGTTCGTGCCGTTGGCGGGGTTGCGGGTGAATGCGACTCCGGAGCCCGAGGTCTCGCCGGTGTTGCCGTAGACCATGGCCTGCACGTTCACCGCGGTGCCCCATTCGGTGGGGATGTTGTACTTGCGGCGGTAGACGATCGCGCGGTCGTTCATCCAGGAGCCGAACACGGCGCCCGCGGCGCCGAGGAGCTGCTCCCAGGGGTCGTTCGGGAACACGCGGCCCGTGCGGTCCTTCACCAGCTGCTTGAAGCGCGAGACGAGCTCCCTCTGGTCTTCGGCGCTCAGCTTCGAGTCCTCGATGTTGGTGTGGTACTTCTCGTGCTTGAAACCCTCGATCACGGTCTCGAACGGCTCGTGGTCCTCGCCCTCCTTCTTCTGCACGCCGAGGACGACGTCCCCGTACATCTGGATGAAGCGCCGGTAGCAGTCCCAGGCGAAGCGCTCGTTCTGCGTGGCCTTGGCGAGCGAGAGGACCGTCTGGTCGTTCAGGCCGAGGTTGAGGATCGTGTCCATCATGCCCGGCATCGAGTCGCGCGCGCCCGAGCGCACGGCGACCAGCAGCGGGAAGCCCGCGGCGTCGCCGAACTTGTAGCCCATCACCCTCTCCATGTTCTTGATGCCCGACTGGATCTGGGCGTTCAGGGAGGCCGGGTAGGTGCGCTTGTTGGCGTAATAATAGGTGCAGACCTCCGTCGTGATCGTGAATCCCGGGGGCACCGGCAGCCCGATGCGGGTCATCTCGGCGAGGTTGGCTCCCTTGCCGCCCAGCAGGTTCTTCATCCCGCCGTTGCCGTCCGCCTTTCCTGCGCCCCAGGCGTAGACGTATTTTGGGGCCTTCGTGGAGGCGGTTTTCTTGGCGGGGGCCGCTGCCTTAGCGGCGACCTTCTTGAGCTTTGATTTCTTGGCCATGGCGTGGGAATGGATGGGTTTGAGTGACAACCGCGGCCTGCGCGGAACGGTTATCTGAACGCCTCATCTCGCGGCCTGTCAATCGTCCAAGCGCCGCCGGAAAAAAAGGTCGCCTAGGGGCCGCGCGGCTTCCCACACTGCGACGTGCTTCCAGACGCCGATCCACGCATCAAGCTCCAGGTTTTCGAGGGCCCGCTCGACCTGCTGCTCTTCCTTATCCGGAAGAACGAGATAGACATCTACGACATCCCGATCGAGTCGGTGACCAAGCAGTACATCCTCGTCCTTCGCTCGATGCAGCAGCTCGATCTCGAGGTGGCCGGGGAATTCTTCGTCATGGCGGCCTCGCTGATGGAGATCAAGAGCCGCATGCTCCTTCCGAAGGGGCAGCACGCCGTCGATCCCGACGCCGACGGCCAGGACGACATGGACCCGCGGTGGGAGCTCGTCCACCAGCTCCTCCAATACAAGAAGTTCAAGGACGCCTCCTCCAAGCTCTCCGAGATGGCCCAGCTGCAGCGGGACCTGATGGAGCGGCACGTGAGCGCCCGGGGCATGGACGCCGCCGAGCGGCCGCTGAAGGGCGTGAACCGGATCGAGCTCTGGAACACCTTCAACGGGGTGCTTCGCAGGCTCGCGGAGAAGCTCGTGGTCGGCGAGATCCACGACGAGGTCGTGACGGTGGCCGACCAGATGGAGTGGCTCCTCGGACGCATGCGCACCGAGCGGTCGTTCGTGTTCTCGGGGCTCTTCACGACCGGCGTCACCCTGCGCAGGCTGGTGGCCACGTTCCTCGCGGTCCTCGAGCTCACCCGCCTCGGCAAGATCCACCTGAGGCAGAACGAGGCCTTCACGGACATCGTCTGCGAGGCCGGCGAAGAAAACCCACTTGAATCTGCGACCGCGGTGAGCAGCTTTGACGCGTGAGCAAGAAACGACCGAAACCGGGACAGGCTGCCCTCCTGGGCCTCGGCCTCGACAATGACGACGGCCACAAGAGGGTGACGACCGGCGAGCAGTTCGCGATCGTCGGAGGGTCCGCGGAGACCCACGAGCGCATGACCGAGACGGTCGTGAAAACCTTCGAGGAGCTCAAGAGCCGCGGAAAGCACCTTCACGAGGTGCGCCCGGTCGAGCTGGCCGACATCATCAAGAAGGCCGCTCCCCGCTGAGGGCTATTTGCTTTTCCCGGCGAGGAGCGTCTATTATCTCCAATCACATGTCCGAAAAGATCACCCACCTGACCACCGACACGTTCAAGACCGCGGTATCGACCTCGACCACGCCGCTGCTGGTCGACTTCTGGGCGCCCTGGTGCGGGCCCTGCAAGGCGATCGCGCCGGTCCTCGACGAGCTGGCCACCGAGTTCGAGGGCAAGATCTCGATCGCCAAGGTGAACATCGACGAGAACGAGTCGATCGCCGCCGAGTACGGCATCCGCGCGATCCCAACCATGCTGCTCTTCAAGGGTGGCCGCGTGATCGAGCAGATCGTGGGGCTCCTGCCGAAGGCGGCCCTGAAGACCAAGCTGGCGGCGCAGGTCTGAGGCCGCCCCGCGGCTATCCGCGGGGTGCCTGGGGCCTTCGGAAGACGTACCGGTCCCGGAACGAGAGGGCGGCGGGGTCGCCGCCATCCTCCTTCGAGATCTCGATCGCGTCCTCCCCGAGGGCGATCCGGTAGCGTTCGAACGACCCCGGCTTCGCCGGGTTCCTCCACAACGCGACCACGACGAGGCCCCCGCCGGTCTCCTCCGACGACTCGAGCGTGCAGACCTGGGTGTCGGACGGCGTTGTGCCCGACCACGTCACCGAGCGGGCATCGAGATTGATCTCGAGGCGCTCGTACGAGTGCACGACCTTGCCCGGGCCGTCGTCGAAGACGTAATGGAGAGCCAGCGCGTTGGAGGCCGCCAGCGTGGCGGAAAGCCGGGTGGGCAGGGTGACCCTGCGGTCCGGCTGGCTGTAGTCCTTGTACTCGAGCGTGCCGACCCAGGCCCCTTCGCAGGCCGCCAGGGCCGGCATGGGCTTCGGGTCGTAGAGCGCGCCGGCGCGCGACACGCCCAGGCACAGGCCGGCAAGGACGAGCAGGGCCGCTTTCAGGGGGGAGGGCATGGGTGGGATGGGGACGGGACGCTGCCGCATGCGAACGCGCAACCGTCAGCCTATTCTACGCTCGGGGGCTGGGCGAGGATGCCGGCGCCGAAAAGGATCGCGTAGAGCGCGATGAACTTGGCCGTGTCGCCGAGGAGGCGTATCTGCTCTGCGGGGGCCCGCTCCCGGGCGAGCCGGCGCACATGGGCGACCGAGAGCGGCGCGAGCAGGAGCGGCAGCAGGCATGGCAGCCCGAGGCCCGCGGCAGCCAGGGCCGCGGGCACCGCAAGGGCCAGGGCGTGGCACGTCGCGAACTGCCCGAGGGCAAAGCCCCGGCCAAGACGCACCACCAGAGTGCGCTTGCGGGCCGCCAGGTCCGTTTCATAGTCCCGGTAGTTGTTAACCAGTAATATGTTGGATGAAAGAAGGCCCATCGGGACGCCCGCCACGACAGCGAGGGCCGATAGGTGGCCCATCTGAACGAAGGCCGTGGTGCCGACCGCCACCAGGCCGAAGAAAAGGAACACGAAGACGTCCCCGAGCCCGTGGTAGGCGAGGGGGTAGGGGCCGCCGGTGTAGGCGATGCCACAGATGATGCTCGCCACCCCGACGGCTAGCATCCACGGCCCCCCCCACGGCAGCAGGCCGAGCCCGAGCGTGAACGCCGCCGCGAAGACGCCCAGCATCGCGCGGCGCATGACCTCCGGATGCACGAGGCCCGATGCGACGGCGCGGCGCGGGCCCACCCGGCCCGGCGTGTCGGCCCCCTTCAGGAAGTCAAAGTAGTCGTTGGCCAGGTTCGTGCCGATCTGCACGAGGAGCGCGAACCCGAGGCAGAGCGCCGCTGCTGCGGCGACGAAGTGGTGGCTGCGCGCCGCCACGGCCGTTCCCACCAGCACCGGCGCCACCGACGTGGGCAGCGTGCGGGGCCGGCAGGCCGATAGCCAAACGGACCACCGCGACGGGGGGATGTTGGCCTCGGAGGTCAACGGATCATGAACCCGCTGAACTGGGGGCTCCTTCGGCTGGGAACGCGGTCGACCTTCCGGACGAAGCCGTGCATGCGCTCGCCGACGGCCGCGACGAAGGCCTCCACCTCCTCGGGAGTACCCTCGGCCTCGAGGTGGACCCTCCCGTCGGGCAGGTTGCACACGAAGCCGGCGACCTCGAACTCGCGCGCCACCTCGTGCGCGGCGTACCGGAAGCCGACACCCTGTACGCGTCCCGTGAAATAGACCGTCTCGTGATGGACCTCGGGCATGGTAAGCGAGGCTAGAGGGGGCTTCTCGGGCCCTTCAACTCCCAAACCGACGGGGCCCGCCCGGATGACGCGCGCGGGGCCCGGAATTTATTTGCTTAGCGAGGTTTTCTGGGGAAGCCTTTGCGTAACAGATGAGCGATTTCGATTCTGATAACCTCTCGGAAAACGAGTGGGAAGAGAACGGGGATCTTGCCTGGAATGAATTCGATTGGGAGCTCTACCTGCGTGAGCAGGAGAGCGCCATCCACCGCTACCTCGGCTTCTACGAGTCGCTGAAGGCGAGCCCCGACCGGATCGACGAGGTGGCCGACCGCATGGGCTGGGACCGGGCCGACGCCGAGGAGGTGGAGGAGCGCGAGCAGCCGGACAAGGTGCTCTTCTCGGACGAGATCTACACGCTTCAGAAGAACCCGGTCTACATTGCGACCAAGGCGCTCTTCCTGAGCCTGCGCAAGTCCTGGGAACTGATCGCCGCGAACCCCGCGAGCGTGCCCCAGCCCCTCGCGCTGAACTTTCTCTCCGCGCTCCACCGCTGCGAGGAACAGTCGGTGATGGCCATCCACGCCCTGGACTTCGGGGACTACACGATGGCGATCTGCCTCTTCAAGCGGGCCCTGGCGGCCCTGAACGAGTGCTTCGCGCAGATTGGCTCCGACACGGCCGACGGCGTCGCCGCCGTGCGCGACGCCCGCGAGGACCTGCGCGTGCGCCTCTTCGACATCCGCGAGATCTGGCTGCGCGTCATCAGCGACTGCCGCGAGGACACCGAGAAGCAGGCGGACGACGAGGCCTGACGCCCCTCAGGGCGCCACGCGGAGCACGGTGTCCCGGCTGATGGCGGTACCCTCGCGGTTGTGCACGACCGCCGTGTAGCTTCCCGAGTCGGCCGGCGTGACCGCCCTCAGGCTGAGGACGGGGCCGTCCGCGCCCGGGATCGCCTCACCGTCGCGCAGCCAGTGGTAATCGAGGGGCTCGGTGCCGGAGGCCTGCGCCGTCAGCGTCAGGGCGTCGCCCGCCCTGGCCTTCGCAGGGGCCACGGGAAGGCGCGTGAACGCGGGCACGCGCGCGCCCCGAATGCCGAAGGTGATGCCGCTCGGCGCGACGTGGATGCCCGCCACTGAGCTCGAGGAGCGCGCGCCCCGCAGGTCGTCGACGGTGGCGATGAAGGTCAGGGTGTCCCCGTCGGCCAGGTCCGCCGGCGGACGCCAGAACACCCGGTAGGGAGCGTGGTCCGAGGTGCCCACGAGCTCGAACTGCCCGGGCCGCGAGGCGCGTGCCATGGCGAAGGTCACCTCGGCGAAGCCGTCGCCCCCTGACACCTCCGCCCGCAGCTCCTGCCGCGAGGCAAGACGCTGCTCGTCCTGCTCGCGCTCCCAGAAGGCGAGCGTCGCGCCCGCCGCGGGCTCGGTGAGCGCCACCGTGGGGGGCGAGGGGGGCTTGCCGAGCGGGGCCTCGGCCTGCCAGACCTGGCACTGGAGAGGGGCGAGGGAGAGGCGCACACGGCCCGAGTGGCCGGCCGCCAGATCCTGGGCGGGAGCGCCCTCGGGATGTTCCGAGTCAAAGAGCAGCCTCAGGCGGGCGCCGGCCGGCTGGAAGGTGGGGAGGGAGGCATCCACGGTCTCGGTCCTGTCGTTGTTGAGGGCGACCAC
The DNA here is from genome assembly GCA_903919205.1 of uncultured Opitutaceae bacterium. Taxonomy (GTDB): domain Bacteria; phylum Verrucomicrobiota; class Verrucomicrobiia; order Opitutales; family Opitutaceae; genus Palsa-1447. The sequence goes on along the minus strand of CAIXHE010000056.1, from coordinate 28,941 downwards.
GTACTCGAGCTTCTCGGAGCGCTCTATGCGCGAGAACGCGAGGACGCTCGGGCCCGCGCCGCTGCGCACGACCATCGCGCCGCGGCTTAGCCCAGGGTGCGCCTCGCGCATGAGCGAGAGCGCCCGGATGGCGCGGTAGAGGGGATGCGCGGGGTCGAACTTGTCGTCGCGGCCGGTGCGCGTGGTGCCGATCAGGGGCAGGTCCATGAACCGGGGGGACCTTGAGGCGAACATGTCCTCTCTCGCCCCCATGTCGTCGCCGAGCCCCGCCATGCCCTGCTCATCGCCGTAGTACACGACCGGCTGGCCCCGGGCCGTCAGCAGCAGCGCCTGGCCGAGGAGGTCCAGCCGCTCGAGCAGCTGCGGGCCCGCGCCGGGGTTGTCCTGCTCCAGGAAGTACCCGAAGCGGCCGTCGTCGTGGTTGCTGACGAACGTCGTCGCGTTATGGACGTCGCCGTCGTGGTGCGTGTACAGGTCGTCCTCCCCGAACATCTCCTCGATGCGCGAGGCGCCGTGCCCCCGGGATACGTAGTCGCGCGCGTCGTTGTAGAGGCCGAAGTCGAGCACCGCGTCGAGCGTTCCCCGCGTGGAGAACTCGCTCATGAGCGGCACGTCCTGGTTGCCGTTTGAGACCTCGCCGAAGAGGAAGAAATCGGGCCGGCCCGCGGCCCGCGCGCGCGCCCTGATGGCCGGAGCGAACGCCTGCCAGAACTCGATGTTCACGTGCTTCACAGTGTCGATCCTGTATCCATCGATCCCGTACTTCTCGATCCAGCTCGCGTAGACGTCGATGAACCCCCTGACGACCCGGGGATGCTCGGTGAAGACGTCGTCGAGGCCCGCGAAGTCCCCGAAGGTCGAGCTCTCCCCTCGAAACGAGCTCTCGCCGCGGTTGTGATAGAGGGTCACGTCGTTTAGCCACTCCGGGGCCTTGGCGTGCGCGTTGGCGGGCGCCACCTCGGGCGTGTGGGGGAAGCTGGTGTCCGCGGAGAGGGCGGGGAACGCCGGCTCGGGGTCCACGCCGTTGAAGGCGAGCGCCCGCGGGTCGAAAGGGTGGCCGGCCGCGTCGCGGTACGGCGCCACGGACATGGGGACGTAGGCGGTCGAGCCGCCCTTGAAGCGGATCACGTCGGCCGTGTGGTTCACCACGATGTCCAGGTACACCTTGATCCCGAGTGCGTGCGCCCGGTCCACGAAGGACCTGAAGTCCGCCTCGCTACCCAGGTGGGGGTCTATCCGCGTGAAGTCCTCGATCCAATAGCCGTGGTAGCCGGCAGAGCCGTGGCTCATCGGCATGTTCGCGAAGGGGGGCGTGATCCAGATCGCCGTGGCCCCCAGGCCCTTGACGTAGTCGAGCTTCGAGGTGAGGCCCAGGAGGTCGCCCCCGTGGAAGTGCGAGATGCGGGTGGGGTCGAAGCCGCTCGCGTCGGGGCCTCCCGCGATGCCCCCGCTGTCGTTGGCCTCGGAGCCGTTCCAGAAGCGGTCGGTGAGGACAAAATAGAACACCTGTCCGGCGCCGGGGTGGGTGTAGCGCGGGACGCTGACCAGGGGATCCTGCGCACGGGCCGTGGCGGGATGAACGAGCAGGGCTGTCAACAAGAGCACCCAGGGGATCGCGAAACAGGCGAGGCGGGGGCGTAGAATGTCTTTAGAGAGGCTGTTCATGGGTTGACCGTGGGGACAAGGGTGCGGGCCGGTGCCCGGGGAGTCAAAAACCCAGCCCAGCAGTATTCATAGTCGACCCGGACAAAACCGAGGTCAGAGGGGGCTCTGCGGACAGCCCCCCGGTAGACCGCTCCCCGCTCCGGGCGGGGGGCCCCGGCCCAACGTGGGGTCACCCCGCGTCCATCGCTGCGGTCCGTCCGGCTGATCGGGGCCAAGGCGGTTTCCCTCTAGAGCCCCGCGTGCCGCGCCTGGGTGCATCCGGAAACTGGAGACGGGTTCGGCCGGGGCGGGCGACGCCTCCCTGGAGCGGCCTCCACGCCGGAGCAACTGGATTGATCGGGCCCAAAAGGGGGCCTTATCGCGGTTTTTTCTGGGTCATCTCGGTTTTCTTAAGGGGTTTCGGGTAGCGAAAGCGGTCCCGCTCAGGGATTTTGAGGGGGTAAGAACCCGCCATTCCCAAGATGGCTTTCAGACAAAATCCCTAGCCCCCTCCACTTGCCCTATGGCGGCCTCGGCGCTCACAGCGCCTCGTCCGTCCGTTTCGGCCCCTCACCCCACATGCATCCGAAAAGTTCGAACACCATCCCGCGCGCGGGTCTCCTCAGACTCGTTGCGGTCGGCCTGATCACCACGGCCACCACATTGTCGGCGCAGGCGCAGACGTCCACCTCCGCCCCGGCGGAGCAGACGAGCGCCCAGCCCGCAGCCCCGACGTCCGCTCAGGTAAAGGGCCCCGAAGATGTCGTGGTTTTGAACCCGTTCACCGTCGAAGGCTCGTTCGCAGGCAGCTTGGCGATGGCTGCGGATGAGAAGCAGAACGCTCCGAATATCGTCGAGGTGATCGCTGCCGAGGACATCGGCAAGCTTCCCGACGTCAGCATCGCCGACGCCCTGACGCGCCTGACCGGTGTCACCAGCCAGCGCGTGAACGGCCGCGACCAGGAGATCACGATCCGGGGCTTCTCGCCTGACTTCAGCGTGGGCACGTTCGACGGGGTCGAGCAGGCCACCACCGACGACAACCGCGCCGTCCAATACGACCAGTATCCCTCCGAGCTCGTGGGCGGCGTGACCGTCTACAAGACCGGCGAGGCCGACATCGTGGGCGGCCTAGCGGGCACCGTGGACCTTGAGACCACCTCCCCCCTCGCCGCCGGGCACCGCATCGTCGCCCTGAGCGCGTTCTACAACTGGACGCAGTACCCCCAGCTGACGGCGGGCGTGAAGAAGGCCGGCGAGAGCTACAGCGCCTCCTACATCGACCAGTTCGCGAATGGCACCGAGGGCATCTATGTGGGATACGCCCACACGGAGAACCCCTACGAGGGCGAGCAGTTCCAGGCCTGGGGATACCCGAACGCCTCGGACGGTAACCTCGTCCTCGGCGGCGCGAAGTTCTACGACCAGAGCGAGCTCCTGAAGCGCGACTCCGTGGTCGCCGTGCTCGAGAGCAAGCCGAACGACTTCATCCACAGCAAGATCGACGTCTTCTATTCGCACTTCAACGACGACGAGCTCCTGAACGGCCTCCAGGTCCCGATGTATTGGAGCAGCGCCCAGCTGCAGCCGGGCTACACGGTCACCAACGGGCTCATCACGAACTACACGTTCAAGAACATCCAGCCGGTGGTGGACAACCAGGTGGTCGACAACGTGACCAACCTGCAGTCCTACGTCCTCAACCTGGATCTCGGCGAGAAGACCGAGTGGCCGGTCAAGATCCTCGCCGGGTACTCGGAGGCTAAGCGCAACGAGGAGGTGCTGGAGACCTACGCGGGCCTCGGCTTCAACCAGAATGCCCCGGTTCCCGACACCTTCGTGGTGACGCAGATGGCCGGCCCCAACCCGCCGCAGGTCGTCTCCAGCACCGACTACTCCAATGCCTCGCTCTTCACGATCACCGACCCGCAGGGCTGGGGCACGGGAACCTACCCCACCACGGGCCAGGAGGGGTACCTCAAGTACTTCGCCGAGAAGGACGTCGTCAGGTCCGCTAAGATCCAAACGTCGCATGACCTCGGCCTGCCCGTCCTCAAGGACGTCGTAGCCGGCGTGGGCGTGACGAGCCGCTCGAAGTACGACGCCCAGGCGCCCACGGGCTACCTGGTGAACGCCGACGGCCAGGCCCAGGATCCTCTGCCGAAGCTCGTGGGCACGACCAATCTGAACTGGATCGGCAACCTCGATCCGATCGACTGGTCCGCCCAGGGGCTCGTGAGCAGCGGCGCCCTCAAGTTCATCCAGAACCCGAACCCGGGCACCTTCGTCGGCGACGACTACAACGTGACGGAGTCCATCGTGCGCCCCTTCGTGAAGTTCGACTTGAAGGGTGACCTCGGCGGCATCCCCTTCACGGGCAACATCGGCGTCGTGGCCGACCTGACGAGCCAGAGCTCGACCGGCATCTCGTCCGGCGGCTCGGGCGACTATGTGTTCCCGGTCTCGGCCAGCGCCTCTTACGCGGACATCCTGCCCACGCTCACGCTGGTCTTCAAGCCGACGAGCCAGGACTACATCCGCCTCTTCGTCGGCCGCGAGGAGCAGAGGCCGCGCATGTACGACATGAGGGCGTCGCGCGACTTCAGCTACAACGCGACGTACGCGACCTCGACCACGATCAGCCCCTGGGGCGGCAGCGCGGGTAACCCCGACCTGCACCCGTGGCTCGCCGACTCCGTGGACTTGAGCATCGAGCACTACTTCGCCCACAACAACGGCTACGTGTCCGTGGCCGTGTTTGAGAAGAAGCTGCTATCCTACATCTACCAGGAGAACACGCTGACCAACTTCGCGGGCTATCCCTACACGTCCGCCACGGCCCCTGTTATCAATGAGGGCTACTCCTCCCAGCCTCAGAATGGCCAGGGCGGCAACGTGAGCGGCGTAGAGGGCACGATCCAGATCGACAGCGAGGTCCTGACGGGCGGCGGCCTCAAGGGCTTCGGCCTCGTGGCCAACGGCCTCATCGTCGACAGCAACATACAGCCCTGGGGCCCCAACAACCCCAGCGCCCCGCTGCCCGACCTGTCTAAGAAGTCGGCCAACTTCACCCTGTACTACGAGGGCCAGGGCATCCTGAAGGGCCTATCTGTCCGGGGAAGCCTCCATTACCAGTCGGAGACGCGCGAATACATCGTGCAGTTCGGCGCGCCCTCTCCCGCGTCCTTCGGTACCCCGGGCGATGGCTTCTCGGAGGAGATTCCGTTCCACACAATCGACGGCCAGATCAGCTACGACTTCCGGTCGGGTCCGCTGAAGGGCCTCGGCATCTACCTCGAGGCCCGCAACCTGACCAATGCGGCACTCATCACCTACAACAACGGTGACCCGAGGCAGCTGGAGAACTGGCAGAAGTACGGCGCCTCCTACCGCACCGGCGTGACCTACAAGTTCTGAGATTTCCGGACACCTGTGTCTGGAAGGTAGCAAACATCCAACGGCCACCGGATTTACTCTGGTGGCCGTTTTTTCCCCAGGGCCCGACCGCTCGGGTCGGGCCTCAGGGTCTCCCCAGACCCCGCTGATAATCCTTGCCGCCCGGTTCCCATCAGGCTGTATGCGGACCGCTAAGATTGCCCAAAGACCCACCGATGGATAAAACGCCCAAGACATGGCTGAACTCCCGCAGCGCGGGGGTCCTTGCGCATATCTCCTCGCTCCCCGGCCGATACGGCATCGGCAACCTCGGCAGCGGGTCGCGCAAGCTCCTCGACATGCTCGGGGAGGCAGGCGTTCGCTACTGGCAGATCTGCCCCGTCGGCCCCACCGGTTTCGGCAACTCGCCGTACCAGACGTTCTCGGGCCGCGCCGGCAACCCCTATTTCATAGACCTCGACGAGCTGTCCGATGCGGGCCTGCTCGATGACTCCGACCTCGCGCCCCTCCGGGCGCTCCCCACCGACCACGTGGACTACGGGCTCCTTTACGAGACGTTTTGGGACGTGCTGGCGAAGGCCCACGACCGCCTCTCCGCCAAGGGGTCCGACGGCATAGACGGCCTGGGCTCGCTGGCGGACTTCCGCGAGGAACAGTCCGACTGGCTTGATGCCTTCTCGGTCTTCATGGCCGTGAAATCGCATTTCGGGGGCATACCGTGGACGCTCTGGCCCGACGAGTACAGGACGTGGAGCAAGGGCCTGGAGGCGATCCTTCCACCCTCCATCCGCATCGAGGCCGAACGCCACGCCTTCTACCAGTACGTGTTCTTCGGGCAGTGGCAGCGCCTGAGGCGCTACGCGGCCTCGCGCGGCGTCGGCATCATCGGCGACGTGCCGATCTTCGTCGCCCTGGACAGCGCTGACACCTGGGAGAACCGTGCGGTCTTCCGCCTCGACCCCCGGGGAAATCCCCTGGCTGTTGCGGGCGTGCCGCCGGACTACTTCTCGGCCAAGGGCCAGCTCTGGGGCAATCCCCTCTACGACTGGGACTACCTGGCGCGCACCGGCTATGCCTGGTGGATCGACCGCCTGCGGGCGGCGTTCTCGCTCTACGACATCATCCGCCTCGACCACTTCCGGGGCTTCGACACGTACTGGGAGATCCCCGCTGGCGCCTCCGACGCGTGTAACGGGAAGTGGCGCGAGGGTCCGGGGCTCCACTTCTTCGAGGCGGCGCACGCGGCCTTCCCCCAGGCGCGCATCATCGCCGAGGACCTGGGCTACATCGGCCCGAAGGTGGTCGCCCTGCGAAGGGCCGCGGGCCTGCCGGGCATGAAGGTGCTCCAGTTCGCGTACGGCCACGACGCCGGCAACGTGAACCTGCCGCACTTCTTCACCCCCGACAGCGTGGTCTACACGGGCACCCACGACAACACGACCACGCGGGGCTGGCTCGAGCACCTCTCCGGAGAGACGGAGCAGCAGGTGCGCACCTACTTCCAGCTCGGCGATTCCGACTCCGCGTGGCCGATGATCCGGGCGGCGCTCTCCACGGTCTCGCGCCTGGCGGTCGTGCCCATCCAGGACCTGCTGGACCTTCCCGGTAGCAGCGCCCTCAACCAGCCGGGCACCGCCGAGGGCAACTGGCAGTGGCGCTTCACCGAGGAGCAGCTTGCCCAGCTCGGCGGCAGCAAGGTCGAGGCGCTCAGGGGCTGGATCAAACTTTACGATCGCACCGGCGAAAAGATACTGCGCGACTACAGCGAGGCTCAGGCGACCCCCCACGCGACCCCTCACGCGCATTGATGAATTCCCAGCGGATACCCCTGTCGCTCGCGGCTATATGGAACATGAGCTTCGGGTTCTTCGGCATCCAGTTCGGCTGGGGGCTGCAGATGGCGAACATGAGCTCGATCTACCAGTACCTGGGGGCGAGCGAAAGCGACCTGGCGATCCTCTGGCTCGCCGCGCCGGTCACCGGCCTGATCGTGCAGCCCATCATCGGCCACTACAGCGACCGCACCTGGACGCGCCTCGGCCGCAGGCGGCCCTATTTCCTCGCCGGTGCCCTCCTGGCGAGCGCCGCTCTGGTCGCGATGCCCAACTCCTCGACCGTGTGGATGGCCGCCGGCCTGCTCTGGGTGCTCGACGCCTCGGTCAACATCAGCATGGAGCCTTTCCGCGCCTTCGTGGGGGACCTGCTGCCTCCCTCGCAGCGCCAGCTCGGCTTCTCGATGCAGAGCCTGCTGATCGGGCTGGGGGCTGTCCTCTCGGGGTCTCTGCCATGGATCGTCACGCACCTCGGCTACGGCGGAGGCCCGACCCCGCACGGCCAGATCCCCCACGCGGTGCACGTGGCCTTTTACCTGGGGGCGGTCGTGTTCATCGGCAGCGTGCTCTACACCGTGGTGACGACGGCGGAGATCCCCCCGGACGGGACCCTGCCTCTGGCTCCGGACGCGGGTCGCTCGGCGGCCTACCAGATCTTTCACGGCCTCTTCGAGATGCCGCTCATGATGCGGCGCCTGGCGGTCGTCCAGTTCTTCACCTGGCTCGGGCTCTTCTGCATGTGGCTTTACTTCGCCCCGGCTGTGGGCACGGAGATCTTTCACGGAGCCCCCGGGAGCGAGGCCTACCAGAAGGGCGTGGAATGGAGCGGCGTATGCCTCTCGGCCTACAGCTTCGTCGCTTTCCTGGTCTCCTTCGGCCTTGTGGCGCTCGCGCGCAAGGGGATCGGCACCCGCACGCTCTACCGCACCGGGCTCGTGTGCGCCGGCCTGGGCCTCGTATCGACCAGCCTATGGCACCGCCAGGAACTGCTCCTTGTCTCGATGGTCGGCGTGGGCATCGGCTGGGCTACCATCCTCTCGATGCCCTACGCGATGCTGGCCGACGCGATCCCCCCGGAGAAGATGGGTTTCTACATGGGAGTCTTTAATTTCTTCATCGTGCTCCCGCAGATCGTCGCCGCGGCCGTCCTCGGTCCGGTGGTCAAGCACCTCTTCGCCGGACACGCCATGCCGGCGGTCGTCACCGGGGGTGCGTCGCTCCTCGTCGCTGCCGCCGCGCTAGCGTTTGTTCCCCGCGATAACCCCGGCGCGGCTTAGGGCCACGGCGTCGTTCGGGGGACCGGCGGGAGCGTCCTGCACCGCCGCCGCCTTGGGCTGGCCGTGGGTGAAGTCCAGCCGGTCGTAGAAGACCGTCTTCGGCTGGGACTCCGCCGCGGCGCGGTGGGCGTCGAGCTGGGCGCGGTACTCCTGCGGGGTCAGCCCCTTGTGCTGCTTGAAGATCCTCGCGAAATACGCGGGGTCGGCGAAGCCGCCTGCGTAGGCGATCTCGGAGATGTTGAGCGACGTGGTTTCCAGCGCGAGAATCGCGCCCTCTATGCGGATGCGCTGGATGTAGTGCGTGAGGCGCTCCTTGGTCTCCACGATGAACAGGTGGGAGAGATAGTCGGCGGAGCAGCCAAGGTGCTCCGCGATGCTCTGCACGCTTAGCTCGGGATTCGCGAACTGCTCGCGCACGAGGCACTTCGCCCGGAAGACCTTCCCGATGTCGCTGTTGAGCTGTCCCGTGCCCGTCTCGACGATGTTTCGGAACAGACCTATCAGGGCGATCAGGAGCCCCTTCACCACCGACTCGCGGGCGGGTCCCTGCGAATGGTAGGTCTGCGCGAGGCTGCTCGCCAGCGTGAGGAACACGTCGAGGTTCGGCGCATCGAAGAACTCGATCACCTCGATGTCCGGGTGGTTCGGCCGTGCCTCGTAGGCGAAGTGGAGGCTGAGCGTGTTATTGTAGAAGCCCGCCACCAGGTTCCTGAAGGGTAGGGCGGCCTCCGCATGGACGATCTCCCCGTGGGGAACCCCTGCGGGGATGACGCAGAGTTCGTCGGGATTCAGGCTGAAGGACTCGCGCGGAAACCGGAAGTCGGTGCTGCCCTGCAACTGCAGGAAGAGCTCCGGGCGGTAGTGGTAGTGCATCCCGCGGAAATTCTGGACCTGCTTCACCTCGTGCGGCACGCGCACGCGCAGTTTGTCTCGCTCGGCGAGCTTGATCGTACGGTCAAAAATCTCCCGCATCTCGGCACGGTTGTGGGTGCTGAGCTTGCGCGCGGCGAATATTCCGGAGGTATCTCCTTTGTCAGTCACGGGGTAAAGTGATGACCGGGGTTAGGGGTGGGGTCTTGACGGGGCCCACTGTGTGGCGCCGCCTTCCAAAGACAAATGAAAACACCCCGGGACGCGAAGGTCCCGGCCGCCCATCGCCGGGATCGGGACCCTGCAATCCATTAAGGGGAAGGGACTTGGCCTCGGGCCCAGGGCCGGTCCTAGCCCGCCGATTCCCGGGCGGCGCGGCCCGAGGGATCCGCGGTCAATGCCGCGCTCACGACGGCGCGAAGGCGGTCGGCTTCGAACGGCTTCATGAGAAGATGCAGACGCCCGAGGCTCACGCCCGCCGTGATCGCGGGGTCCATGACAGGGGCGGAGATGACGACGAAGCGGCAGGAGCCGCTCGCTTGCTCCGCCGCCCGGATCACCTCCAGGGTGGACACCTCCGGCAGCGCACCTTGGATGATCACGAGGCCGAATCGCGAGTCGGCGGCCGCGATGGCTTCCAGGGCCGTGCGCCCGTCGCGCACCCATACGGTGGGGAACCCGTCGCGGGTAAGGATGCGCTCGACCAACGCACCGATCTCCTGCTTCGCGTCGACCACGAGTACGCGGCAACGCATGGGAACGACGATCGACTCGGCGCGCTGCTCGACGCCGGCCTCCGCACCCGAGGCCTCGGGCAGCAGGATCGTGAAGGTCGAGCCCTCGCCGGGACGGCTCGCCACGGCGATCGACCCGCCCGCGCCCGAGACAAGGCCGAACACCATCGCGAGCCCGAGCCCGGTGCCCTTGCCATGGGGCTTTGTCGTGAAGAAGGGCTCGAAGATTCGGGACATCACCGCCTCGTCCATCCCGGCGCCGGTATCCGAGACGACGAGGCTCGCATAGCGCCCCGCCCTGAGAGTCTTCGTCGCCACATCGAGGTCGGAGCGCCCGGCCTGGATCGTGAGCCGTCCCCCGCCGGGCATCGCGTCTCGCGCGTTGATGGCGAGGTTTAGCAGGATCTCCTGGAGCTGGCCCTTGCCGAGGGGCACGTGCACGATGCCGTCCACGGTGGGCTCCACCACGATGCTCTTGGGCAGCAGCCGGCTGAGCGTCCTGCACTCCTGCCGCACGACCTCTCCGAGGTCGGCCACCTCGCGGCGCCCGGAATCGCTCCGGCTGAAGGCGAGGAGGTGCTGCGTGAGCTGCTCCGCGTTCTCGGTGGAGCGCTTGATCTCGTGCATCGCCTCGCGCACCTCCGGGTCGCTCGACGTCTCGATCAGCACGCTGCTCCAGCACTTCATGACGCAGAGGGCGTTGTTAAAGTCGTGGGCGACCCCGCTCGCCAGCCGCCCGAGCGCGTCGAACTTCTGAGCCTCGCGCGCGGACCGCTCGGCCGTCAGCCGCGCCTCCTCCGCGCGCGCGCGGTGCTCCTGCTCCACCGCTAGCTGGCCGAGCGAGCGCTTGGCGTCGCGCAGGGCCTCGTTTAGGTCGCCGAGGACGTAGCTCATGGAAACCAGCACGATCGAGAGCAGCGCCGCGGCGATCACGAGGATCCTGATCCAGACCTGCGGGGATTCGAGGTTCAGGATGGAGGCCCCCTCCTGCCGCGTAACATACACCGGCAGGTGACCGCTTACCCAGCCCCAGGCGATGGCCGCGTAGGAGACGATGATCGCCGCGCCTAGCCACCAGCCGCAGCGCGGGCCGTAAAACAGGCTGCCCGTCGCCACTAGGATCATGATCTGGACCGCCCAGTTCGGCACGATGCCCACGGTGGCGGCGACAAGCATGTTCACCGTGAGGAGGCCGGTGGCCAGGATAGCGAACCGAACGTCGAATGGCCAGCCGCGCAGGATCGCCGCGGCCAGGATCGCGACGTGCACCGACAGGTAGACCCATAGGATGGGATAGTGCAGGGCATGCGGAACGCGCGCCACGACCGCGAAGAACGAAACCCCGCCCATGAGGCCGACGATCCAAAGGGCGAGGCCCAGGATTCGATAGCACGTCGCAACCGGCACCTGCGCGTGTTCACCCCTCCATTCCCTTTCCGCCCGCAGCCAGCCTGTGAGGCGTCCTTCTGGAGGGGAGCTGCTCATGCCGGCGTGCACCCTAGCCATCCGTCGGAGGGTTGCAATTCCGCAAAACGCCCCAAAAGGGTCTGTTCGGCCCTACGGGGCCGGCTCCCAGAGCGTGACCCGAGAGGCCCGGTCGTCGGGCGGATAGAAGACGAAGGCCCCCGTCACCAGCTCGATCCGGCCGTCATTGAAGAGGTCGGCCGCCTTGACGACAATCAAGTGGGTGGGGTCGTGCGCCAGCGGCCGTGGGGTGAAATGCCCCTTGCCGTCGTTCTCGAAGCAGATGAGGGAGACCGCGTCGTGGTTGGTCCAGTCGTTGAAGCCGCAGCAGGCGACAATGTCCGGGTAGCCGTCCCCGTTCAGGTCGACCACCACGGGGCTGTAGGCGCCGGGGAAGTCGCCCAGTCGGTGGTAGGCGAAGGCTCCGCCGCCCTTGTTCTCGAGCCACTGCACGCCATGCCAGGGGCGCGAGCCGGGCGTCGCGTAGTCGAAGCCGTCCCCGTTTGTGTACACGATGTCGGGCCTGCCGTCCTGGTTCACGTCGGCGATCGTGAGGCCGCTCAGCCCGAAGTCCTTGTTGGTGGAGCCGTACAGGACCTGGTCGCGGAAGTTGCCGCGCCCGTCTCCCCAGAAGGCGTGGATCTCCTCGACGTTGTGGGTGACCAGGGCGACGATGTCCAGGTTGCCGTCCCCGAGCAGGTCCGCCACGGGGGCGTGGATCGTGCCCGGCAGGTCTAGCAGCGGGTGGCTCTTGAAATTTCCATGGCCGAGGTTCTCCATCCATCGGACCTCGCCCTCCAGGTAGCCGAAAGCCCCCACCACGAGGTCCAGCCTCCCGGACTGCGTGAGGGGGGCCGCGGCCACGTAGGTCACCCGGGCCATGTTGTCCGCGATCACCCGGTTCGTGAAGTGGTTCGTCCCGTCGTTCTCGAGCACCACCACCGAGCCGATCTTCTCGTTGCTGGGTGGAATGACGCCCATCGAGGCCACCAGCACGTCCAGGTGCCCGGTCCCGTAGAGGTCGGCGACCTCGAGGTGGGCGGGACCGGCGATCGTCTGGCCGATGTCCTGCTCCTCGAAGACCCCGAGACTCACCTGGCGGATCCAGGTCACCTTGTTCAGGCGGCCGTCGGCGACCAGGATGTCCTTCAGGCCGTCCCCGTCGAGGTCCACGATCAGGAGGTCGGTGATCCATGGGTCGCCCTGCGCGGGCCGGCCGATGGCCCGATGGGTGAAGGAGTCGTAGCCCAGGGGGCGAGCGAGGCGCTTGCGGGCGGCGCCGTGCCCCGGGGGGGCGGCCCGCGGGCGGCTCCATGGTTGCAGGAAGAGCGCCAGGGTCACGAGGACAACCGCGGCCGCGGCAGCAATGCGAAGCGGGGTGGGGCGGATGCCGCTCATTTGAGGAGGGCCTCGTCCATCCTGCCCGACAGCCTGAGGCCGAGCGCCGAGCGCAGTTGCGAGGCACCGGCCGGCGCCAACTCGAGCGCCCGCTTCCATTCCCGGCTGGCGCGCTCGTGGTCGCCGCCCTGGTAGGCGAGGTCGCCGAGGCTCATCCGAGCCTCGGGCACTCCCGGCGAGAGGGCCACCATCCGCTCCATGATGTCGGCGGCCCTTCGGAAGTCGCCGGTGCGCTTCAGCGCGTTCACCGCGAGCGCGTAGGCCCGCGTCTCGGACGGATCCACCGCGATCGCCTTCTCGGCGAAATCGACAGCCTGGGAGAACCGTCCCCGCGAGGCCTCGAGGCTGCCGGCCACCAGGTAGGCCGTGCGCAGCATCTCCGAGATGCGCTCGCGGCGCTTGTCGGCGGTGCCCTTCAGCACGGCCCGCGCCTGCTCGAGCGGGCCGATCGCCGACACGGGGTCCGATTGCTCCAGGAAATATTGGGCGAGAAGGCCCCGTGCGTCGACGTCGGCGGGGAAGACCTTGGCGACGCGCTGCAGGTAGGGGACAGCCTGTTCGTGGTGGCCCTCGGACCAGAGGATCTGCACCATGCTCATGTTGGGCATGTAGAGGTAGGGGTCCTGGCCCAGCAGCTCGCCGAGCAGCGAGCGGGCCAGGACGCGGTCTCCCTCGCGCACGGCGACCTCGCAGTAGGATCGCAGGATCGGCTCCGAGCGGGGCAGGCGCGCATGCAGGCGCGCGAGGAGCGCCGCGGCCTCGCGGAGGCGGCCCCCTGCAATCATCGCCGCGCCCATCAGGGGGCCTATCTTCTCAGGGTCGCCGCCCTTGTCCAAGGAAACCTGGTACTCCTGCACCGCCTCGTTGAACTTGCCGGCCTTCCGGAGCGACCAGCCGCGCAGCATCGGGGGGATCCAGCTCGACGGGTCGAGCTGTTCCAGTCGGTCGAGGAGGGGGAGGGCCTCATCCATCTGCGCGGCGAGCCGGTACTGCTCGAAGGCGATGCCGAGGCGCTGGGCGTCATAGCAGTCGAGGAGCAGCGGTCGCAGCCACGGGTCCGGCGGCACCGGGTCGTGCGCCTGCTGGCTCCACTGCCGCAGCGCCGCGGCCCGCTCCGCCTCGCCCTGACGCTCCAGGACCTGCGAGAGCACGGCGGCCCCGGACGCGCTCTCCGGGTGGCGGACGAGGAGGGCCTGGAGCCGGGCCACGGCCTTGGCGTCCTCCCTGCGCTGCAGCTCGATGCGGGCCATCCCGAGGGCGGCCGGAGGGTTATCGGGCTCGATGGCGAGGACCTCGGCGAACCGAAGGGCCGCAAGGTCGGCGTGTCCCGTCTTGAAGGCTGCGTCGGCGAGCGCATTCAGGGCGGGCACGTAGCGGGGTTCTGACGCGAGCACGGCCTCGAGGTCCACCTTCGCGTCCTCGAGCTCGCTCTCGTCGAGCGCCATCGCTGCAAGGAAGTAGCGGTCGCGCGCCGTCAGGCCGCCGCCGCGGCCCGCGAGCACCCGGTAGCATGCCTTGGCCTCGGAATAGAGGCGGTTCGCCTGGTAGAGCTGCGCCAGCTCTCGGATGTCCTCGGGCATGCCGCCCTTTGCCCGTTCCCTCGCCGCCTTCAGGGCCACGTCGAACGCCGCCGGCAGGCCCGGAGCCCGGGCATAGGCGGGCAGTTGCGGCTGCTTCTGTTCCCAGAGGATCCACGCCGAGCAGGCCAGCGCCGCGGTGCACACGCCTGTCAGGATAAGGGTCCGGCGCGGGGTCATTGGGCCTCCGATAAGAGCAGGGTGGCGGCACGGGCGCAAGTGTGCCCCGCCCCGGGCAGTGGGGCCGTTCGATCGTCGCTCCCCGGCCGCTCGTTCGTCATCTCGATCAGCGTGCGGTGGCGGCCATTGCCGCTCCCGGGCATACGAACGTTGAAGTCGGGTCGCTTGCCCGTCAGCGTGGAGGGTATCGGCGACGAGCGCTCCATGCCTTTCTCTGTCGAACTCCATTTCGATGACCGCTCTCGCGGCGAGCTGACATCCGTTTGGTCGGCCTTGCAACAGGTGGCCGGCGTGCCGCGCCGCACGGAACTTGGCATTGCGCCGCATGTAAGTTTGGCCGTGCTGGCGGAGTGCCCAGTCGGGCTCAAACAGGCTGTTCAGTCCCTTGCTCGCTCGCGGGAAGTTTTTGATCTGCACCTTGATTGCGTGGGGCACTTTCCCGGCGACGAGGGGGTTGTGTTCATCGGCGTTGTCCCGACGCCGCCCCTTCTGCAGGTGCATGACGACGTGAGCGGGCTGCTTGAGCGGCTGGACGCTGCGAACTCTCCGCATTACCAGCGGGGGCGATGGCATCCGCATTGCACCGTCGCAACCGACGTTCCGCGCGGCTTGCTGCCGCACGTGCTGTCCGCAGCATCATCCCTGCGACGGCCTGAGGTGGTGCGCGCCGTGTCGCTATGCGGCGTGCGCTACCGGCCGGCCAAGCTGGACTTCCGAGCCGCGCTCGACGCCGGGGGCTGCTCGACCGCTCGTTAGCGTGTCGCCGGATCTCCCGCCTGCATAGCTTGTTCCGGCCGAACGTAGCGGCGCCTGGTTCAAACGGACCCCCTACCCGGCCCCGCGTTGACTTGCCACGTGCGGGCGGGGAGGCTTCAGCGTCCCGCGACCCCCAACGCCCCCATGCCCGACCCCGCGACCCCCCGACTCCGCGTCCGAGACCTGGCGAAGAGCTATGGCCGCGTCGAGGCGCTGGGGGGCATCGGCTTCGACGTCGGCCCGGGTGAGATCTTCGGGCTGCTCGGCCCGAACGGCGCCGGAAAGACCACCGCGCTCGAGTGCATCCTCGGGCTGCGCCGGCCCGACCGCGGCCAGGTGGCGATCGCCGGGGTCGACGCTCGGGCGGATCCCCTGCGCGCGCGGCAGCTGACGGGCGCCCTGGTGCAGCCCGCGAGCCTCCAGGACAGCGTGACTCCCGCCCGCGCGATCAGGCTCTTCGGCTCTTTCTACGAGCACCCGGCCGATTCGGCCGAGCTGCTCGGTCAGTTCGGGCTCGAGGCCAAGGCCCATGCCCCATTCTCCACGCTCTCCGCCGGGCAGCGGCAGCGCCTGTTTCTCGCCCTCGCCTTCGTCAACCGGCCGGCCGTGGTCGTGCTCGACGAGCCGACGACCGGCCTCGACCCCTTGGCGAGGCGGGAGCTGCACGCGCTCATGTCCTGGATGCGCGGGCGCGGCGGCTCCGTCCTGCTGAGCACCCACGACCTCGCGGAGGCCGCCACCCTGTGCGACCGCGTGGCGATCCTTGACCGGGGCCGCATCCTGGAGGTGGCAAGCCCGAGGAGCCTCGCCGACCGCGCCGCGGGCCCCCGGGCGATCGAGGTGCGCACCGAGGTGCCGACGGATGCGGCGATGCTGCGCGCCCTGCCTGGCGTGACTGGCTGCACGGCGTGGGAGGACGGCTGGAGGCTATCCACCGACGACGTGAACCCGACCCTGGCGGCGCTCGTGGAGGCCGTGTCGACGAACGGCAACCGCCTGGTGGAGCTGCGGGTGGTAGGCGCCTCGCTGGAGGACGTGTTTCTCGCAATCACGGGCGACGCGCGGGCAACCGGCTCCGGCGAATCATGAGCGAGGCCCTTCGAAGCGCCCGGGGCCTGCTGGGCCACATGTTCCTCGTCCTGGAGCTTAACTTCCGGAGCCGCCAGGCGATCGTGTACGGCTACCTGGTCCCTCTGCTGTTCCTCGTCGCCTTCGGGAGCGTCTTCCGCGCCGAGGAACCCGCGCTGCTCGGACAGATGGGGCAGCTGATCACGATCACGATCCTGGGAGGGGCGTGCTTCGGCCTGCCGACGGCGCTCGTGGCGGAGCGCGAGCGGGGCATCTGGAGGCGCTACCGCCTTCTCCCCGTGCCGACGGCGCTCCTCGTCGCTGACGTGCTGCTCGCCCGCGTGGTGCTGGTCGCCACCTCGGTGGCCCTGCAGGTGGTCGCGGCCCGCGTCCTGTACCACACGCCGCTGCCCGGGCATCCGGCCCTCGCGGCCGGCGCGGTCGTTCTCGTGACCGGGTCCTTCCTCGGCTTCGGCCTGCTGATCGCGGCCGCCGCCGACGACGTCCCCGCCGTCCAGGCGATCGGCCAGTGCCTGTTCCTGCCCATGATCATGATCGGCGGTGTGGGGCTGCCGCTCGCGGCCCTTCCCGCCTGGGCCCAGGCGGTGGCCGGCTTCATGCCCGGCCGCTACGCCGTCGAACTCCTGGAGCGCGTGTACTGCGGGGGTGCGGCTCCGGGGGGCGGGGGCTTTGGGGTGGCGGCCTTGCTTGCGATGGGCCTGAGCGCAGGCGTGGCGGGCGCGCGGCTCTTCCGTTGGGAGGTGGGCGGCCGCCTGGGCCGCGGGGGCGTGCCCTGGGCCCTGGCTCCGTTGGGTGCGTGGGTGGCTGTCGGCGCGGCCGCGGCATGGACGGGCCACCTGCGGCCCGAGCTGCCCCCGGATATCGGCTACGAGGCGCTCACGGACGCCGAGATGGCTTCCGTGGACGTGTCCCATGTTCCCGGTGACGACGAGTTCGTTAGCCGCCTGTCCCGGCCGTTGCCGAGGGGAGTGGGCGTCGCGGATCCCCTGACCCGGCGCCTGGAAGCGTGGGCGCCGGGCCACGCGGCGGACTCAGGGCAGGCCGTGCGCAATCTTCTCTGCGTCGCGGCTCTCGCCGACGTGAGCCGTGACCTGGAGGAGGGGCAGATCGCTCGGCGGGTGTTCGACCTGCTTCGGTCCCGATACGAAGCCTACCGATTGCGGCGCATCCTCGCGTGGATCGCGCTCTACCCGGCCTCGGGATCCGCGCTCACCTCGGTGCCCGAGCTCGGCTTTCCTAGGACCTACAGCGAGTCGATCGTGCGCCAGAGGGTGGCCCTGTATGCGGCGAAGCTGCTGGGCCGTCTCGACGGGCGCCTGAGGGACTGACGGCCTGCAGGGCCCGCTGGTTGACAGCCGAGCGGGGAGAGCTGCAGGATGCTCCCTCCGTCGTGAGCGAAGCCCCCCCGCCGCCCCATCGCCCCGGCCCGAAGCCCGGGCAATTGCCCAGGGTCTGGATCTACCGCGCCCTGGCCCTGGTCCTGGCACCGGTGGTGGCGCTCGCTGCCCTCGAGGCGGGGCTCAGGCTCGCCGGATACGGCAGGCGGGTCAGTTTCCTCATCGCCGACGCGCAGCCCGGCTACCTCCGCTCGAACCCCGACTTTGTCAGCTGGTTCATGCCGAGCACCTTCGACCTGCGGCCGATCAACTTCCGGGTCGCAAAGGCCAAGCCGCCGGGGGCCCTGAGGGTGGTGGTCCTTGGAGAGTCCGCTGCCCAGGGCGTGCCCGTGCCCGCTTTCGGGTTCGCGGCGCAGCTGCGGGCGCAGCTGCGCTCCCGCTTCCCGGGTCGCGAGGTGGAGGTGATCAACACGGGCATCGTGGCCATCAATTCCCATGTGGTCTACCAGGTGGCCCGCGAGATGGCGGGGATCTCGCCCGACCTTTTTGTCATCTACATGGGCAACAACGAGGTGGTCGGGCCCTACGGTCCGGGCTGCGCCTACCTCTCCCAGATGCCCCCGCTCTGGGTCATCCGGCTAAGCGTGTATGTGAAGTCGACGCGCACCGGCCAGCTCCTCGGCTCCATAGCGGGTCACCTCGCCCGCTCAAGCGGGCGCCCGGCGGAATGGGGCGGGATGTCGATGTTCGCGGACAACGCCGTTCGCGGGGACGACGCGAGGCTCGAGGCGACGTACCGGAACTTCGAGGCGAACCTGCGCGACATCGTGGCGGTCGCCAGCCGCTCGGGGGCCCGGACGCTCCTCTGCACAGCGGCGTGCAACCTGAAGGACTGCGCCCCGCTTCTCTCGCTCCACCGTCTGGGGCTAAGTGCCGAACAACGGTCGTCCGCGGACGGGGATTTCATGAACGCCCGGGTGGCATGGCTTGCGGGGAGGCTCGCCCAAGCCCGGGAGGATCTGGGGGAAGCGCTGCGCATCGATCCGCAGTTTGCCGATGCGTCCTACCTCCTAGGGCAGGTCGAGCTGGCCGAGGGCCATCTCGAGGCTGCGCGCGCGCGGCTCCTAGACGCCGAACACTGGGACGCGCTCAGGTTCCGCCCGGATCCAAGGATTAACGAGGTCGTCCGCTCAGTGGCGCGGGACCACCCGGGCGTGACGCTTCTAGACGCGGCGCTGCGCATGGGCAGCGATCCACGCTCGGAGGCCGAGCCGTCGGGACGCCGGCTCTTCCTCGAGCACGTGCACTTCGACTGGCAGGGCAACTACGAGCTCGCGCTGTGGATGGCGCAGGAGGCCGAGTCGCAGCTGAAGGGCGCGGCAAAGGGTGGGGGCCCCTGGCTCGACCCTCAGTCCTGCGCTAACGCGGTCGGCTACACGGCCCACGAGCGGCTCAACGTCCTGCAGAAGATCGCGTCCATCGTGCAGAACCCTCCCTTCACGAACCAGCTGACCTACTGCGCGGACGAGGCGCGCCTGGCCCGGGAGACCTCGGCCGCGGAGGCCCAGAGCCTGGACACGCGCACGCTCTACCGGGCCAGGGACACCGTACGGGCTTCGCAGGCCGCCGACCCGTCTAACCCTGACCTTCCCAAGATCCTCGAGGACATTGACGACCAGCTCGGGGACCTCGAGGCTGCGCTTGCCGACGCCCGGCGCGCCGAGGGGCTCCAGCCCGAGAGCTTCACGCTCAAGACCGACGAGGCGATCAAGCTCTCCCGCCTCCACCGCTTTGACGAGGCCGAGAAGCTCCTCAGGGCCACGGTGGCTTCATGCAGCCCAAGGGATCGCCTGACCATGATGCCCGCGTTCGCGGACTTCTTCGCCCGTACCCAGCGCTTCGGCGAGGGCATGCGCTTCCTCGACGCGGAGATCCGGGGGCATCCGACCGAGACCAGCCTCCTCCTCATCCGTGGGCGCCTGGCCAAGCTCTCGGGAGACTACCCGGCGGCCGAGCGGGACTACCGCGCCCTCCTCCAGGCAGATCCGTCGAGCGAGCCGGCCCTGGAGGCGTTGTTCGGGGTGCTCAACATTCAGGGCAAAACCAAGGACGCTGAGAACGCGAGCGTGGAGGCGGCGCCGCACCAGCCGCGCAACCACGTGAACGACCTGCGGGCCGCGGTGATCCTCGATCGGCGGGGTGACCCGGACGGGTCGACGCGATGGCTTCTCGCTGCCGAGCACAGTGGCGAGGTGACATCCGCGGTCGAGCATCGGATCGCCGAGCACCTGCTTGAGAAGGGCCAGAGGCAGGAGGCATTGATCCACTTGGGCGAGGCGCGGGTCCTTGCCCTCGTCGAGGGTGAAGACTCCACGGCGCAGGCCCTTACGCAGGCGATCGACCGACTCTTACCTCCGAAGTCCTGAGGACGGTGCCCTGCCCGAGGAAGGGGGGCGGGCCCACAAATACGTCCTTGCCCTGAGGGGTGCGGGCGCGTTGGCTCCACTCTCCAAGAACGGAGAGGTGCCTGAGTGGCCGAAAGGGACGGTTTCCCAAACACCGCTACAAAGGCGCAGTAGATCACGGAGGGATGGCCGAGTGGCTTAAGGCGCAGGTTTGCTAAACCTGTTAACCAGAAATGGTTACGGGGGTTCGAATCCCCCTCCCTCCGCCACTAAAAAATCGAGCATTCACGAGGTGTATTCTAAGTGACTGATTATGGATATCTTTCACCCCATTTCTCCATAAAGTTGTACGTTTCTTCCTGAAAAAAACGAGCAGCGTTTGGGCAGTCATTTAGGCAATGCACGCGAAAATCTAGATCACGCTAGAATGTAATATGCCCGCATACCCCTACGCCATGTGCCCCTCCCGATTTTGCAGAACCATCCAGCAAACCTTTCGCGCTTGAAGGTCATCAGCAGGCCGAGGAACAGGAACGGAAGGGGAAAGAGGATTTCAAACATACGGAGACATGGCTCCACTTCAACCGAAGCTCACTCGCGAGATCTTATCTGAATGAGTCGGCCCGTGGCGGCTAGGTCCTACGAGGCCTGTCCGTCACCCGTTGATGCGGTCCTGCAGTTCCTGGAGCGTTGCCATGACCACGTCAAAGGCGGGTGGCTCCTCAAGAAACATGTCCCTCATGAGCCGGTAGTCCTCGGCCAGTGGGGCCAACCGGAACTCCGGAGGCACGAGCCGCAGGGTGCCGGGCCTGGCAGTCTGATAGTTGGCCCAGCCGGACGCGAAGTAGACGCTCTTGTAGTGAGCCACCGTGGCCAGCAGGTCCGTCCGGGCCAGGCATTGGGCTCCCAGATCATGGCGCGCCAGCGCTGCAAGGTCAGAGTAATGGCGTGCGTAGCGGTCCGGGATGACCTTTGCCGGATCCCGGTGGCACTGCGCATGGAGGATAGTCGCTTTCTCCCAGAAGGTGCGCTCGACCTCGAGGGCCACGACTGCGGCCACCGAGACCGAGAACACCGCAGGGTAAGCCTCCCCAATCATCGGGGTCACCGAATGCGCCCCCACGGGGCGTTGGTCGGTCAGCGAGCCGAACTCCAATTTCACCCGGGGCGGCACCTAGCCCCCGAAGATGGTGCTGACCGGGAACTGAAACTGAAGCACTGGCGACTCGGTCTGTGGGTCGATCTCAAATGTTAGGGACCAGCCCGCATCTCCCTCCGGGCCAAGCTCACGGGTGATGGCCTCAGCAAGAAGTGTCCGCGTTCGCCCCTGGATCTCCTCGATGCATGCCGCCTCGAGCTTCCTGCACAGCTCCTTAAAAGGTCGCCCTGTGGCCTGGTCCAGGCCCTCCTCGGTAAAGCCGAGAAGGGTTGGGCTGACCGACAGGTCTATGTCCTCAGAGAACCGCTTGATGACCCCGAACACCTTCGAGAGGGAGGTGCCTCCCTTGAACACTAGGTGGTCCTTCAGATGCTGGAGCCCGAAGACCTGCTGCAGGAGCCAGCAGACCCAGAAATCCTTTTCGAGCATCCAGACCGGCACGCCCCGGTTGGCCGCGGCCTCGCCAAAGTAGGCGGCCCGGTCCGCGGTCGTGCGGCGCGCGAAGTCACGCATATCAGGCCCCCTCCGCGATGGCCAACAGGTAGGGGCGCATCCAGACCGGGGCGAAGCGTGCGTCCTTCGGGAGCCGCCGGCGGTCCTCCGGCTTCAGCACCTTGCGGAGGGTCGCCACGCGGGCGGGCGTGATGTGGTCACGACCCAGGTACCGCAGCGCCTGGATGACGGTGCCGCTCATGGAGCCGGCCAGGGCGAGCTGCCGCGGGGCCGCCTTTCGCAGCTCGATCACGAGGCGCTTTATGGACACCTTGCGCCCGGCCCCGTCCGTCAGGAACACGATCCGGGCAGGCACCTGCTCCGAGAGGCCCAGCTGGTTGGCCGCGAAGGCGCCGGCCGGCTGGAGCCGGAGGCCGGCCCCGCGGGCCAGGGCCTCGGCGACCCGCTCCGGGGAGGGATTCAGCAGCCCAAGCTCGGGATGCTTCACCGGATAGTCGTAGAGCCCCCGGGACAGGCGCCGGATGCGCCCTTCCTTGGCTAGGCTGAACAAGGCGACCCCCACGGAATTGCGGTCGCCGAGGTCCGCGAAATCGACTGGGGTGAAGGCCTTACCCCTCCCATTGCCATAGATCCTGCTAATTATCTGTTGTTCAACACTCATGCGTCTTTGTGGGACAAAATTTATTTAATAAAAACTACCATGTTTTTGTTAAATTAAAAGAACAGAATTCAGCTACCTTCCGCCTGCCAGGGAGTTGGCCAAAGGGCGAACCAACGGGCTACCCCCCCCCGGGGGGGGTAGAGCGTGGCCTCCGCCGAGGCGCGACATCGAATGCCGGAGAATTGTCGTAACCCGGCATTCGCAGGGTTTCGGCGAAGGAGAGGAGCGGCGGGAAGGCAGGTGCAACGTGGCGGGAGTTTGCGCGGGAGCGCCTAAAATTGAACTAGGCCACCCTAATAAAATGAACACCGACATCTCCTCCCTGATCGATATCCGCGAGCTCGCCCTTGGCGCGTTCTCCGGGCTCCCGCGCCCCTACTGCAAGAAGAAGAGCACCCAGCGCCGCCCCGTTCCGTTCGGCCCCCGACTCCCGTCCCTCGGCGCCGCCCGTTTTGACGACTGCGCCTCCGACTGCGCGGCTAAGAATTTGGAGCTACCGCATATGGAAGCCCTAGTCTCTCTCTTATGCCGGCTTCAAGCAGCCTTAAGAGGATGGACAGCCGCTTTGATTTTGCTGCCGACTTTGTTTAAGGCTTCGCGAAGGTCGTAGGCGAGCTGCACTCGCAACCAGTAGCCCGGGGTTAGGCCAAAATAAGCACAAAGGTGGAGATCAGTCTCCGCGGTTACTCCCCGTCGTTCTTTGAGGATCTCGCCTACACGTTGGTGCGGAAGCTTTGCGTCCTTTGCGAGCCGGTAGGCGGTAATTCCCATAGGAACCAGAAATTCCTCACGGAGGAGTTCGCCGGGATGTACATTGATATGGTTTTTCATCGGACTAATGGTAATGGGTGATTTCTACGTCGTGGGCGTTGTTCCCGTCCCAACGGAAACAGACACGGTATTGATCGTTTACTCGGATGCTATGTTGGCCGAAACGGTCGCGCTTCAACGCTTCGAGGCGGTTGCCAGGGGGAACTCGAAGTTCGTCGAGGTTTGAGACAGCTTCTAGTTGGGTCAGTTTTCTGAGGGCTACTTTATGGATTGAGGGTGGCAGTTCGGGTGGCCGACGACCTAGCCAGAGGGCTTGGGTAGGCTTGTCGGCAAATGATTGAATCATGAGTCAATGTAGACAGTATGCATGGGAAGCGTTAATAATGTCAAGCGAGACTATGCACGCTTAGCGTGCATAAGCGGCAGGGAACATGATCTTTTCGAAAGGTAAGCGAGGAATTTCAGCATTTCGCCTAGCGCTAGGCCCTAGCAAAATCGCCCGTTGTCGTCGCCTTTAGCCCGGGAGATTCGTCGGTGGGAGCATTCAAATCCCCCCCCCTCTCCGCCATTTTAATCCAGCAGGTCGTGAAGGTGGGCAGCGAGAAACTCGTAGACGACGCTACGCGGCGCCGCAAAAAAAACTTCGATGCGGCCCTCATGATGGCGAAAGACCATTCGATGTTGGCCTACGCGTAAACGCGACAGGCCTTCAAGATTGCCATGCAAGGTTTTGATATCACCGCTCCCGTCTACTAAACCAAGGATGGCAGCCTTCACCCGGCGCCGGGGCTCGGGTGCAAGAGCCCTCTGGTACTCTCGCACCTGCTCCGAGACTGTTACTTTAGTCGGCAAGGGATGCGGCAGGGTGGAACTTCAGCTTGCCGGATCTGAGAAGTTTCAACTGACGGTTAAAGTCGGCATCTGCGAGCAACTCCATCGTTTCTAGAATTCCGCCCAGACGCGCTGCGGATATGACATGAGCAACGGGACGGTCGTGTCGGGTCACAGTCACAAGCACTCCGCTTTCCGCTGCGTCGATCGCCGATGCCGTCTCCCTTTGGAGGTCCTTAATGCTGTATGTATCCTTCATGAAAAAAAGATATATTTAGTAGTGGCACGCGTCAAGCGCTGGTGATCCCGGTTTAGCGAGCCTTTGCCCGACTGATGTTGGCGACGATAGAGAAAAAAAATCCTAAAATCGTCACCTACGCGGCGCCTGTTCTCGGTTGTTAGCAGGGAATAGTGCGGATCGACTCCGGTATCAGCCGGTTCGAGTGATTTTTTTTCTGGGTACACCCTTCTGTTTTTCGGAGCGGAAAAACGAGATATCGGTGACTCTGTAACCACACGCCAAGATACAACAAAATGATTTGCTGAACCGTTGTACGGGTAAAACCGTACCGTGGGTTCGAATCCCCCTCTCTCCGCCATTTTGGGTCTAGGAAGGACGTCTAGAGTAATTTAAGGAATTGCTCCGGGGTGAGGCCGGCATCGCGTGCGATGGCCCCCATCGTAATCGCGTTGATCGGCGAATGTCTGGGGATCGAGAGGCGGATCTTCCCGTTGCTCATGATCACGTGTCCGCTCTGGCGAGCAATTCTATAGCCAAGCTTTTGAAACACCCTCACGGCGTCGCTCTGGCCGACTCCTGGAATTCTGGGCATCGGCTAAACAAGCACATCGGCTTGCTCAACGCGCTTCAACCCTGTGTCCTCGGTCTCGACCTCTAGCCAGAGACGAATTGCCTCTTTGATTTTTGTCAGAGCTTCCTTGCGATTCCTTCCCTGTGAGTGGCACCCTGGGAGGTCCGGGCAGCTCACGGACCAGCCCTCGTGCGATTCAAAAAGATTGACCCTAAAATGGAGACCATTGGAGCGACCATAGTCTGATGGCTCTTCCTCAGCGGTGAAAGGTTCACGTGATCCCTTTGGCTTGGGGTGTGGCAGGATGTACTCGCTTATCTGCAGGAAGCGGTCACCCCGCCGGAGTACCACAGGAACTCCATCCTTAAGGACACTGTCGAGAAGCCGCCCCAACTTCGGTTTTGCAGTGGAAACCGTGAAGTAATTCATGGACCGAAAATCGGACCACAAATAGACCTTGTCAACGGCCCAGAGCAAAATCCTCAACCGCGAGCTGTTCCTCACTCAAAAATTCAGCGTTTTCCCCTCGTGCTAGCCCCTAGCAAGAATGCGAGTTCTCATGGCATCTATCCCGGGAGAAGAGCGCGTTGCAGCATTCGATTCCCCCTCTCTCCGCCATTTTATTCTAGCAGGTCGCGAAGGTGGGCGGCGAGAAATTGATCGGTGACGATCCGCGGCGCCGCGACCTCGCCCGGCTCAGCTTCCTTTGAAACCGCGCCCTCAGGGCGTGGGCGTCGGCGTCGGGACCGCGGTAGAGGGCGGCTGCGCTCCACCGTGAAGCAGGGCCCGCAGCTGCTGGCGTTGCGCGGGCGTCAGGATGTTTCGGATCTCCCTGCGTGCAGCCTTCCGGTTCGCAGCCGTCTGCTCGTGCAGCTCTGCGGGGGTGAGGCTCGCGTTCGACTTGATCGTCTGCTCGGTGTTCCAGGCATCCTGGAGGAGTGCGTTTATCGAGCTGATCTGCTGCGGCGTCAGTCCGAGGACGGCGGCGTTCTTGAGCACCGGCAGACGCTGGGCCCATTGGGAGAGTTGGGGGGGCGTCGCGGTCGGTGTCGTCTGGGAATGCGCGGGAAGGGCCGCAAGCGTGAGCCCTAGAAGGGCGATGGTTTTGATATTCATGGGTCTCAGGGTCCGTGACGCCCCCCTGCCCACGCGGGTTACAGCGGCTGCCCACCCGCGCCTGCGCAGCCCTTCGCAGCCGGCTCGCTCGGCCGGCCGAGCCCTCAGAGGCGTGTGCGCAGATCCGACGGAAGCAGCCCGATCGCGAGCTCTTGCACGCCGGGGCCCGGCACCTCCAGGTGAAACCGCTTCGCGAGGACGAGGAGGTGGTAGAGGGATTCGGTGGTCAGCGCCCGGATCTTCTCGGGATCGGCATCGGCCAGGCACCGCGCGAGCTGGGCTCGGGAGAGGTCGGCGCGACCCCCGATGGCCATCACGACGGACAGACTCACCCGGCGGTCCCAGGCCAGGTTTCTGTCGGCACCGTTTGAGAGGTTGGGTACGATCGCCCGAAGGGCCTTTGCGAAGCCGGCACGGTCCCCCTGCGCCGCCGCGAGCTGGGCCTGCGCCACCATACAGCCCACGTCCGAGGGGTAACGCAGGAGGGCCTGCCCGGCCAGGGCCGCCGCACCGGTCTCGTGCATCTCGATCAGGTACTCCACAAGGCGCCCCTGAAGGGTCGCGGGATCCGCCTCGTCGGTGACGCGGAATATCAATACGGACTCCCCCGTAATCCCCGCCAACGGAGGGACCTTGTAGGGAAGCGGCCGCAGCCAGTTGAAGACGCCCCCCAGCGTGCCCTTTAGCGCGAAGGCGAACGACGCCTCGGGAACCTTGAGGCGCATCCGCGCGAAGTCATCAAAGTCGGTGTCCCACGAGGGCAGCACGATGAAGTCGACCCCGCGTTCACCGATCTGCGAGAGGCACTCGTCCGGCTGCGTGGACGTCATGATCCTGAATGTGGCCGCGAGGCCCGCGGCGTTCTCCCAATTCTGGGTGCCGATTCCGCGCAGGCCTCCGTAGAAGCAGAAGCTCGAGGTCCGGAAGGGTGGAACGAGGACGGTCGCGCCCCGGGGCCCGGCGCGGTCCGCGATCCAGTGCGCAAGGTCGCGCTCATAGAGGCCCTCGACCTCGGCCCGAGTGTAGCGAAGCGGCGACTCCTCACCGCCATGAATCGAAGGCGCGAGCTGCGCAAGGCCGCAGGCGACCGCCCCCGCGACGAGTCCGGCCCAGATCCAGGCAAGGCCGCGCGGGAGCGCCGGCCCGCGGGCGGTGGAGGCCGCGACGATGCCGAGCAGGGCGACGTCGAGCGTGCTCCAGCCGCGCAGGTGTCCGAGGGCGAGCGCCAGGGTGACGGCGACGGGGCCGAAAGCTAGGGCAATGGCGGCCCTGCGGCCCGCGTCCGCGCCCGACCGAAACATCTGCCAGGCCGCGGGAGCCAGCAGCACGAGAGGCAGAAGTGTGGCCGAAAGGGTGCCGCGGGCGTCGCCGCTTCCCAGCCAGGCGCGCAGGCTTTGGGCCGCGGGGGCGTCCGGCAGGTTGCAAAGCCGGAAGCCGTGGAGGTCGTCGATCAATGGGGAGTGGCCGCCGCCGCGAAGGAGCGCCCAAGGTAGCGCGCCCAGGGCCGCCACCGAGAGCACGCCGATGACCCGGCCCCGGGTTTTCCTGAGCGGGGCCTCTCCCCGCACCCACGCTTCGAGGATCACCAGAAGTTCGCCGAGACCGATCCAGGCTAGCCCGTAGAGGGGATAGTTGACGCGAAGCTCGAAGCCCATGCGACCGGGGAAGTATTCCACCAGGTATCCGAGGAGGGACGTGAGCGCACCCGCGAGGGCCCAGGCTCTCCAGGGAGGCATCACCGGGGGGCCTGAAGGGGCTTCAGCACGGGCGCGAAGGAACCCGGTCGAGAGGATCGCACCCAGGGCGACGCCGGCCGTCACCGGGACCTGGGTCATGGCGCTCACCCAGAGTCCGCATCCGGCGGCCACGCCGCCAAGGATGTGCCACCCGGGCCGCTCCCTTGGCGCCAGCGTGCCGGCCAGGACAGGGAGGATGCTCGCGAGCGCTAGTGCCTGCCCCAGTCCGAAGTCGCTCGCGATTCCCGGCAGGAAGGCTGCGCAGAGCGGGAAGAATCCCACGAGCCCGAGCGACAGGAGCGCGGCGCAGAGGGGTCCGAAGCGGGCCGCCGCCAGGGCCGCCACCGACAACACGAGCAGCGCATGGACGAGCGGATCTGCGTAGAGGACGGCCCTCTCCATCCAAAGCCCCAGCGACCGTCCCGTGACGGCGTGCCCGGCCCAGCCGACCGCGACCAGCCACCAGCGGTAGGGCGAGGCGGCGTGAACGTCGCGCCCAAACGGAGCGTTTTCATAGGAGGCGCTGCGCACCCGAAAGTCGCCGCGGGCAAGCATTTCCTGCGTCTCCTCGATCCACTGATAGGTGCCGTTGTCGTGCTCGGGGACGATGAGCCAGCGCTTTCCCCCGGCGTAGCCCGTGGGCGAGCGGAGGTCCGCCTGGGCCCCGGCGCCCTGGATGTCGGAAGCCCGCTCGACATGCCGCAGCCGCGTGCCGTCCGTCCAGAGAAGGAAGGCAAGAGCGAAGGCGGGCGCCACGATCCAGGCTCGGGATCTGGGCCGAAGCGGTAGACTCATGGGTGCACGGGCGGGGTCTGCACGATAGGGTGGGGTCATTAAAGGGCGCGGGTCGGGAAACTCCATCCGAATGAGCGGGCGCGCCGCCCCCTTTGCGAGAGGGCTTGTTCCTTCCCCGAATGTCCGCTTTTCTGGGTGCCGAGAGATGATCGACCTGCGCCACGCCCCGACTCGCACCCTCCAGAGCCCAGGCGGTCGGAGCCGTCTATCGACCCCGGCCGGCGCGCTCCGATGAACCGCAAGGCGTTCCTAAAGACGCTGGCTGCCGGGGGCGCCGTGCTGGTGGGCCACCCGCTGAGCCTCGCCGGCCTAGCGTCGGGCGGAGGCGACCCGTCGGGCTCGATTCGCGAGCGAGCGCTGGCGCCCCGCGCCGGGCGCAGGGGCGCCACGCTCTTCAAGCTGCTCTCGCCGCAGGAGACCGGTGTCGTCACGGAGAATCCCTACGACGACCCGAGGATGTGGAGCTCCCTCTACAGCCAGAGCGAGAATGGTGCCATCGGCACGGGTGTGGCGATCGGCGACTACGACGGGGATGGCAGGCCGGACCTCTTTGTGGTCAGCAAGACCCGAAGCTGCCGGCTATTTCGCAACCTTGGGGGCTGGAAGTTCGAGGACGTGACGCAGAAGGCCGGGGTGGGCGACCTCGGC
>CAIXHE010000055.1 GCA_903919205.1 uncultured Opitutaceae bacterium | reverse complement strand
ATGCCCATGCGCTGGAGCATGGAGACGAACAGGTTGGGCAGGGGATAGTTGCGGGCGGTGTCGAAGGCCAGGTGCTGGCCATGCCGGAATCCGCCGCCCGCGAGGAGGGTCGGCAGGTTCGTCGTCACGTGCGTGTCCGCGTTACCGAGGTTTGAGCCATAGAGCACCATCGTTCGGTCGAGGAGGCTGTCCCCGTCCTCGCGCACGGCCTTCAGGTCGCTCATGAGGTTCGCCAGGAGGCGCATGTGCCACTCGTCGATCGCCTTCAGCTGGGCGATCTTCGCCGCGGCCTGGGCGTGGTGCGAGAGGCTGTGGTAGCCGTCGGTCGTCTTCACGTCGCCGAACTCGATCGCGGGCGAGTTGACGCTGTCGAGCATGAGCGAGATCGACCTCGTCGAGTCCGTCTCGAAGGCCAGCCTCGCCATGTCGTACATGAGCTTCACCTTGTCCATGTACTCGCGCGGGCTCGCGGGGTCGAGGGGCACGGGCATGTGCACGACGGGCTTCGGCCGGCGCTCCCACTCGCGGGACTGCTGCATGCGCTGCTCCAGGTCGCGCACGCTGGTGAAGTACTGGTCGAGCCGCGCCCGGTCTCGGGCGCCGACCCTGCGCTGGAGCTCCTTGGCCTGTCCCGCCACGGCGTCGAGGATGCTCTGGCCCTGGTCGAGCTGGCGCACCTGCGCGTCCACCTCGGCCGCCGTGCCCTGCACGAACATGCGCTTGAATACGTCGGAGGCCTTCTCCTCGCACGGGATCAGCACCCCCGAGGCCGTCCACGACAGGCTGCGCACGCCCTGCTCCACGTTCACGCCGAGGGTCAGCGAGGGGAACCGCGTGCGGTAGCCAATGCGCTCGGCGATGTACTGGTCGAGGGAGATTGTGTTGCGGAAGCCGCCGCTCCCCGGGTGGGGCGCCGCGGTCAGGAAGCAGATGTCGGCCGGGTGGCCGCCGTCGACATCCGGGTGGGACACCCCGCTCACGACGGTGAAGTCGTCGCGGTGCTCGGCGAGCGCCCGCAGGTAGGGCGAGAGCTCGTAGCCGCGCCCGGCCTGGGCGGGGAAGAACTGCCCGGGCAACAGCCCCAGGTTGTTGCAGACGGCCAGCATCCGCCTCGGCTTCTCGCCCGGAGCCTTCTGCTTGTCGGGCCCGGACGCGAAAGCGAAGGACGGGGCCATCGCGTCGAGGAGCGGCAATGCCAGCACGACGCCCACGCCCCGCAGGAACTGGCGCCGGGACACGCTGCGCGCCGTGGCGACATGGCATCCGGGGGGCGGGCGGCCTTCGGTCGGGGTCTTCATGGGGTCTGACGGATTACTTATGCACGAAAAGGCTGCTTTGCACAACCTCGCGGATCAGGGTTCTCACGCCGTATTGGCTCGCGGCCGACCGGTCCAGGATGCGCTCCACGTCGGCGCGGTCGCCGAAACGCACGGGCGCCCCGGTGCCGTACACGAGCAGCTGGCGCACGAGGTTCCGGGCGATCTGCCGCTCGTCGCCGAGCAGCAGCAGCTTGAACGTGCGCACGTCGCTGAAGGTGCGGCCGTCCGGCAGCTGGCCGCTGCTGTCGACCGGCAGGGAGGCGTGGAAGGCGAAATGCTGCCCGTTGTGCCCGAATCCCTCCGCTCCGGGCGCGCCATCGATCGCCCGGTAGCGCTCGCGCCACCCGCCCATGACGTCGAAATTCTCGAGGGCGAAGCCCGCCGGGTCTATGTTGGCGTGGCAGGCCGCGCAGGTCTCCTGGCTTCGGTGCTTCGAGAGCTGCTCTCGGATCGTCGTCGCGCCGCGGATGTCGGGCTCGATCGTCGGCACGTTGGGAGGCGGGGGCGGCGGCGGCCGACCGAGGATGCGCTCCATGATCCACGAGCCGCGCAGCACCGGGGAGGTGGTGGTGCCGTTGGCCGTGACCTTGAGCACGCTTGCCTGGGTCATCAGGCCCCCCCGGACGCAGCCCGGGGGAAGCTCGACCCGCCGGAGCCCGACGCCCTCCACCCCGGGCAGGCCGTAGAGGGTCGCGAGCCTCTCGTTCACGATCACGAAGTCGGAGGCCACCACGTTGCGGGCGGGCAGGTCGGCGCGGATGAGCTCGGAGAAGAACGCGTGGGTCTCGTCCTCGGCCGACTCGGTCAGCAGGTCGTCCAGGTAGTAGTCCGGATACATGTCCGGGTCCGGGGAACTCACTCCGATCTTTCGCAGCTGCAGCCAGTACGCGAGGAACGCGTCCACGAACCGGTGCGAGCGCGGGTCGTCCAGCATGCGCTCCACCTGCCCCTGCAGGACCGCGCCCCGGTGGAGCGAGCCCCGCTCGGCCAGCGCCCGGAGCGGCTCGTCGGGGGCCGAGTTCCAGAGAAAATACGACAGCCGCGAGGCCAGGGCGTAGTCGTCGAGGACACCCGGCTCCTCCTCAAGATAGAGAAATTGGGGCGAGCACAGGACCGCGGAGTACCCCGCGATCATCGCTTCGGCGAAGCTGCTGCCCTGCTTGAGCGCGTCCTCGATGATGGGAAGGAAGCGAAGCGCCTCGGCATCGTCGACGGGGCGCCGGTAGGCCCGCCGCGCGAACGCTCGCAGCAGCCGGCGCGCGTCGCGCCTCGGGTCGGTGGAGAGCACCTCGACGCCCCCGCCGGGACGGGTGGACTTCGCGAGGGGGAGCCCATCGAAAAGCACCCGGTGGCCCGCGGCGGGCCATTCCTCGTAGAGCGGTCCCTCGACCTCCATCCACCCGAACGCGACCCCGGGCTGCCCGTCGCGCTCCGCCAGGGGATTGTGCCAGCGGGCGGCGCCCGGCCGGGACCGAAACAGGCGCGCCGCATCCGGGCGGATGATCTCGCCCGCGAGGAGAAACGTGTCGAGCTCGTGCACGGCGGCGTCGGTGGTGGCGTCGAACGTCCCCAGCCGGCGCACCCCGTGCGGGGGCGTTTCGGAGTAGACCGTGATCGGCTCCGACCTGCGGCCCTCGGAGACCTTGTCCAGGTCGGGGATGAACCATTTCTCGCCCTTGCCCGGGCCCACCCACACCGGGTAGGCCTTGAACCGGAGCCGGTAGTGACCGCTGACCGGTGCGACGAACTTCTCGAAGTAGACCTCGACGGGCTCGTAGTTGCTCGCGACGACCCCCATGGCCTCGCGCTCCCGCACCTCGGGGTGATCTGGGCCCGCGGTCAGGGGCGCCTTGCCGGTGCGCACATCGGGCTCGGGGCCCGTACCCAGCACCGCGAACGTGGCGCGCTCGGCCGCCGTGTTGAACTCGTCGAACTTCATCTTCTCGGTGAAGCTCGTCTGGTCCCTTGCGTAGTAGCGCGTCACCTTCGTTGCCGGCCTGTCGGGCTGCGTCGCCATCACCTGCCGCAGGGCGCTGTTGGCCGTCGCCAGGTAGCGCGCCAGCTGTACGTGGGACATGTCGAGGGTCTCGCCGACCTTGTTGTAGCGGAAGGATTCCCCGTCCTCGGGAAGGCCCTCCTTCAGTTGGAGCCAGGGCGCCTGGAGCAGGTCCCTCACGGTGTTCTCGTACTCGTACCGGTTGAGCCGCCGCAGCGTGGAGCGCCCCTCGGTCGCCGTTCGGCGGACCTCCGCGGCCGTGAGGGCGCCGGAGAGGGACTGGGTGAAGGCGGCGAGCTCGACGGGATCCGGCCTTGGCTTCTTCTTCGGGGGCATCTCCCCCGCGCTCACTCTGTCATACACCTTCACCCATTCCGTGAAGTTCGTGGGGCTCGAAGGATCAAAGGGTAGAGCGGTCAAATCGAGGCCGCCCTTCTTCCGGTCGCTGTCGTGGCAATCGGCGCAGCGGTCCTCGATCAGCGACTCCACCTTGGGCGGCACACCCGCCTGCAGCAGCGGAAAGATACCCGACAGGGCCATCGCGGCCACGGCGAGGCGCGTGGACGACACCGTCGCCGCCGACGGCCTCAAGGATGGGGTGGGGTGGGGCACCTGAGAGGCGTCCAATCAAATTGGGTTCGAGCGGCTTGTCACCCCTTCTTTGGAAACGATCCATTCCGGACTGCGCGCTTGGGAGCAGCCCCGTGCCGCTCAACGGCCCGGTTTAACCGTCCGGCACAGGACTCTTTGACCGGAGCCGAATTCCGGAAAGAATTTGTTTGTTAAGTGGCACTGCGCATGCGTCAACTTTGCGCTCCAGGCTGCGAATCGGTCATCCTCGCTCTCCTCAATACAAAAACGCGCCAAAAAATGAACCGTCGGCAATTTCTCAAGTATTCTGGCATGGGTGCGGGCGCCCTTGTGGCCCCGAAATGGTCATGGGCGGTACCCTCCTTCGCCGACATCACTCCGGGCCCCGCGAGCGTGAAAAAGAAGCTCGCGGACGTCGCCCTGAACACGGCGACTTCACTGGGAGCCACCTACTGCGACGTGCGCATCGGAAGGTATCTCAACCAGTACGTCATCACCCGGGAGGACAAGGTGGAGAACTTGGTGAACACGGAGAGCTACGGCGCCGGAATCCGCGTGATCGCCGACGGGGCGTGGGGCTTCATGGCCGTCGACCAACTCACTCCCGATGCCGTGGCCAAGGCGACCAAGGAGGCGGTGAGGATCGCCAAGGCCAACGCCGCCCTCCAGTCGGAGCCGGTGATCCTCGCCCCGCAGAAGGGCGTGGGCGAGGTGAGCTGGAAGACTCCGCTCACGAAGAACGCCTTTGAGGTTCCGATCGCGGACAAGGTGGCGCTGCTGATGGACGTAAACAAGTCCGCACTCAAGGCCGGCGCCAACTTCGTCAACTCGCTGCTGTTCCAGGTGAACGAGCAGAAGTACTTCGCGAGCACCGACGGCTCCTACATCGACCA
This sequence comes from uncultured Opitutaceae bacterium, assembly GCA_903919205.1. Classification (GTDB taxonomy): domain Bacteria; phylum Verrucomicrobiota; class Verrucomicrobiia; order Opitutales; family Opitutaceae; genus Palsa-1447. The sequence goes on along the minus strand of CAIXHE010000055.1, from coordinate 9,530 downwards.
GGACGTCCACCGCATCTGGCCCGTCTTCCAGGCGACCGCGATCGACGAGAAGACGGGCAAGTTCGCTCGGCGCGCGTCCCTCAGCACCCCCTGCGGCCGGGGCTACGACTACCTGGACGCGCTGCCCTCGGGCAAGCGCCCGGGGGTCACGACCCGGTACACGGATTCCTACGACATGATCGAGGATGCGACCGCGGCCGGGGCCCAGGTCCGAGAGATCCTGGCGGCCAAGTCGGTCGTGCCCGGCCAGTACGACCTGGTGCTCGATCCCTCCCACCTGTGGCTCACGATCCACGAGTCGATCGGCCACGCCACGGAGCTCGACCGCGTGCTTGGCTACGAGGCGAACTACGCGGGAACCTCCTTTGCAACCCTGGACAAGTACAGGAGCGGAAACTTCAAGTACGGCAGCCCCCTCGTGAACATTGTGGCCGACAAGCTCCAGCCCGGCTCGCTGGGTGCCGTGGGCTACGATGACGAGGGCGTCCCGGCAAAGAAGTGGGACCTGATCAAGGACGGGATTCTGGTCAACTACCAGAAGACCCGCGACCAGGCCCACATCATCGGCCAGAAGGAAGGCGACGGCTGCAGCTACGCCGACAACTGGAGCAACGTCCAATTCCAGAGGATGCCGAACGTGTCCCTGCAGCCGGGCAAGGAGCCCCTGACCCCCGCCGAGATGATCAAGGGCGTCGAGAAAGGGGTCTACATCATCGGCAACGGCTCCTTTTCGATCGACCAGCAGCGCTACAACTTCCAGTTCGGCGGCCAGCTCTTCTACGAGATCAAGAACGGCGAAATCGCGGGCATGCTCCGCGACGTCGCCTACCAGTCGAACACGCAGGAGTTCTGGAACTCCTGCGTCGCGATCTGCGACAAATCCGACTACGCACTCGGGGGGTCGTTCTTTGACGGAAAGGGCCAGCCGGGGCAGGTAAGCGCGGTGTCCCACGGCTCCTCCACGGCGCGCTTCAAGGGCGTGAACGTCATCAACACGGCCCGCAAGATCTAGCCCCGCACCCCCTAAACACCCATCCACCATGGCATTCCTATCTGAATCCGAGGCCACGGGCCTGCTGAAAAAGGTGCTCTCGTTCTCCAAGGCGGACGAATGCGAGGCCAACCTGAGCGGCGGACGCGAGGGCAACCTGCGCTTCGCCCGCAACGCGGTCTCCACCAGCGGCGAGTCCGACACCCTCACGCTGCAGGTGCAGTCCAGCTACGGCAAGCGCACCGGCATCACGACCCTCAACGAGTTTGACGACGCCTCGCTCGAGAAGGTCGTCCGGCGCTCCGAGGAGCTTGCGAAGCTCGCCCCCGAGAACCCCGAATATGTGGAGTTCCTCGGGCCCCAGGCCTATCCCAAGCCCGCCGCATTCATCGAGAGCACGGCCAGGGTGGACCCCGCCTACCGGGCCGCGGCGGGCCTGGCGAGCATCGATCCCTGCAAGAAGCAGGGCTTCGTCGCCGCGGGCTTCCAGTCCGACTACGCGGGCTTTGCCGCGATAGCCAACACGCGCGGCCTCCTGGGGTACCAGCAGGAAACCGGCATCGATTTCTCGGTCACCGTCCGCAGCGGAGACGGCACCTCCTCGGGCTACTCGGTCGCCGACTTCAATGACTCGACGAAGCTCGACACCGGGGCGCTCACCCACGTCGCCCTCCAGAAGGCGGCCACCTCAAGGGACGCGCGCGCGATCGAGCCCGGCAAATACACGGTGATCCTCGAGCCGGCCGCCTCGGTCGACCTGATCAGCCACATGATCACCTCCATGGACGCCCGCCTCGCGGACGAGGGCCGCAGCTTCCTCAGCAAGGCGGGCGGAGGCAGTCGTGTGGGCGAAAAGCTCATGGACTCGCAGGTGAACATCTACTCGGACCCCTACAACCCCGAGATCCCGGGAGAGGCGTGGGCCGATGACGGCCGCCCGCGCAAACGCGTCGACTGGATCAAGGGCGGCGTCGTGTCCAATCTGTCGTACTCCCGCTACTGGGCCCGCAAGAAGGGCCTCGCTGACGAAGGGACGCCCGGGCTCGGGCGGAACCGCAACCACTCGGTGGGTGTGTTCGAGGGACAGCCGGGATTCATCATGGACGGCGGCACGGCGAGCCTGGAGGAACTCATCAAGGGGGTGAAGCGCGGCGTCCTCGTCACGCGCATGTGGTACATCCGGCCGGTTGACCCCCAGACGCTGCTCTTCACGGGCCTCACCCGCGACGGCACGTTCTACGTGGAGGACGGCGTGGTGAAGTACCCGATCAAGAACTTCCGCTTCAACGAGAGCCCCGTCATCATGCTCAACAACGTGGAGGCCCTGGGCCGGCCCCAGCGCGCGAACGGCAGCCTGGTGCCGCCCATGGTGCTGCGCGACTTCACGTTTTCGAGCCTCTCCGACGCGGTGTGACGGGATGAGTCGCCCCGACTTCGTCTTCACCCGGCTGCAGTACGAGTCCGGCGACTGGGACATGGTCGACCAGCGCATGCCGTCCAACCTGCTGGACTCGCTCGTGGCCTACACGACCCTCCGCGTGGACCCCCGCGAGGCGGTCGTCGCCCTCGCGAGCCCCGAGGTCCTCGGCGCGGGGTTCTGCTACCTGAGCGGTCACCGGCTGGTGCAGTTCACACAGGCCGAGCGGCGCAACTTCGAGGACTACGCCCGGAGGGGCGGATTCGTGTTCGTCGACGACTGCAACCACGACATCGACGGCCTCTTCGCCCGCTCCTTCGAGGCCGAGATGGCGTCGATCTTCGGGGCCGACGCCCTGAAGCGCATCCCCAACGATCACGCGATCTACCGCGCTTTCTTCGGCTTCCCGGACGGGCCGCCGCCGACCTCATTCGAGCTCAACGGCTGGGGCGACGACCTGGTCCACGATTACCTGCGGGCCGTCGAGATCGACGGCCGCATCGCGGTCCTCTACAGCAACAAGGACTACGGCTGCGAGTGGGACTACGATTTCAGGAACAAGCGCTTCCTGGCAGAGGACAACACCAAGTTCGGCGTGAACATCGTGATGCACGCGCTCACGGCCTAGGGCAGCCAACGCCCTGAAAAACCACGCCATGGCCGCACCCTCCGCCCCCACTGAAGCCGAGATCGGGCGCCTGCTCGCGCTCCTGCCGCGGCTGCGCGCCGAGATCGGCCGCGCCGTCGTGGGCCAGCAGGCGGTCGTCGAGGAGCTCCTGACGGCATTCGTTGCGGGCGGACACTGCCTGGTCGAGGGCCTCCCGGGCCTCGGGAAGACGCTCCTCATCCGCACGCTCGCGCGCGCCGTCCAGCTCGACTTCCACCGCATCCAGTTCACGCCGGACCTCATGCCCTCAGACATCGTGGGCACCGAGGTGCTCGAGGAGGACCATTCGACCGGCCGGCGTTTCTTCAAGTTCAACCAGGGCCCGCTCTTCGGGCAGATCGTCCTCGCCGACGAGATCAACCGCACCCCCCCTAAGACGCAGGCCGCCCTGCTGGAGGCGATGCAGGAGCGGGCCGTCACCTACGGGGGCAAGACCTACGCGCTGCCCGAGCCCTTCTTCGTCCTGGCGACCCAAAACCCGATCGAGCAGTCGGGCACGTACCCGCTGCCTGAGGCCCAGCTCGACCGCTTCCTGCTCTACCTGAGCATCGACTACCCCGCGCAGGGCGAGGAGGAGACCATGATCTCGAGCACGACCGGCAGCCGAACCCCCACGGTTGACGCGGTCATGACGGCCTCCGACATCCTCCAGCTCCAGGCCCTTGCCCGCCAGGTGGCGCTCAGCGACGACCTCCTCAGGTACGTGGTGCGCGTCGTGCGTGCCAGCCGCGACCGGTCGCTTCCGTACGTCGAGCGTTGGGTGCGCTGGGGGGCGGGGCCCCGCGCGGGACAGGCGCTCGTGCTCGCCGCCAAGGCGCGCGCGCTCCTCGCGGGCCGCTTCTCGGTCACGCTGGAGGACGTGCGCGCGCTCGCGGCGCCGGTCATGCGGCACCGGATCCTCCTCAACTTCGAGGCGGAGGCGGAGCGGATTCGCCCGGACGACGTCGTTCGGGAGCTGCTCGGCCTCGTGCCCGAGCCCACGAGCCCCCTCTCGGGCTAGGCCGGAGGGTGCCATGAAGGGATCCCCGTCCGACTCCAGGATCGCCGAACCTCGCGTGATCGCGGCGGCGGCCGAGCTCGAGCTGGCCGCCCGAAGGCTGGCTGCAGGCACGCTCGCGGGCCTGCATGCGAGCCGCCGCAAGGGTCATTCCCGGGAGTTCAGCCAGTACCGCGCCTACCAGCAGGGCGACGAGTCGCGCCTGATCGACTGGAGGGTGTACGCCCGTTCCGACCGCTACTTCCTACGGGAAAGCGAGGTGGAGACGCGAACCTCGGTGCGGCTGGTGCTCGACGCCACCGCCTCCATGCAGCAGTGCGACCTCGCCAGGCCCGCGTACCGAAAGTTTGACGCCGCCAGGACCCTCGCCGCCGCCTTCGCATGGATCGCGGAGTCCCAGGGCGACCCCGTGGAACTCGTGGCCGTCTCGGAGGGAAGGGTGCACTCGGTGCCCGCGCGCTCGGGGGGCCGCCCGTTCGCGCGCATTGTCCGTGCGCTCGCCTCGGTAGAGCCCGGCGGGCGCTGGCCGGAGCGGGGCCTCGGGGGCTCCGGCGCCTTTGCCCTGGCGCCCCCCGGGGCCGGCCTCGGGAGCGCGTCGACCGAGCTGACGATCATCCTCACCGACGGGCACGAGCACGCCGGGGAAATCCGAGCCGCGCTCGCCCCGCTCCGCTCGCGCCGCCGCGAGATCCTCTTTCTTCACGTCGTGACCCGCGAGGAGGAGGCGTTCCCCTACCGCGGCCGGGTGCGTTTTGAGGAATGGGAGACCGGCCGGGTGGTCGAGGCGGACGCAGGCACCGTCCGGGCCGCCTATCTCGCCTCGCATGAGGCCCGGTCCCAGGCGTGGAGGCGGACATGGCTCGACGCCTCCTACGACTACGCCCGCGTGGTGCTGGACGAGCCGCTGGAGCGGACGCTCGGCGCCTTCCTGCACCGCCGCTCCGGCGCCTGAAGGGCGGCGTGCCCAAGGACAGATGCTCCACCTGCTGACCCCGCTCGGGCTCCTGTCCCTCGCAGCGCTGGCCGTGCCGGTGTACCTGCACCTGCGCCGCCGCCCGAGCCTCGTGGTGCGTCTGGGAAGCCTTTCGTTTCTAGACGGCAGGATCCGTCCGAGCCTCGATCGGCTCCGGTGGCGCGAGCGGTGGCTGCTCGCGCTGCGCATCCTCCTGCTTTGCTGCGCGGCGCTGCTGCTCGCGAGGCCCGAGTGGCTGCGCCGGGCCGGCAGCCCCGAGCGCTGGGCGCTCGTCTCCGCGGATGCGGAGCTGTCCGGACCCTCGCTCGAGCGCTGGAGGCAAGCGCTCCGGGACGGCTACGATGCGCGCGTGCTCGGACCCGGCCTGCCTCGCCTGGGCTCGCGCCTGCCGGGGAGCCGCGCGGCGGAGCCCGAGGACGTGTGGTCGCTGCTGCGCGAGGCCGACGCCCGGCTGGCGGCGGGCTCCTCGGTCCTCGTTTTTTCGCCTCTTCGGTCCGACCTGCTGCGGGGCGCGCGGCCCACGCTCGTGCATGCCGCGGTGGCGTGGGTGCAGACCCCGTCGGCGCCGGTTCCGGCCGTTCCCGGGCAGCTTGCAGGCGGACCTGGCCCCGTGCGGGTGGCCGTGCTTGTGGAGGCATCAAGGGTCGCCGACGGCCGGGCGGTCGAGGCCGCGCTCACGGCCGTCGCCTCGGCGTGCGGCCGTCCCGTTGAGGTCGAGGTCAACCCGCCGCCGGCCGCGGTGGCCGCGGCCCAATGGATCTTTCACCTCGGGGGCCCCCCCGGCGCGAGTCCCGCGGAGGAGGCGGCGCTCAGGCGGGGCGCGGTGCTCGTCTGCGACGCGGGCGCGGCGGCCGATGTCCCTTCCTCGGTGATCGCCACGGATCAGTTCTTCACGGCGAGGGCCGGGGCACCGGGGGGACCGGCGTTCGCGAGGAGGACGGCCCTCTGGCGCCGGGTAGGCGCCCCGGACGATGCCGGCGCAGTCCTTTGGAGCGACGCCTCAGGGCAACCGGTCCTTTCGATGAAGCACGTGGGTCCCGGGCGCTGGTTCCATTACTGGAGCCGATTCAACCCCGAGTGGAGCGACTGGACCCTTTCCGGCGCCTTTCCCCTCTGGGTGGGTACGCTGGTGCTGCCGGAATGGGCAGGGGGTGCCCCCGCACGCCCCGACTCCAGGCAGGCAGACCCAGGGCAGGCGGGCGTGGACACGGTGCTTTCCGGACCGGCGGCGGCCGGCCTCCCCTCGGCGGCGCCGCTGGAGAGGATTCTCTGGTGGACCCTGCTAGGGCTCTTCGGCGCCGAGAGGTGCGTGGCGGCGGCTCGCGTGAGACGCGGGCAGGGGGAGGGACCCTCATGACCCTGGCGCAGTGGAGCCTTCTGCGCGCACGCTGGAACAGGGCCCGGCTGCTGCGCGCCGGGATGGAATCGGCGGGCCTGGGGCTGCTGGCCGCAGCCTTGGCGCTCGCGGGGTCCAGGTTGGGGGGCCTGTCCCCGGCCTGGATGACGCTCCTGCCGCTCGGGGCGGGCTGCGCCGCGGCGCTTGCGGCGTTTCTGCGCAGGCGCCCGGTGCGGGCCACCCAGGCCGAGCTGGTCAGCCACCTGGACAGAACGTATCCGGAATTCGAGGACAGCAGCTCGCTCTGGCTCCGGCGCGCCGACGAGCTGGGCACCCTCGAGCGCCTGCAGCTGCGGCGCATCGACGCGGCCTGGGAGCGCGCGCTCTCCGAACCGCGCCCGGGACGCCCGTCGCCGCTGGGGCCTGCCCCGGGCTACCTCCGGCGATCGGCGGCCCTCGTCGCCCTGGGCGCCTGCGCTGCCTTCGGTGCATTCTTGCTGGCCGGGCATCCCGCGCCTCCGGCTGCCGGGCGCGCGCACGGACCCGCCGCGACGGCTTCGTCCGCGGCGGTGCCGAGCCAGGGGGCCCGCTTGCCCGGCCTGCGCTCGGGTGGGCTCTCCATCGAGCCCCCGGCCTACACCCACAGGCCTCCCCGCGCCGTGGCCGGGCTCGACGCCGAAGTCGAGGAGGGCTCGGCCGTGCGGTGGGACCTGGAGTTCGACGCGCCGGTCCTTGCGGCCTCGCTCGTGCTCGGCGAGGGACCGGGTGGCCGCCTCGAGCTCAAGCCGACGGAGGGTCGCTTTACCGGGGGGGCCGTGATCCGCTCGACCCAGATCTACCGCATCGCGATCGCCCTTCCCGGAGGCGCCCGCATGGACTTGCCCGCGGTCCATGCCCTCAAGGTGGTTGCCGATCAGCCGCCGAGCGTGGAGGTGGTCGCGCCGGCATCCGCAAGGACCCAGATCGATCCCTCCGTCCCGGATGGATGGAAGGTGGAGATACGGGTGTCGGCCACCGATGACTATGGCCTGGGCTCGGCCCGCCTCGTGGCGACGCTCGCAAAGGGTACGGGTGAGGGCGTCAAGTTCAGGGAGCAGTCGATCCCGCTCGAGGGTGCCGGTGGCGAGGTGAAGCACACCTATTCCAAGGTGCTCGACCTCGCGAAGCTCGGCCTCGAGCCGGGCGACGAGCTCTACTTCCACGCGGTCGTCGGGGACCAGCGGACCCCCCAGCCGAACCTCGCGGTGTCGGAGACCCGCTTCATCTCGGTCAAAGGCGGGGACGAGCACACGTCGGCCTCGGGTCTCGGGGTGACGGGGGTTAACCTGGTGCCCGAGTATTTCCGCAGCGAGCGCCAGCTGATCCTGGACACCGAGCGCCTGGTCGCGGACCGGGCCTCGATCCCCGAGCCCGAGTTCAGGCGCCGCTCGGAGGACCTCGGCTACGACCAGGGCCTGCTCAAGATGCGATACGGCCAGTTCATGGGTCAGGAGGACGACGACGACGCGGCGGTCTCCCCGGACGAGGCCCGCAAGCGCAAGCTGGCGGCGGCGCAACCGGAACGCGGGGTGCCCGCGAAGTCGGCCGAGATCCTCGCTCCCTACGTGGACCAGCATGATTCCGCGGAGGCCACGACGCTCTTCGACCAGGAGGTCAAGGGGTCCCTCCGCGAGGTCATCGCGGCGATGTGGGAGGCGGAGGGCCAACTTCGAACGGACCGTCCCGAGCAGGCCCTTCCCGCCGAGAACCGCGCCCTGCGCGTGCTGAAGGCGCTCCAGCAGGGCAGCCGCCTGTACGTCCAGCGGGTTGGCTTCGAGCCGGCGCCGCTCGACCTCGACGGACGGCGCCTGAAGGGCGACCTTGCCGGCGTGGGGCCGTCGGGGTCGTTCGAGGAGGCCGCGCCGCAGGCGGACGCCGAGGCCGGCCGCATCCGATCGGCCCTGGCCGCGGTCGACTGGTCGCGCGCGGGCGAGCCCCTGGATACGGCGCAGCTGCGCCTGCTCTCGGGCGCCGAGCCCCTGCTCACGCGGGCGGCCACGCGGGATCCCGAGGCCAACGTCGCGGCGCTCGAGGCGCTGAGACGGGCGGTCGCCGAGCGGTCCCTTCCTGCGGGCGCTCCGGACACGCTGCAGAAGGCGCTCCTTCGGCTGCTGCCCCCGGCGGAGCTGCTGCCGGCGCTTCGCCGCGAGGACGCCCCGTCGCTCTCGGCACCCTACTTGAGGGCGCTGGCCCCGGAGGTGCAGCCATGATCCCTGAAATGCTTCAGGGGGCGGGGGGGGTTGTCTTTGCCGTCTTGGGCCTGGGGCTCATGGCCCTCGAATGGCTGCGCTCGGAGCGTCGGTGGCGGGTCGCCCGCACGGCCGCCGTCTTGGGCGCATTCTCAAGCCTCTGGGCCTGGGCGCTCCTTGCCCAGCGTCCCGTCGGGGGCCCCGCGGGGCCCGAGACCGCCTGGGTGTGGACGGGCGGTCCGGCGCCCGCGGCGCCCGCGGGGCCTCCCGTGCCTACCGACCACTGGTTCGCACTGCCGGGAGCCGAGGGCGCCCCGGTCCTGGCGCAGGCCGTGCCCGACCTCGCCTATGTGCGCCGCAGCCTGCCGCGCCTCGGCAGGCTGACGCTCCTCGGGGACGGCCTTGATCCCTCGGAGGCCCCCGCGGCAGCGGGTCTCGAGGTGCGCTGGATATCCGGGCGGACACGCCGACGGGTGCCGTCAGTGGACGCGGTCGACTACGCGGAGACGATCACGGTCGGCGACAGCGTCGAGGTCCGCGGCCGCGTGGCGGGGCTCGTCCCTGGGGCGCTGGCCACGGTGATCCTGGCAGGGCCCGACGGTTTTGCGCGTTCCGCGGACGTCGTGGCGGACGCCGAGGGGAAAGGCCCGTTTCACGTGAGCTCAGCGCCGGCCGGGGCCCCCGGACGGTTTGTGTGGGAGCTGTCCCTGCTCGAGGGCACGCGGCCCGACCGGCCCGTCGAGCAGGAGTCCTTGGGGGTGAGCGTGGAGGCGCCCCTGCTTCCGAGGCTCCTCGTGCTCGCCGAGTCCCCGCGCCTGGACTCGGCGCGGCTGCTGCGCTGGTATGCCGCGGCGGGCGGTCGCGTGACCGAGCGCACCCGGGTGAGCGCGGGCCGCTTCCAGTTCGCGAATTCGGCCGGCT
>CAIXHE010000054.1 GCA_903919205.1 uncultured Opitutaceae bacterium | reverse complement strand
AGGGCTCCCAGGGCGAGGATCCAGGCGCTCACGGGTGGAGGGCCCCGGCCACCGTCACGGCGATGCCTGCCAGGGCGAGCGCCACGCCGAGCCAGCCAGGCCCCGGTCGGCGCTCGACCAGCAGGTCGGACACCTTGCCCTTGGCGGGAACCCGGAAGAGCTCGGAGAGGCAGTACGACGACATGGCTATGTTGCCGAGCGCGAGGATCGCCAGCAGCCACGCGATCCGGGCCACCCACGATGTCTGCTTGTAGGCCACCCACACGTAGAACGTGACGAAGCCCCAGTAGGCATCGAAGAGCGTGGCGATGAACCAGGGGTGGGTGGCGACCGCGCGCGGCACGCCGAAAAGCGGGCACTGGAGGCTCGCCCATGTGGTCACCCACAGCATGGAGGCGAGGATCAGCAGGAAGAGGCCTCGGAGCAGGACGATCATGGGGCGCCCTAGAACGACAGGTTGTTCGAGCGGGTGTGCAGCGTCTGCACCACCGAGATGTTGCGCATCGCGAAGGCGGCCTCGCAGTAGGCGAGGTAGTAGTTCCACTTGCGCACAAAGCGCTCGTCGAAGCCGAGTGCGTGCACCTCGCCTGTGCGCTGGGCGAAGGTCTTCGCCCACTCCCTGAGCGTCAGCGCGTAGTCCTGCCCCATGTCCTCCAGCCGGTGCATCACGAGGCCGCCCGCCCGGCTCATCTGGTCGTTCACGCGGTTGAGCGAGAGCAGCAGCGAGCCCGGGAAGATGTGCTTCTGGATGAAGTCGACGCCCTTCCTGAACTGCTCGTAGCGGGAGTCGGGGCACGTGATGAACTGCATGGCGAGCAGCCCGTCGCTCTTGAGGGAGCGGCCGACCACGCGGCAGAACTCGGGCAGGTAGGCGTGGCCGAGCGCCTCGATCATCTCGATCGAAACGATCTTGTCGTACTGGCCCTCGATCAGCCTGAAGTCGTGCAGTCGCACGCTGACGCGCTCCGCGAGGCCCGCGTCCGCGATCCTCCGGGTGGCGTAGTCGGCCTGCTCGCGCGAGAGCGTGACGGTGGTCACCCGGCAGCCGCGGGTGCGCGCGGCGTGAAGCGCCCATCCGCCCCAGCCCGTGCCGATCTCGAGCACATGGTCCGTGGGCGCGAGGCGCAGCATCTGGCAGAGCCGCTCGTTCTTCTCCCGCTGGGCCTCCTCAAGGCTCATGCCCGGGCGGTTCCAGAGCGCCGCCGAGTACATCATGGACGGGTCCAGGAACAGCGAGAAGAAGGCGTTCGATAGGTCATAGTGCTCGCTGATGTTGCGCCGGGCGTTTCCAAGCGAGCTCGGCCGCATCGCATGGCCGACGCGGTTTACGACCCGCAGCAGGTTGAGGGCGAGGCCCCGGGCCCGGCGCGAGCCGGAGAGCGTGGGGGCGTCCTCGACGTTCAGGATGAACCAGCTGACCACCGCCGCGATGTCGGGCGTGCTCCAGTCGCCGTCCATGTACGCCTCCGCAAACCCGATGTCGCCGGAGAGGACGCATTTCCTGAAGAAGCACTCCCGGTGGATGCGGAGGCGGGCCGGGGAGGCGATTCCGAGGGGCAGCGCAGCCTCCGCGGCGCCGAAGGAGACCACCGAGCCCTCGGGAAGCTCGACGTGCAGCTGCCCGCGCCTCATCCCCGCGAGCGTCCCGAGGACGGCCGAGCGTAGCATCGAGGGGCGCCGGGCGGGTACTTCGGCTTCGGAGGAGGTGTAATACCTGGGTTCGGAATTCATGGTGCTTCAGGAAGGGCTGGTCCCGGCGATCGAGGGATGGGGTCGGTAGAGATCGCGCTGGTCGGCCGGCCGGGCGGCCTTGGCAAACCATGGCACGCGCTTGAGCCGCAGGGCGAGTGCGTGGACGTGGATCAGGAAGATCACCCGCAGGGTGAGCAGCGGGTACTTGAGGGTGTAGAGGGCGAGCCGGGCGCCTGTCAGTGCCCGGCGCGTGCCGAGCAGGGCACTCGCCAGGGTTCGCTCGCCGCCGGCGTAGTCGTCGATCATCACCGCCAGGCCCTCGCCGGGACCGCCGAGGCGGAAGTCGAACGCGACGTCCACGTCCGAGAACGGCGACACGTAGAAGTGCTTGGGCAGGCGCAGGCGGAAGCTGGTGCCGTCGCGCAGCTCCGAGGGACCCATGAAGTAGGGCTTCATCTCCCTGAACGTGTTGGTGACCTCGGCGATCGCCGCGGCCGGCCGGCCCTGCGCGTCGAAGCAGAAGTAGAAGGACACGGGGTTGAAGAGGTATCCGGCGACCCGGGGCATGGTGACCAGCAGCACCCGGCCCCCGGCGAGCTCGACGCCCCGGCCCCTGAGGAAGGCCTCGACCCGATCGCGCAGCCGGGGGCGCGCGGCTGCCTCCACGGGCCGCCCGTTGTGCACGGGCTCCCCGGTCGGCAGGTAGTCGGCCTCCCTGAAGCTGTACAGGCCCCGCCCGTTGACGGATAGCAGCGGGGTGCGGCCCAGGGACTCGAGCTCGTCGAGCTCGATCCCGAGCATGAAGATGCGGTAGTCGAACCTGTGCGGCTTGGGCGAGAAGCGCTGGTGCCTCACGTCACACTCGTAGATGCAGGACCTCAATTCACTCATTGGTCTGTGGGGCCGCGTGCATTGTCAAGCGGACCAGATGTCCCGGCCGAGGAGGTTTTCGCAGAGGCGCGCGGCCGACAGAAGCGCGTCCTCGTGGAAGCCGTACCTGAAATAGCTCCCTGCGAAGTAGGTCTCCGTTGTGCCGGCCGCCCTTGCGTTGAGGCCGGGCAGCTCGGCCTGGGCCCGCAGGGCCGCCAGGTTGAACAGGGGGTGGTCGTAGGCGATCGTGCGGATCACCTTCGCGGGATCGACGGCGAAGGGCCGGTTGATCGACACAAAGTAGTTCTCCCGCTCCGAGACGCCCTGCAGCGAGTTCATCCAGTAGTGGGTGGCGGTCGAGGACGCTCCGGATGTCCCGCGCGCGATCTCGTAGTTCCAGCTGGCCCAAGCCATCCGCGTGCGGGGCATCACCGAGGTGTCCGTGTGCACCGTGGCCGTGTTGGCCTGGTAGCCGAACGCCCCGAGCAGGCGCCGCTCGTCGGCCCGCGGGTCCTCGAGGAGGGCCAGGGACTGGTCCGCATGGCCCGCGAGGATGACCCGATCAAAGACCTCCGCGTGCCCCGAACGGGTGGTGACCCTCACCCCTTGGCCGGAGCGCGAGATCCCCGACACCGCGTCGTCCAGCCGGATGCGGTCGCGGAAAGGAGCCGAAAGCTTCTCGACGTAGCGCCGGGAACCCCCGGACACCGTGTACCAGGGGTGCTGGGTGTTGAGCCCGAGGAAGCCGTGGTTGTGGAAGAAGCGCAGCAGGCTGACGGCCGGGAAGGAGCGCATGAGCTCCGGAGGCGTGCTCCACACGGCGGAACTCATGGGGGCGAGGTAGAGCGAGAGGAAGTCCTCGCCGTAGCCTTGCCTGGCCACGAAGTCCCCGAGCGTGATCTCCCGGTTGGACGGGTCCTCCAGGGCCTCGACCGCCTCCTTGTTGAAACGATTGATGCTGGCCAGCATCCGGTAGAAACGGATATTCAACAGGTTGCGTCGCTGGGCGAAGAGATGATTGAGCGAGGTTCCGCAATATTCGAGCCCCGAGTCAGCATGGCGGACGCTAAACGACATGTTGGTGAGTTTGGTCTCGACCTTCAGGACCTCGAAGAGCCGGGTGAGCAGCGGGTACGTGACCCGGTTGAACACCATGAAGCCGGTGTCCACCGGAAGGGAGGCCCCCGTGCCCGGCTCGGTCACCTGCACGGTGTTGGAATGGCCGCCCACGTAGCCGGCCTGCTCGAAGAGGGTGAGGTCGAAGTTTCGCTGCAGGAAGTGGGCGCAGCCCAGACCGGCGATCCCGGTTCCGACGATGGCGAGCCGGGTCATGGCGCGGAAGGCGGGGGTGTGCCTAGGGGTGGGACGAGGGTGGGCATGGTCGAGTCTGCCCTACATACGTTCCTGATTACGGATGGGATGCATCACGCGTGCATCCTGACCGACCCACCGGGCCCGCGTCGAGAGGTCAGGCTACGCTCACCGAGCCCGCAAGCGGTTCGTGGTACAGGCGCCTGACGGCCTGCCGGTACCAGTCCATGTCCGCCAGGTTGCGCTCGAGGATGTAGGCATAGTCGCCAGGGGACAGGTCATAGCGGTCCGTGACCCTCTGCGGGTTCACATTGACGCGCGGGCTGCGCAGCGCGGAGCGAAGACCATAGACCCGGCCAAACTGCTGGATGCTGCGGGTGAAGTCCTCGGCGATGCCGACAAACTGGAAGGCCTCGACCGGCTTCCGGGCGAGGTAGCGGCAGATCAGGTTCTGCATCCAGTCGATGTCCGCGAACTGCCGCAGGGTGAGAGCCTCCTCGTGCACGCGCCGGCAGCAGGTGTCACGCATGTCCGGCGACCTGAGGAAATGCTCGTAGTTGGAGACCACCCGCTCGACCGGATGGCGCACCCAGGTCATGTAGGTGCGTTCGGGAAGGACGTCGTCAAAGGCGTCGGCCAGAAAGTGACCGTGGATGATGCTCGTTCCCTCCGGCACGAGGGCCGCCGAAGCGGAGTCCCTGGAGAAGACGGCGCCGTAGTTGTACCAGACCCGCTTGCCATAGTTCTCGTCCAGGACGTGCCGGAAACTCGTCCCGGCGCACTTGGGAACATGGACGCTCAGCAGCATGGATTAGGGCAGATGACGCTTTCCGGACAAGAAGGTTGCGTGCGAGCGAATATTTATCCCTGCACGCGCAAGGTGGCCCGGAGGAAAAGAGTCCGAGGGGGCGGTCCCGTACAGGCCAAACTTACGCCCCATGTTGGCTATTGGAGGCCATGGGGCGCCGAGGCTCCGCAACGTTAGGGTACACTCACGCTCGGACGCCGGGCGGACCCCGCCCAGCCCCGCAGGGGCAACCGTCCTCAAGGTGCGCCGCCCAAAGCCGCCGCGGACGCGGTCCCGCGGGGAGCTCCGTAGCGGGCCAGCGCGGCCTGCAATTCATTGCTTCGCACCGGCTTGGAGAGATAGTCGTCCATTCCCGAGGCCAGGCATTTCTCCCGGTCGCCGGCCATGGCGTTCGCCGTCATCGCGATGATGTGCACGGGCGCCTTCCAGGAGGCCGTGCGGGCCCGCTCCGCGTCTCGAATGGACCTGGAGGCCTCGTAGCCGTCCATCTCTGGCATCTGGCAGTCCATGAAGATGACATCGTAGGGGGTCCGGGCAAGGGCCTCCAGGGCCTCGCGCCCGTTGCTGACAGCGTCGGCATCCATCCCGAGCCCCCGCAGCTGCGCGAGGGCCACCTTTTGGTTCACGGGATTGTCCTCGGCGAGGAGGATCCGCGCCTTCTGCACGCGGACCAGCGCCTCCCCGAGGGACTGCGGCTCCGCGGGCTTGGGCGCGCGTGCGAAGACGTGCTCGGCTGTCGCGCGTCCAAGGACGTTGATCACGCAGTCGAAGAGCCGGGACTGCTTCACGGGCTTCACGAGGTAGGCGTCCACCCCCGCCGCCTTGAGCTCCTCCTGGGGATGAAGGTAGCCCATCGACGTAAGGATGATCAGGCGCGTCGCGGCGATCGACGGGTCGGACTTGATCGAGCGCGCGAGGGTCATTCCGTCCATCTCGGGCATCTGCATGTCCAGGAGCGCGAGGTCGTACGGCTTGCCCTCCGCCGAGGCGGCCCGCAGCAGGTCGAGCGCCTCGTAGCCGTTGGCGGCGCTTCCCTTCTGCATCTTCCACGCGTAGAGCTGGTGGCGCAGGATCTGCCGGTTGGTCGCGTTGTCGTCGACGACAAGCACCCTCAGGTCGAACAGGTCGCGGAAGTAGATGGTCGGCGCCGGCTCCGCCGGGCCGGTCTGCCTCTCCAGGCGGACGTTGAACCAGAAGGTGGATCCCTTTCCCGGCTCGCTGCGGACGCCGATCTGCCCGTGCATCATCTCGACCAGCTGCTTGGAGATGGCGAGCCCGAGGCCCGTGCCGCCGAAGCGGCGCGTCGTGGAATTGTCGGCCTGGGTGAAGGCCCGGAACAGTCGCGCCTGGGTCTCCTCGGGGATGCCGATGCCGGTGTCCCTGATCGTGAAGCCGAGCACGGCTTCTCGCTCGGTCTCGCTTTCCCGGGTGACGCGCACGACGACCTCGCCCCGCTCGGTGAACTTGATCGCGTTTCCGAGGAGGTTGGTGATCACCTGGCGCAGGCGGCCCGGGTCGCCCCGCAGCCGCCTCGGCACCGCCGGGGACACGTCGCATGCCAGCTCGATCCGCTTGAAGCGGGCCCGCTCGGCGAACACGTCGAGCGCGCCCTCGACCGTCTCGACGAGGTCAAAGTCGAGGGTCTCGAACGTCAGCTTGCCGGCCTCGATCTTTGAGAAGTCGAGGATGTCGTTGATGATGGTGAGCAGAGAGTCGGCTGAGCTGCGGATGGTCTCCCCGAACTCGCGCTGGAGCGCGGAGAGCTCCGTGTCGAGCAGCAGGCCGGTCATCCCGATCACCCCGTTCATGGGCGTGCGGATCTCGTGGCTCATGTTCGCCAGAAACTCGCTCTTGATGCGGGAGGACTCGAGGGCCGCGTCCCGCGCCCGGGCGAGCTCGACCTGCGTCTGCTTGATCTGGGTGATGTCGACGATCACGCCGACCAGGTTCCAGCGGCCCGGCCCCATGGCGGTGATCGAGACGTGCTCGTGGAGGTGGAAGCTGCGGCCGTCCCTCACCACCGTGAACTCCTGGTCGTAGTCGGGGCGTCCCTCGCGCATGGCCTGCATCGAGACCCGGTTCAAGTTGTCCATCTCCGGGACGATGTCCTGCGTCCAGAGGCGGTTTTGGTCCGGCTCGGGGTCGCACCCGAAGATGCGGCGGTAGAGCACCGACGGCGGCAGGAAAAGCCGCCACTCTGGAGCGCCTTCCAGGTCGCCGGTCACGAGGGCCTGCCACAGCAGGCAGTCGGCCTGCTTGAGGATCTGGCCCAGCTGGGCCTGGGTCATCGAGCGCGCCTCCTCCGCGGCATGGCGCCCCGTGACGTCGCTCACGATGCCCGCCAGGCTCCACGTGTTGGGCCCGCTCGGCCGGATCACCACCTCCTCCGATAGCCAGAACACGGAGTCGGGCCCCAGGATCCTGAACTCGTGCTGGTAGCCCCGGGCGCCACTCGAGAGCGCCTCGGTGGCGGTTCGCCGGGTGCGCTCATGGTCGGGCGCCTGCTCGTCGCTCCACAGGCCGCCCTGCGACACGAGGCCGGCCAGCCGGTAGAGGCGGTTGCCATGGAGGTGGGGCGGGGTCGTCACCGCCCAGCGGTACTCGGAGCCCTCGAGCTCGACGCGCGCCCACCAGACAAGCGTGCTCGAGCGGTCGAGGGTGTCGAGCAGCAGCTGCGTGTGGTCAGGGTCGATCGTGGTGTCGCCGCCGCCCGCACCCGCCCGGCTTGCCCGGCTTGACCGGCTGCGCGCGTAGAGGGCCGCCGCGCATCCCCAGCCCGCGAGGGCGAGGGCGGCCAGGATCACGGTTAGGACGCCGGCGGACATAGGGGGTGGCGCCGACCTGCCTGGGGTGGTTCGGAAGCCTGCGGGGAAGGGTCTCGGGTTTTCACGGTCTCCGCGGCGGGGGGCATCCAAGGCATCTCCAGGGTGAAGTCAACGGCTCGGCGCTAGCCGAGGACCTCCTGGACCGCGTGCAGGAGCATGCGCGGCGTGTAGGGCTTGCCGAGGACGAACGCGCCTCGGGAGCCGCCCGCCTGCTCGTCAAGCGTCTCTCGCCCGTAGCCCGTCGTCAGGATCACCTTCAGCGAGGCCTTCTCGGCGCGCAGGCGCGCCCCGAGCTCGGGCCCGGACAGGTCCCCAGGCAGCACGACGTCGGTCAGGAGCAGGTCCACCCGCTGCGCGTGCCACCTCCACACCTCGAGGGCGTTCTCGCCGGAGCGGGCCTGGAGGAGGGTGTAGCCCTCCTGCTGCAGCACCGCCGCGGCGAACTCGCGCACGTTCGCCTCGTCCTCGACGAGGAGGATCGTGGCCCTGCGCGGCCGCGCCCCGGCCTCGCGGCTCCCGCCGGGGTCCGTCGCCGCCTCGGCCTTGGCGATGGGCAGGAACAGGCGGAACGCCGTGCCCCTGCCGACCTCGGTATCGACCTCGACCCACCCGTCGTGGCGCTTGAGGATGTCCTGCACGGTCGCGAGCCCGAGGCCCGTGCCGCGGCCCTCGCCCTTGGTCGTGAAGAAGGGCTCAAAGATGCGCGGAAGGATCGCCGGGGGTATGCCGCTGCCCGTGTCGCGCACGAGGAGGGTCGCGAAGTCCCCGGTGTGCAGGGAGCGCTGGGCCTGCGGACCCGGCTCCCGCGCATGGAACCCGACCTCGACCTTCAGGATGCCGCCCCGCGGCATCGCGTCCCTCGCGTTGACGGCGAGGTTCATGAGCGCCTGCTCAAGCATCCCGACATCCACCGTGATCCTGGGGGATCCCGGGCAGGGCTCGAACTGCACGGAGATCGTCTCGCCGAGGAGGCGCCCGAGCATCGCGCACATTTGCTCGACCTCGGCGTTCAGGTCGACCGCCTCGCGCAGCGGCGCCCGCTTGCGGCTGAAGAGAAGCAGCTGCCGCACGAGGCCGGTGGCCTGCTGGCTCGCGGTGAAGACCCGCTTCAGGGCCTCCGCCGAGGCGGGCGGGTTGCCCTCCTTGTCGAGCAGCATGCTCACGTACCCGGAGATGATCGTCAGCAGGTTGTTGAAGTCGTGCGCCACGCCGCCGGCCAGCCTGCCGACGAGCTCCATCTTCTGCGCCTGGAGGAGCTCCGACTCGAGGCGCTTGCGCTCGGTGACGTCGGAGGCGACGCCGAGGGCTCGGGAGCCTCTCCCGGTGTCCCCGGGCAGCGGGAAGCCGCGATCGTGGATCCAGCGGAGCCCGCCGTCTGCGTGCTGGATCCGATACTCGAGGCTGTAGGGCAGCCCCCGGGCGAGCCTCGCGCGGGCCTGGTCGACCGCCTCGCGGTCGTCGGGGAAGACGGCCTCGGGCCAGAGCGCCTGGCCCGCCAGCAGCGTGTCCGCGGGCCGGCCCCAGAGCGACGCATAGGCGGGGCTCACGTACGAGACGCGCCCGCTGTCGGCGCCCCCGACCCAGAACACATCCCGGATGTTCTCCGCCATGCCTCGGAAGAGCTGCTCGATCTCCCGTCCGCCCGGGTCGGCGGACGACCGGAGCGCCCTCGCCAGGGCCGAGGGCAGCCGCTCGAGGCGGTCCTTGTGCACGAAGTCGCTCGCCCCCAGGTGGAGGCACTCCGCGGCCCGGTCCTCCCCGATGGAGCGGGACACGATGACGTACGGCACCGCGGGCCGCCGGGCGCGCGCGGCCCTGAGGGCCTCGATCCCGTCATAGCCCGGTGTGTGGTGGTCGGCCACGATCAGGTCGAAGCCGCCGCGCTCAAGGGCGGCCTCGAACTGGGCCCGGGTCTCGGCCCACTCGAACTGGAGCTGCAGGCCGGTGGCCACGGCATGCGCGCGGATCCGCTCGTGTTCCGACGGCTTCGACTCGAGCGCCAGCACCCGCAGCAGGTCGGAGGTCATGGAGGGGGCCCGTGCGGGCTCTTTGGGTAGCGGATCATGGTCTCAAAGGGTAACTTAGGCCATTGATCGGCACACCGCCACCTCTAGACAAGGCATTCCGGGTCAGGGGTGCGGCCAAGCGGCCGCAATCAGCCCGAATACGATCAAGAGGGCGCCCGAGGCCCGGTTCAGGGCCCGGATCCACCGGTCGTCCAGCCGGGAGCGGGCGAGGCTCACCCCCCCGCACAGCAGCCCCCACCATAGCGACGAGCCCGCGAGGACGCCGGCGACCAGGCTGGCCGCCGACGCCCATCCCCTCGGGGCGCCGAGGTGCATCGCGCTGAAGGCCGCCGCGAAGGACAGCACCGTGGCCGGGTTGGCGAGGGTCAGGGCGAGGGTAGAGGCATAGGCTGCGGCAGGCCGCGTGTCTGGGGTCCCGGCGGCCTCGGCCACCGGGACCGTCAAGGCCCGTATCCCAAGCCAAACCAGGAACGCCCCTCCGATCCAACCGATCCACGTCTGGTTGCGAACGAGGAGCCCCGAAAGCGTGGTGAGCCCAAAGGCCGCCACGGCCCCGTAGGCCGCGTCCGCCGTTGCGGCCCCGAGGCCCGAGGCGAGGCCGACCGCCCATCCCCCGCGCAGGGTCCGTTGGATGCACAGGACGCCGATCGGGCCGATGGGCGCCGCGATGGAAAAGCCGAGCGCGAGCCCGGTGAGGAGGCGTGCAGCGTCCATGGGGGTGCCAAGCCTTGCGCCGCGGCCCCGAGGTCGGTCAAACCAAAACGAGGGCTGCCTCGTGCAACAACTTCGCGGGCTGCAGGGCCTTAGGCGCGACGGACGCCCTGCCTCGCGGGTCCCCTCC
The DNA here is from genome assembly GCA_903919205.1 of uncultured Opitutaceae bacterium. Taxonomy (GTDB): domain Bacteria; phylum Verrucomicrobiota; class Verrucomicrobiia; order Opitutales; family Opitutaceae; genus Palsa-1447. The sequence goes on along the minus strand of CAIXHE010000054.1, from coordinate 4,815 downwards.
CCCCAATCAGCCCGTCGAAATATAAGACTGCCACTGGCGGGGCGATCGGCATACCCTGGCGGATGGAAAAACGTCCCTTTGCCGAGCTTGGCCTGTCCCCTGAAATCCTCAAGGCGGTCGACAAGCTCGGCTACGAGGAGGCGTCGCCCATCCAGACGGCCGTGATCCCCGAGGCCCTCAAGGGCCGGGACGTCGTCGGCCTCTCGGCGACCGGCTCCGGCAAGACCGCCGCCTTCGCGATCCCGGCCATCGAGAGCGTGAAGGCCTCCGTGCACAAGGTGCAGTGCCTGATCCTCTGCCCGACCCGCGAGCTCGCCGTCCAGGTCGCCGAGGAGACCGGCAAGCTGCTCCTCTTCAAGAAGGGCGTGCACGTGGTGCCGATCTACGGCGGCCAGTCCTACGACCGGCAGTTCCGGGCGCTCGAGTCCGGCGTGCAGATCGTGATCGGCACGCCCGGCCGCGTGATGGACCACATGGAGCGCGGCACGCTCAAGTTCGACGCGCTGCGCTTGGTCGTCCTCGACGAGGCCGACCGGATGCTCGACATGGGCTTCCGCGACGACATCGAGAAGATTCTTACGGCGGTGCCCGAGGGCCGCCAGCTGCTCTTCTTCTCCGCCACGATGCCGCGGGCCATCCAGGACCTGATCAGTCGCTACTCGCGCGACCCGGCCTGGATCCAGATCGAGGCGCACGCCCAGAACGCCCCCCAGGTCGACCAGGTCTATTTCGAGGTGGACCGGCGCTACAAGCTCGAGGTTCTGACGCGCATCATCGACCTGAACGATTTTCGCTACGGCCTCATCTTCTGCAGCACCAAGGTGATGGTCGACGAGCTGGACGAGCAGCTCCACTCCCGCGGATATGCCACCGACCGCCTTCACGGCGACCTGAGCCAGATGCAGCGCAACCGCGTGATGGAGAAGTTCCGGAAGCGCTCGTTCGAGTTCCTGGTCGCCACCGACGTGGCGGCCCGCGGACTCGATGTCGACGACCTGGAGGTCGTCTTCAACTTCGACCTGCCGAACGATGCCGAGGACTACACGCACCGCATCGGCCGCACGGGTCGGGCGGGAAAGTCCGGGAGGGCCTACACGTTCGTCTCGGGGCGCGAGATCTACAAATTGCAGAGCATGGTGCGTTTCGCGCGCCTGAAGATCCGCAGGGAGAGCGTCCCGTCGCTGGACCAGGTCGACGAGGCACGCGCGAGCCAGTTCATGGACCGCCTGAGGGGGGTCCTCGACTCGGGGCAGTTCGAGAAGCACGACCGCATGATCGACCGCCTCCTCGACCAAGGCTACGCCAGCACCGACATCTCCTCGGCGCTGATACAGATGCTGAAGGGGGGCGCCCCCTCCAAGCCCGTGCTGCCCGCTGCCGCGTCGGCTCCGAGGCCGGCGGCCGCGGCCGAGCCGGAGCCGGACCCGGAGGACGCCGCCGATGAGCCGCAGACGGGGGCGCCCCAGCCGGTGCGCACCGGCAAGGAGGCGGGCATGACGACCGTCTTCTTCAACACGGGGCGCAAGCACCTGGTCACCACGGCCGAGATCGTGGGCAAGATCACAGGCGTCACCCGGCTGCCCGCGAGTGTCGTCGGAGCCATAGACATCCACCAGCGGCACGCCCTGGTCGACGTGGCCTCGGAGCACGCGGACCTTGTAATCAAGAAGCTGACGGGCATTCGCGTGAGGGGCCACGCGCTCAAGCTGAGCCCGGCCACCGCCGCGGAAAGGGCGGCGGAGTAGGGCGCCTGCCGCGAGCGTTTGACTTCGAAGTGACGCCTTTCACCCTTGTGGGATCCCCGCCCCCCATGACCCCTCGCATCCCCTGGCTCCGGGTCGCCCTCTTGGGCGCCAGCTTCGATTTCTGTTTGGCGGCCGCCGCGGCTGAGCCCAAGCCCGGCCTGCTTCTGGTGGTGAACAAGGGCGACCACTCGCTCTCCGTCGTCGATGCGTCGTTGGGACGCCAGGTGGCGGCCATTCCCGAGGACGCGGTCACCGGGCACGAGGTCGCCGTGTCGCCCGACGGCCGGACGGCGTTCGTGCCGATCTATGGCAACGTGGGCGTCGGCATGGAGGGCACCGACGGCCGGCTGGTCCGCGTGATCGACCTCGCGAGTCGTCGCGTGTCGGGCACGATCGACTTCGGTCACGGGGTCCGTCCCCACCGCCCGGTGTTCAACCGGGCCGACGGCATGCTCTACGTGACCACCGAGCTCGACGGCACCGTGAGCGTGATCGACCCGGCGTCCCTCAGGATCGTGGGCTCCATTCCGACGGGCGGCATCCAGTCCCACATGCTGGCGATCACGCGCGACGGCCGCCGCGGCTACACGGCTAACGTCAAGTCCGGCTCCGTGTCGGTCCTCGACCTTCCCGGCCGCCGGTTGCTGGCGGTCATACCCGTGGCCACGGTCGTGCAGCGCATCGCGCTCTCCGCTGACGACCGCACGGCCTTCACCGCGGACCAGACCAAGCTGCGGCTGGTTGCCATCGACACCGCGTCCAACGCGGTGTCGGCCTCGATCCCGCTGCCCGCCGTGGGTTTCGGAATCACCCCCACGCCCGACGGGCGCTGGCTCCTCGTGACCCTCCCCGGGATCAACCGCGTCGCGGTGGTCGACCTGGCTGCGATGAGGGTCGTCCGCTCGATAGACGTGCCCGCGGCGCCCCAGGAGATCCTGGTGAGGCCCGACGGTCGCCTGGCCTATGTGTCCTGCGACAAGAGCCGCCAAGTGGCGGTGATCGACCTCCAGTCTTGGGCCCTCGCGGCTCCCATAGCCGTCGGGGCCAGCGACGACGGCCTCGCCTGGGTCCCGGGCGGCTAAGCCAGCCTCAGCGCACCTTGAGGCCTGAGAGTATCCGGCTGCACGAGCCCGCCATCGCGAAGTCCAGGTCCGTGAGGCCGCCCTTCGAGTGGGTCGAGAGCACCAGGGTCACCTTGTTCCAGCGCACGTCGATGTCGGGGTGGTGGTCGGCCCTCTCGGCCGCCCGGGCCACCCGGTTCACGAAGGTGATCGCCGCCGGGAAGCCCTCGAACTCGAAGGTCCTCCGTATGGATCGGCCCTTGCGGGACCACCCTGGGAGCGTTTTCAACCGGCGCGCAACCTCGGCGGGTTTGAGAAGGCTCATGGCTGCTCCTTGAGGAGGTGGTCGGCCGCCAGGATCAGGAAGACGTAGTCGGAGGTTGGGTAGCCCATGCAGTATTCTCCCTGCTGCCAGAGGAAAGGCCATTCCAGAAGCTCAGGGAAGTCGGGACGTATGAGGGCGGTGCCCGAGGCGATGCCGCCGGGAATGTAGGACCAGTCGGCTCGGTTCATACCGTAGGCGGGGATCACCGACTTGGCTCCCACGCCGGACACGAACGAGGCGGTGTTCGGACCGGGGTGCACGCCCAGTATGAAGTTCACGGCATCGAGCATGTACTTGGTCGGGAAGATGTCGGGGGCCCCGGCGTGCAGGAAATACTGTTCGACGCCAAACCTCTGGATCTCCCAGCCCGCGCCCCAGATGTTGGGCGTGTAGGGCAGGCCGTAGGGCGTCTTCAGGCCCAGCGCATCGACCTCGGCCCGGTAGGTCTTGAGGGCGGCCCGGATCTTGGTCGTGTACGCGGGATCCTTGATCAGCTCCAGGGAGCGCGCCCCGAGCCAGCCGTACCGGCCGACGCGGTCGGCCACGGCGTCGCCTAGCCCGATGATGACGTCCGCGTACTTCTTCTCGCCGGTCGTCTGGTAGAGCTCGATCGCGGGCTCGAGGCGCTCGAGCGACCAGTCGGGGGTCTTCGCGTTAGTCCAGAGCTCCTTTGCGATGCGCAGGCAGTCGTTGGCAAGCGGGTCGTTGAACCCCTTGAGCGCACGGTAGGCAGCGGCAAGGCCCCCCGCCGTGTCCAGCTCGCGGGCGGGGTTCTCCTCGGTGAAGACCCAGCGGTCGTCCGCCGAGCCCTTAGAGCCGAGCGGGGGAAGGTGGTCGATCTTGGGCTCGGACTGGTCGCCGGCGAGCGCGGCCGCCGCAAGCACCTTCATCGCCGCACCGTCCGTGTCGTGGAACACCTGGTTGTCGGTCATCTCGCCGGCGTCGCCGAGGAAGGTGTACTGGTGGAGCGAGGCGTCCTGGATGCCCCGGTAGAGGCGTCCGAGGGAATTGTAGCCGCCGACTACGGTGAGGACCCCGTGCTCGATCTGCTGCTGGATGTCCTGCTTTCCGTCGGGCTGGTGGATCTCCACGGTCTGCGTGACCTGGTCGATCGTGGTGTTGTCGAGGACCGGGTGGAACCTCTCGTAGGCGAGCGCAAGGCCGTGGACCGTGTCGATCTGCGACTCGATCCTGAAGTCGTGGTCGCCCGCGTCATACCACCCGCCGTGGTCGAGGCCGGGCACGTGCTCGCCGGGCTTGAACTTCGTGAGCGTGGACGGGCCCTGCTCGTAGCCGTCAAAGTGGATGTGGTTCACCGGGGCCATGAGGGCGTCGTCGACATGCCCGAGGCCGTGCCACACGCGGTACTTGTCGTTCACCCTCATGTGCCCCATCTGGACCGGCAGGAAGTATTCGACCGTCGGCTGCCAGACGTTGCGCTCGAAGACGTGCTCGCTGATCTGGAAGGCGTTCGAGAGCCGATCTCCGTAGCCGACCTGGTACATGCCCGGCCGCACCACGTCCGAGAAGTCGAACTGCAGGTAGCGGTAGCGCAGGAACCGGCCCCAGTCCTTGCCTGCGCGCTCGGCCACCCGCTCGCGGCCCGCCTCGGTGACGCGGTAGAGCGCCACCGGCTTCAGGTCGTCGTCGTGCCGGTCGAGCTCGATCACGGCCACCTTCTCCT
>CAIXHE010000053.1 GCA_903919205.1 uncultured Opitutaceae bacterium | reverse complement strand
GGGGTCGTATCTGGCTGCGCGCTCCTGATCGACTACGTGCTCACGGTCACGATTTCCGTGGCCAGCGGGGCCGACGCCCTCTTCAGCCTCTTTCCGCCGCACGTGGAGCAGTACATGCTCGCGATGGGAATCACCGCCAAGCTGGGCTTCGAGCTGGCCTGCGTGGTGGGCCTGTCCCTCATCAATCTGCGCGGCGTGAAGGAGTCGGTGCTCATCTGGGTTCCGATCTTCGGCGTCTTCGTGCTCACGCACGCCTTCTGCATCGTGTACGCGATGGCCACCCATTCCTCGGGCCTGGTCGCGTTGGGCTCGGCCACGGTGCACCAAGTCCATTCCCTTAGCGGAAGCGTGGGGGTATTCGGCCTCATGGCCCTCCTGCTGCGCTCCTACAGCCTTGGGGCAGGCACGTACACGGGCATTGAGGCCGTAAGCAACGGCCTGCCGATCCTGCGCGAGCCGCGGGTCCAGACGGGGCGGCGCACGATGCTCTACATGGGCCTCTCGCTCGCGATCACGGTCGCCGGCCTGCTGATCGCCTACCAGCTCTACGGCGTGAGGATCAACCCGGACAAGACCCTGAACGCGGTTCTCTTCGAGCAGATGACCTCGGGCTGGGGCCACGGCGGTACGATCTTCGTCGTCATCACCCTGTTTTCGGAGGCGGCGCTCCTCATCATTGCCGCCCAGACGGGCTTCCTGGACGGCCCGCGCGTGCTTGCCAACATGGCGCTCGACCGGTGGTTCCCGACCCGCTTCGCCCACCTGAGCGAGCGCCTGGTCACGATGAACGGCGTCGTGATGATGGGTTTCTCGGCGTTCGTGATGATGGCCGTGACACGGGGGTCGGTGGACCTGCTCGTGATCCTCTACTCGATCAACGTGTTCATCACCTTCTCCCTCTCGCAGGCCGGCATGGTTCGGCACTGGTGGCAGGTGCGGAGGGAGGACTCGGGCTGGGTGCACAAGCTCGGCATCAACGGCTTCGGCCTCGCGCTCACGTTCTCGATCCTGGTGTCGATGACCATCGAGAAGTTCAACGAGGGGGGCTGGGTGACCCTCCTGGTGACGGGCATCTTCGTCGTGGCGGCGTTCGGGATCAAGCGGCACTACAACGGCGTCGGCGAGCAGCTCAAGCGGCTCGACTCGATCGTGCAGGCGGCCGAGATCGAGACCGGCACCGCGACGGCGAGGCCCCCCCACGAGGCCGAGCCCAGGGCCCGCACGGCCATCATCCTGGTCAACGGCTACAACGGCCTCGGCCTGCACACGGTGCTCAACGTGCCCCGGATGTTCGGCAACACCTTCAAGAACTTCGTGTTCATCCAGGTGGGCTCGGTGGACGCCGGCAACTTCAAGGGCGCCGCGGACATCGAGGCCCTGAAGGCGCACACGGAGGAGGAGGCGCAGCGCTACGTGCACTTCGCGACTGCGAGGGGCTACGGGTCCAGGGCGTTCACGTCGATCGGATACGACGTCACCGGGGAGGTGATGAAGCTCGCGCGCGAGGCGGCCAACCAGTTCCCCAACCACGTCTTCTTCGCGGGCCAGCTGCTCTTCACGAACGAGACCAACGTGACCCGCTGGCTGCACAACCACACGACGGCGACGCTCCAGCGCAGGTTCTTCCTCGCCAGCCTTCCCTTTGTCGTGCTGCCGATCCGCGTCGATGCCTGACGACCGCCCGGCGCTTCCCCTAGGCGCCCGGCCGCGGTCCCAGCGACACGTAGATCTGCTCCACCTTCGCCCGCGCCCAGGGCGTCCTGCGCAGGAAGACGAGGCTCGACTTGATGCTCGGGTCGAAGAGGAAGCAGCGCACGGGCACCTGTCGGCCGAGCTCGCGCCAACCCATCCGATCGACGAGCTCGACCAGCAGGCGTTCGAGGGTGACGCCGTGGAGCGGGTCCTTGGAGGAGAATTCGGGCACGGACTCGAGGCTGGAGGGCGCCTCCCCGGACCTCAAGACCCGCGAGCGGGCGCCGCAGGCCGTGGGAACCTGGAGCGGCCCGGGCATGTCTCCCCGCGCGTGCCCCATCTCGCCCGCGCCCTGCTGCTTGCCGCCTGCTGCAGCCTCGCCTGCCTGCCCGCACGGGCCATGGACCCCGCCGTGGCCAGGGCCGCGGCGCTCTTCAGCAGCCAGCACTTCAAGGAGGCAGAGGCGGCGCTCGAGCCCGTGCTCAAGGCCTCACCGGATGACGTCGATGCCAACTACTACGACGCGGCCTGCGCGCTTGCCCTCGACGACCCGGCGAGGGCCGTCGCTCGCCTGGAGCACGCGGCCGCGCTGGCCCCGAAGGAGGGCCGCATCCAGAACCTGCTCGGGGACGCCTACGGCCTGTCCGCGCTCAAGTCGGGGGTGTTCGGCAAGATGGGCCTCGCGCGCAAATGCGCGGCGGCCTACCAGCGGGCGGTCGAGCTCGAGCCCTCCAGCGTGGCGTTCCGCCTGAGCTACCTGGGGTTCTGCCGCGAGGCACCCGGCTTCGTGGGCGGCGGATCGGAGCGGGCCTACGCGCAGGCGGCCGAGCTGCGCAAGCTGGACCCGGTCATGGGCGCGGTTTCGTTTTCCCAGCTTAAGGGCGACGAGAAGAGGTTCGACGAGGCGTTTGCGGCGATCGACGGCGTGCCGGGGGGCGAATCGAGCTACGCCCTGCTCTACCAGCGCGGGCGCCTCGCCGCCCTGTCAGGCCAGCGCCTCGACGAGGGGGTGAAGGCCCTCAGACGCTGCCTCGAGCAGGCGGCGCCCGACGGGCTGCCCGGCCGCGGGCCCGTCGAGTGGCGCCTTGGGAACATCTACGAGGCCAAGGGCGACCCCACCTCGGCGCGGGCCGCCTACCAAAAGGCCCTCGAGGCCGAGCCGAACTTTCAGCCCGCGGCCGACGCCCTGAAGAAGCTGCCGCCCCCCGCGGGAGCCTCCTGAGCGGCCCTCAGCAGGGAGGCCACACGGGAGCGACGGCCGGGTGCCCCACGGAGCGCACATCGGGCAGGCCGCGGCGAAGCATGTCCCCGATCGCCGTGTCGGCAAAGCGCAGCACCTGGGCCCTTCCCCGGTGGGGCAGCCGCTCGGCGATCGCCAAGTTGGCGATCCCGTGCACGAGCGACCACGCCACGAGCGCGGTGCCGAGCGGATCACCGGCACCCCCGGGCAGGCAACCCTCGACCGCCTTCACGAGGACCTCGAAGGCCGCCCGGCCGGCCTGGCTCCTCTCGCTTTTTTCCACCAAGCTCGGGGGCGTGTCGAACATGACTGCGAAGTGCTCCGGTCGGCGCAGGGCGAAGCCCACGTAGGCGAGCCCGCACGCGCGGAGCCTCCCGGTGGGCTCGGCGCAGGCCTTGGCGGCGGTCACCATGGCGCGCGTCAGCTCCCCGAAGCCCTGGGTCGCGACGGCGTCCACGAGGTCGGCCCGGCTGCGGAAGTGCCGGTAGGGGGCGTTGTGCGAGACGCCGGCCCTGCGCGCCACCTCGCGCATGGTGAAGCCGCGGGGGCCGGCCTCGCCGATCCGG
>CAIXHE010000052.1 GCA_903919205.1 uncultured Opitutaceae bacterium | reverse complement strand
GTGCTGTGGGACCGTCGCACGGGGCGCGCCCTCCACCGCGCGCTTGTCTGGCAGGACCGGCGCACGGCCGGCGCGTGCGCCTCCCTCGAGAGGCGGGGCCTCGGCCCGCTCTTCCGCAGGCGCACCGGCCTGGTCCTGGACCCCTACTTCTCGGGCACGAAGCTCGCGTGGCTGCTCGACCACGTCCCCGGCGCCCGCGCGCGGGCCGCGCGGGGCGAGCTCGCGTTCGGGACGGTCGACACCTGGCTCCTGTGGAAACTGACGGGCGGACGCGTGCACGCCACCGACGCCTCGAACGCCTCGCGCACCCTGCTCGCGGGCCTGCGCACGGGCGACTGGGACGCCGAACTCCTCCGGGCGCTGCGGGTGCCGAGGGAAGTGCTCCCCGAGGTGCGCGCAAGCAGCGGGGTCTTCGGCGAGATCGAGTCGATCCCCGCCCTGCGCGGGGTCCCGGTCTCCGGCATTGCGGGCGACCAGCAGGCCGCGCTCTTCGGCCAGGGCTGCTTCAGGCCGGGCATGGTCAAGAACACCTACGGCACCGGATGCTTCATGCTGATGAACACCGGCCAGGTGCCCGTCGCGTCGCGCAACAGGCTGCTGACGACCATCGCGTGGCGCATCGGCGGGCGCACCGAGTACGCGCTCGAGGGAAGCGTGTTCGTCGGGGGCGCGGTGGTGCAGTGGCTGCGCGACGGCCTGGGCCTCATCTCGAGCTCGTCCGAGGTCGAGGCGCTGGCGGCGCGGGTCCCGGACAACGGAGGCGTCACGATCGTGCCGGCCTTCGCCGGGCTCGGGGCCCCGTACTGGGATCCCGCGGCCCGAGGTGCGATCGTAGGGGTGACGCGCGGCACGACCGCGGCCCACCTGGCGCGCGCCGCCCTGGAGAGCATCGCCTTCCAGACCGCCGACCTCGTCGGCGCGATGGAGGCCGACTCGGGGCGCAGGCTCCGGGAGATCCGCGTCGACGGCGGCGCCTGCGTGAACAACGCCCTCATGCAATTCCAGAGCGAGCTCGTGCGCGCCGCCGTGGTGCGCCCGAGGGTCACCGAGACGACCGCCCTCGGGGCGGCGGCGCTCGCGGGGCTGGCCGTGGGCCTCTGGAGGAGCCTGGACGAGGTCTCGGGCCTTGCCGGGCGGGACCGCGTCTTCAGGCCCAAGCTCAGCCGCTCGGCCCCCGCGGGCCTGCGCGCAGGCTGGTCGCGCGCCATCAGCGCCGCGCGGCACTGGGCCTCGCCCTCCGCATGAGCCTCCCGCGCGCGACCGCCCGGATCCTCCTGCTGGCCGCGGCGCTCGCGCCCCGGCTGGCGGCCGGCGACTTTCCCGGCGTCGAGTCGCTCGCGGCCCGCCGGGTGCCGTGGATCGCCCGCAAGGTGGCGTTCTCGCGGATGGACGGGCCGGCCGCGGGCGCCTTTGAGCTGCGGGCGGCGGGCGGGCGCCTGGAGGTGCGGGCCACCGACGCAAGCGCCGCCGCCATGGGCCTCGGCTGGTACCTAAAGTACAGCTGCCACCGCTCGATCTCGCACGTGGGCGACAACCTCGGCCCCGTGGAGAGCCTTCCCGGGCTCGCGGGCACCGTGCGCTTCGAGGCCTCGGCGCGGTACCGATACGCCCTCAACTACTGCACGTTCAACTACACCATGAGCTTCTACTCGTGGGAGGACTGGCAGCACGAGCTCGACTGGATGGCGCTGAGCGGCGTGAACCTGATGCTGGTGGCCAACGGAGAGGAGGCGGTATGGCAGCGCACGCTGCGCCGCCTCGGGTGCTCCGAGCCGGAGATCTCCGCGTTCATCCCCGGGCCCGCCTACACGGCCTGGTGGCTCATGGGAAACCTGGAGGGCGCGGGCGGGCCGATGAGCCCCGAGATGGTCGACCGGCGCGCGGACCTGCAGCGCCGGATGCTCCACCGCATGCACGACCTCGGGATCGAGCCCGTGCTGCCCGGCTTCTACGGCATGGTCCCCGCGAACCTCGCGGGGAGGCTCCGGGCCCACGTGATCGACCAGGGACAGTGGTCCTGCTACCACCGCCCGTCGATCCTCGACCCGACGGACCCGGAGTTCGGCCGCGTGGCAGGCCTCTACTACGCCGAGATGAAGGCCCTCTACGGGCCCGACCTGCACTTCTTCTCCGGGGACCCGTTCCACGAGGGCGGCAAGACCGGGGGCGTCGACCTGGCGAGGGCGGGCGCCTCGATCCAGAGGGCGATGCAGGCGGCGTTCCCGGCCTCGACGTGGGTGCTGCAGGGCTGGATCGACAACCCGAAGGCCGAGCTGATCAGCGCGGTAGACCGCTCGCACGTGCTCGTGCAGGAGCTGATGGGCGAGGCGACGCACAACTGGGAGCTGCGCCGCGGCTACGAGGGCACGCCGTTCCTATGGTGCTGCATCAACAACTTCGGGGAGCGCCCCGGGGTCTTCGGCGCCCTCCAGCGCTACGCGGACGAGGCCTACCGGGCCCGGACGAGCGAGTTCGGCGGGAACATGCGGGGCGTCGGGATCATGCCCGAGGGCATCGCCAACAACCCGGTCGCCTACGACCTGGTTCTGGAGCTCGGCTGGCACACCGACCACGTGGACGCGGCGAAGTGGGTCGAAGGGTACCAGGAATATCGATACGGCCGTGCGGATCCCGACATCGCCCAGGCGTGGGCGGTCCTGGTGCGCACCGCCTACACGCTCGCGGCCGGCAACGGGGCCGAGGATTCGCTGTGCGCGCGGCCCTCCTCCCCGGTGTCGAGCTGGGCCTGGGGCACGCTCGACATCGGCTACGATCCGAAGGAGTTCGAGCGCGCGGTCGCCCTGTTTGAGCGGGCCTCGGCTCGGTTCTCGGGCAGCGAGACGTACCGGCTGGACCTGACGGCGCTCCGCCTGCAGGCGGCCTCCAACCGGGCGCTTGGCGCCGCCCGGGAGGTCGACCGGGCCCTCAGGTCCGGGGACCGGGCCGCCTTCCGCAGGGCCGGCGACTCGCTGCTCGAGCTCGGCCGCCAGACCGACGGTCTCCTCGACGACTACCCCTTCTACCGGCTGAGCACCCACGTGATCCAGGCACGCCGCTACGGGGTCACGGCGAGGGAAAAGGACGACTGCGTGCGCAACCTGCTGACGCTGGTCACCTACTGGGGCGGGAACGACCGGGGCGACGACAGCCTCCACGACTACGCCTACAAGTCGTGGGCCGGGCTCATGTCCTCCTACGACCTCGGCCGCTGGAAGGCCTACCTGGGCTCGGCGGAGCGTGCCTGGGACCAGAAGGGGGCGCCGCCCCCCGATTTCTTCGCCTGGGAGCGAGCGTGGGTCGCCCGCAACGCCGCTCTCCCTGCGGCGGCTCCCTAGCAACTGCGGGGTTGTGTCCCCCTCCAAAGCCGTTTCAGAGTCGGGGACACCACGAGACCATGAACCGATCCCTCCGACTCGGCGTCCTGCCGCTCGCCCTCGCCCTGGCCGGCACCCTCCGCTCGGCCGAAGAGCCGGCCCCCGCCCCGACCGCCCCCGACAGCGCTTCGCTGCGGGCGGACAACAAGCAGCTCACCGACGAGCTGGCGGCCGCATGGAAAGAGGCCGACAAGCTGAAGGCGGATCTGGCCGCGGCGCAGGCCGCGAAGGCCCAGGCCCCGGCCCCGGCAGCGGACTCCGCCGGCCAGCTGGCGGACGTGCAGGACAAGCTCGCGACCGCGCTGCGCAGCTTCACCGTTGTGTCGGACGAGAACGCCCAGCAGAAGGCGGCGATCGAGAAGCTCACGGCCGACAATGCCTCGCTCACGCAGCAGCTTGAGGCGGCCAAGGCCTCGATCGCGACCCTCCAGGTGCAGGCCGCGGCCACCTCTCAGATCGAGCCCCTGAGGAGCGAGGTCAGGCAGGCGCAGGACGAGGTGAACCGCCTCGCCCTGGAGAATTCCGAGTTCCGCACGCGCCTGGCCCTCCAGGGGGCGGCCCCGGGCTCCAAGGCCGTGCCCACGAGGCCCGACCAGGCCCCGTCGCCGGGCGCGCTCGCCGCGATGGCTGCGCCGAGCCCGACCCCCACGCCGACGCCCGCCGCCAAGACGTACGTGGTCGCCGAGGGCGACACGCTCACGAAGATCGCGCGCAAGTTCTACGGCACCTCCGCCCGCTGGGAGGACATCCTCAAGGCGAACCAAGCCGTGCTGAAGGACGAGAAGAGCCTGGTGGTCGGAAGCACCCTCACGATTCCCTGAGGCCGGAGCCCCGATGAGCACCGTGCCCTCCCAGTTCGACGGCGTGTCCGTCGTCACCAAGGCGAACATCTACTTCGCCGGAAACGTCGTCAGCCACACGGTCCTCCTGCCCGGGGGCGTGCGCAAGACGCTCGGGCTCATTCGCCCGGGGTCGTTTCATTTCGGCACCGAGGCCCCCGAGCTGATGGAGATCGTGGACGGCACCTGCCGCGTCACCCTTGACGGCGGGACCGAGGCGGTCACCTACACGGCCGGAGAGCACTTCACCGTGCCGGGCAAGAGCGGCTTCGGGATCGAGGTCGAACACGGGCTTTGCCAATACATCTGCTCCTTCATAGGCTGAGTGTCGCCGCGGTTGCGCTGCTCGGCCCGCTCCGCGCCCTGGCCGAGGCGCCCGCGCTTCCCGACGGGCTGTACGCGGAGATCACGACGCCCCGGGGTGTCATCACCTGCGAGCTGGACTACACGCGAGCCCCCCTCACGGTGGCCAGCTTTGTCGGCCTCGCCGAGGGCACGCTCGGGCCGGCACCGCGCAAGCCGTTCTTCGACGGGCTCACGTTCCACCGGGTCGTGCCCCACTTCGTGATCCAGGGAGGGGACCCGCTGGGGACCGGGGAGGGCGGGCCCGGCTACATGTTCCCCGACGAGTTTGCCCCCGGCCTAACGAACGACCAGGTGGGTGCGCTCTCCATGGCGAACGAGGGGCCCGACACCAACGGTTCCCAGTTCTTCCTGACCCTGTCACCGGTGGGCCGCCTGGATTACCTCCACACGGTCTTCGGACGCACCGTGCGGGGGGTGCACGTGCTGCCCCAGGTCGCGCAGGGCGACGCCATGAGGGTGCACATCCTCAGGGTCGGGGCGGCCGCGCAGGCGTTCGCGGCGGATGACGCCGCCTTTGCGGCGCTGCGGGCGCACGCACGGGCCTATGCGGCGGAGAAGGAGCCCGGACCCAAGGCGCATTTCGACGACCCGGACAGGATCCTGCCCATGGACCCGCCGCGCGCGCAGGCCTTCACCTACAAGCTCGCGAACGTCCAGCGCTCGACCGGGCAAAGGATCTACGCCCGGATCTTCACCCGTTTCACGCCCGGCCCGGCAGGCGCCGATCCTGACGCCTTTGCCGCCGGCCTCGCCGACGCGCTCGGGCTCGCCGAGAACGGGGTCCTTGCCCTCTATTTCCAGGACAGGGATGCGTGGACCGTGCATGTGGGACGATCGGGACCCATCTGGCTCGCCGGCAAGATTCCGGACCTGCTAGCGGCCGCCCGCGTCCGGCAGGCTCGCTACCTGGCACAAAGCCAACAGGTCAACGCGCAGGCGCTCCAGGCACCGGGCGCGAAGACCAAGGTTGCCACCGACGCCGTGCTCGATGAATTGATCTCGCACGTCGTTCTGCCGAAATAGGTTGTACCACGAGGGCACCCGCCCGTGCCGCAGGCTAAAGGTCGGTGTCTGTCGCCCGACCCGTCATGGTCCCCTGGCGGGGAGATCTACGTAGGATTACGACCCTCTTGCATGAAGATTGCATCTGGGCGCCCGCTTGTTACCGAGGGTGACACTTTTTTTACAGGCCTCCGGCTGGATCCCACATGCAGTCCTCCTTCAGCAACCGCCCGCGCGCGTTCACCTTGGTCGAGATCATGATCGTCGTCGTGATCATCGGCATCCTGGCCACCATGGCCATTCCGGCCTTCCAGCGCGTGGCCAACAACTCCCAGGACAAGGCCGTCCTGAACAACGCCCGCCAGCTTTCCGCGGCTGCGGACCAGTATTTCCTCGAGACCGGGGTCTCGACGGTGACCCTGACCGACCTGATCGGTCCCACGACCTACATAAAATTCCTGAGCACGGTGGCCGGGGAGTCCTACCCGAGGTACTTCACCCAGGCGACCACGATCACGGTGAACGGCGTCGCCGGTTCAAGGACCGTGACCTACCATTTGTAGCCGCGGCCAGGACTACCGCCTGAAGTTGAACTTCGCTGCGCCCAGGCTCGAATCGTCCTCGCCCTTGTTGAAGACCTGCACGGCCGCCCCGACCATGATTGCGCTCGTCAGCGCCAGGGCGCCCAGGGAGAGGGTCACCGGGAAGAAGAAATGGCCCATGATGGCGCCCCGCATCAGGTCCACGGCGTAGGCAACCGGGTCGAAATGGGCGGCGACCTGCATCCACCGCGGGGCGTTGTCCAGGGGATAGAGGCCCCCCGAGAGGAAGAACATCGGCAGGAGCACCGCGTTGCTCACGACCGGGAAGACGGTCGTCGAGCTGAAGCGGCAGGCGATGCCGACCCCGATGGCCGAGAACGTGAAGGAGGCGGCTGACATCGCCCCGATCATCGCCAAGAGCTGGACGAGGTCCATCGGGGCCCCGGCGAGCGGCGCAAACGGCAGCAGGATCAGGCCCTGCGCGAGCGCCTGGATGGCGCCCGAGGCCACCTTGCCGACCGCGATCGCGGGCCGGGGCACCGGGGCCACCAGCACCGCCTTGAAGAAGCCGATCTGCCGGTCGAAGACGATCGTGATGGCCGCGAAGGTCGCCGCGAAGAGCATCGAGAGCCCGAGGGTGCCCGGGAAGATGAAGCGGCGGTAGTCGCTGCCCCCCATGCGCGAGCTGGCGCCGATGCCGGCCCCGAGCACGAAGAGATAGAGCAGGGGCTGGATCAGGCCCGCCACGAGGCGGGCGCGGTCAAGCCAGAACCGCTTGAGGTCCAAGAGGACGATGGCCGTGATGCCGCGGATCATGACTTCCCCTCCCCGTCCAGCCCGCGGCCCGTCAGCTTGAGGAACACGTCCTCCAGGCTGGGCTCGTGCACCTCGACGCGCTCGACGCGCACCGGCAGGTTCCGCAGGAGGTCCGGCAGCACGCTGGCCGGGTCCGCGTGGAGCAGCGTGAGGCCCCGGGCACCCGCGGGCTCCGGCACGAGGCCTCGCTCGAGAAGCCACGCGCGCGCGCGCGCATCGTCCTCGGTGGTCATCTGGATGATCCCCCCGCCGAGCCGCGACTTGAGTTCCCGGGGCGTGCCCAGGGCGACGATTCGGCCGGAGTCGATGAGCGCGATGCGGTCGGCGACCTCGGCCTCCTCGAGGTAGTGGGTGGTGAAGAAGACCGTGCGCCCCGCGCGGGCGAGCTCGCGCACCTGGCCCCAGAACATCCTGCGGGCGTCGACATCGAGCCCGAGCGTCGCCTCGTCCAGGAACAGGATGTGCGGGTCGGTCACGAGCGCCCGGCCCAGCTCGAGCTTCCTGCGCTGGCCCCCCGAGAGCTGGCGGGCGAGGCGGTCCGCAGCCTCCGGGATGCCCAGCTGCGCCAGAATCTCGAGGGCGCGCTTGCGCGCGGCCGCGAGCGAGAGGCCGTAGAGCAGCCCCATCAGCACCAGGTTGTCGCGGCCGCTCATCCGCTGCTCGAGCGCGGGCTCCTGGAAGACGATGCCCATCTCCCTGCGGATGGCATCGCGCTCGGCGAGGACGTCCCGGCCCATCACGCGGGCCGTGCCGGAGGTCGGCGCGCGCAGGGTGGCGAGGATCGAGAAGAGCGTGGTCTTGCCGGCCCCGTTGGGGCCTAGGAGCGCGAACATCTCGCCGCGGCCGACCACGAGGTCGACCCCGCGCAACGCCTGGACCCTGCCGTAGTCCTTGACGAGCGCGCTCACCTCCACGGCGGGCGGGGACTTCCCCTGGGAGCTGGGCGGTGCGTCGGGCATGCGGCTTGTGAAGGGCAGAACGCAAGGGAAGGCAATCGCGCCTTTTCGCAAATCGATGGTTGCCATCCCGGGGGCGGTGATTTTGGTGCACGCTACGGCCATGCGCTCCTTCGTCTACCTCCTTCTCCTCGGCGCCGCCCTCCTCACCCTAGCCCTGGTCGTCCGCTCGGGGATCTTCCTGAGCAAGCACCCGGGCGAGCCGATCACGGCGGCGATGCGCGCCTCGATGGACGAGACCACCCCGCAGCTCTCGGGGGCCGACGCCGCCGAGATCCGCAAGCGCTACCCCACGGCCTACTCGGAGCCGGACGGGCTCCTGTTCGTCAACCGGGCGCCGGGCACGGGCACCGCCACGCCCAGGCTCGGCGACACCGTGGTCGCGCAGTACGACGGGCGCCTGCTCGACGGGACCCCCTTCGACAGCTCGTACGTCCGGGGCAAGCCCCTGTCGTTCAAGATCGGCGTCGGCAAGGTGATCAAGGGCTGGGACGAGGGCCTGATGACGATGAAGAAGGGCGGCAAGCGCACGCTCATCATCCCCTACTGGCTCGGCTACGGCACGCAGGGCCAGCCGCCCTCGATCCCCCCCCGCGCCACGCTCGTGTTCGAGGTGGAGCTCGTGGACTTCTTCCACTGAGCGAGCCTACTCGTGGTAGCGGGTGATCGGCGCCTCGAGGCGGTCGAGCAGCGTGGGGTCGAACATCCGGGGTCCCGGCTCCGTCTCGGGGGCCCCGATCCTCGCCGCGGCCATGCCGGCCGCGAAGAGCGTCGTTCGCGCGAGCGTCCGGCCCAGGCTCCCCTTTCCGTGGGCGGGTTCCGGCTTGGGCGCCTGGGGGCGCCCGGACCCGGCGGGTCGTTCGGCTTTCTTGGGCATGCGGCGGTCCCGGTTCCGACACCCCTCCGGCCGAATCGTTCCGCTAGAGCCCCGCGTAGCCGCCGTTGCGCTTGATCCATGCCTCGGCCTCCCTCCAGCCGGGGCACACCTCCTCGACGCACGCCCAGAAGCGCGCGGAGTGGTTCATCTCGCGCAGGTGCATGAGCTCGTGCTGGATGATGTAGTCGCGCACCGACTCCGGCGTGAGGATGAGCCTCCAGTTGAGCGAGATGACGCCGGCCGCCGTGCAGGAGCCCCAGCGCGAGCGCTGGTCGCGAACGCTCACCTGGGTCACGTTCATCCGGGCGTGCGCGGCGAGCTCCCACGTGCGGGCCGGAAGCTCGATCTTTGCCTGCCGCAGGAACCGGGCCTCGAGCACGGGGCGAAGGTCCCCCTCCAGGCGGGGCACCCGGAACACATCGGCCCCCAGGCAGACCGAGGGCCGCTCGCCATCCGTCGCCCTGCGGATCTCGGCAAACTCCCCCCGCCAGAGCAGCCGGGTGCCCAGCGTCCAGACCTCGGCCACGCGGGGCCTGCGGCGGTGCCGCTCGCGGGCCCTCTCGAGCCAGTCCCGGTTCCTCTCGACGAAGCGCTCCGCCTCGCGCAGGGAACCCCGCGCGGGCACGGTCGCCACCGCCACCCCGTCGCGGCCGAGCGAGAGCCGGTAGGAGCGCGCCCGCTCGCTGCGCCTGAAGACCACCCCGCCCGGGGCGGCTGCGGCGGGTGCGGGCGGGGACTTGTGGACGCCGGGGGCCGGCGCCAGCTGACCAAACCAGTCGAGCTGTGTGTCGTCGTTCAATCGGGAATCCGTTGGCAGAGGGGTTCTGGCCGGGACCCGTCCCTGGGTCAAACGCATACCCCGGGCGAGCCGCGGCGCCCGCCGTTTTTCCGGGGATTCGACCGGCCATCCAGACGCAACGGCCACCCGGCACGCCGAGGCTTGCCCGATGCCGGGCAGCCCTGCACCTTTCGCGCATGCATCGCACCCTCCTTCTCGCACTCGCCCTGGCGACCGCCGCCTGCGCGCGGGCCGCCGCGCCCGTCCTTCCGATCGAGACCTTCTTCGGGTCGCACTACCTCCACGGCGCGCGTCTTTCCCCCGACGGGACGAAGGTCCTGTTCCTCGCCCCCAAGGGCGACGAATACAGCCTGGCCCTCCTGGACCTGACGACGCGCAAGGTGACGCTTCCGTTCCACCCGGAGGGGGACAGCCTCGAGTGGGCCTACTGGAAGGGCAACGACCACATCATCTTCTCGGCGATGATCGGCGGCGTCGAGGGGGCGCCCCTCCTGGGCGTCACGAATCCCGAGGGCACGCGCCTGTTCAGCCTGATGCCGCCCGCAAAGAACACCGAGGATTTCTCGATCCTCTCGGGCAGGTTCGTGGACCTCCTCAAGCTCGACCCGCGCCACATCCTGGCCGAGGGCTACACGATCCACACCGATTCGACGGACGGGGGCAGCGGTGGCTCCGGCGATCCCATCCTCATGAAGATCGACGTCGTCCACGGAGACCGCACGTTCGTGTGCAACGCCACCGACCCCGAGCCGTTCGTGAGCCTGGACAACCTGCTGGTGGACCATGCCGGGGTGGTGCGCACCGCCTCCCGGTACAAGGGGGACACCTCGGAGATCATCTATCGCAAGGAGAACGGCGACATCTGGCGGCCGATCCACACGGGCTCCTCGGACTACGAGACGTGGGAGGTCATGGGCTACACGCCCGACAACGCGGGCATCTACATCCTGGACCGGACCACCCACGATCGCGGCGAGCTTCGCGTCTATAACCCGGATACCGGGACGCTCGGGCCGGTGATCTTCGCGCCGGAGGCCGGGGAGATCGACAACCTGATATTCTCTCCTGACCAAAGGCGCCTGATCGGACTCGGCTACAACGACGACAAGCAGCACGTGCACTGGCTCGAGCCCAAGTACGCCGACATCCAGAGGAAGATGGAGCACACGTTCCCGGACCTCTCCGTGGCCGTCGCGAGCATTTCCGACGACGAGACGAAAGTGCTCCTGCGCACGTACTCCGACCGCGACCTGGGGGCCTACTACCTGCTCGACACGGCGAAGGGGACCCTGGGGCTCGTCACGGGGGCGGGCTCTAAGATCGACCCGAAGACCATGGCCCCGATGATTCCGATCAAATTCACCGCCCGCGACGGCCTCGAGATCCATGGCTACCTGACGCTGCCGCTCAGCTATGCGCCCGGTCACCCCGTGCCGCTGATCGTGCACCCGCACGGCGGCCCCTTCGGCATCCGCGACGACTGGGGCTTCGATCCCGAGGTGCAGTTCATGGCGAACCGGGGCTATGCGGTGATTCAGATCAACTACCGCGGATCCGGCGGCTACGGCATCAACTTCCTGAGGGCCGGATACCGCGAGTGGGGCGGGAAGATGCAGGACGACCTCACGGACGGCGTCAAATGGGCGATCGCCAAGGGCTACGCCGACCCTGCGCGCGTGGCCATCTCGGGTGCGAGCTATGGCGGCTACGCGACGCTGGCCGGACTCACCTACACGCCCGAGCTGTACAAGTGCGGCGTCGACTACGTGGGCGTCTCGGACATCAAGGAGCTGATCCGGGTGAAGTACGGGACCGCCGGGGACGGCATCAGCTCCTTCTACAAGCTCCAGATCGGCAACGACCCCGCGTACCTGCACGACCATTCGCCGGTCAACTACGTCGAGAACATCCGCGTGCCCCTGCTGTGCGCCTACGGCGAGAACGACAAGCGCGTTGAGATCTTCCAGTGGAAGGAGCTCAAGGCGGCCCTCGACAAGTACCACAAGCCCTACGAGTTCATGATCGCCAAGGACGAGGGCCACGGTTTCCGCCACCCGGCCGACGCCATCGCCTTCTACTCGCGGGTCGAGGCCTTCCTCGCCAAGAATCTCTAGCCAGGCGGGCGCTACAGCGTGCGCCTGGCCGACGGGAAGACCGCCGGGCTCGCATGGCCCGCGGTGTCGAAGGCCTCGACGCCGAAGACCACGTTGTCCTTCGACACACCCTCCACGGTGGTGCGGGTGACGCCCGGGGCGACATCGAGCGCGTGCTCCCAGAAGGGCGACGTGGTCTCGCGCCACACGATCCGGTATCCGCCGAGGTCGGGCTCGGGGCTCGGGTTCCAGCGCAGCGTGGTGTCGTTCTCGAGCCGGGCGGCCTCCACCTGGACGCCGCGGGGCGGCGCGGGAGCCCTGGCAAGCACGGCGAGCGCGGCGCCGTTCACGCGCGCGACGTCGGCCACGTAGGCGAAGTCGACGTGGTCGGGCGTGTCGCCGTAGACGACGCCCTTCTCCTCGCGCAGGTCCTGGTGCTGGCGCCGGAAGTCCTCGGCGGGCTCGGTGAAGCGCACGGCGGGATAGCCCTCCTCCAGGAAGGGAAGGTGGTCGCCTCCGCGCAGGTACCGGTCCGCCCGGTAGATGACGCGCACCTTGAGCGAGGGCACGTAGGCGGCCGCGATCTCGCGCACCGCGCGGGCGAGCTCGCGCGGCGGCGTGTCGTTCTCCCCGCCCGCCTTCAGGAGCGCGATCTGCTCGTCGCTCGGGTTCGGCACCGGGCGCACGCCCTCCGCGAACAGCCTGACCGTCCCGCGGTCTACGTGTCCGGACTCCGAGCGGCTGCTGCCGATGATGTCGTTGTCCAGCATGGCCTCGATGTCCACGCCGCGCGCCCGGGCTTGGCGGGCCCAGTGGGTCGACCCGTTCAGAGCCTGTTCCTCGCCCGCAACCGCCAGGAAGACCAGGTTCGCGCTGAACTTGTAATGGGACATGACTCGGGCGAGCTCGAGCACGGCCGCCACGCCCGAGGCATCATCGTCGGCGCCCGGCGCCGCGCCGGTCGAGTCCAGGGGGTTGGTGGCCCGCGAGTCGTAGTGGCCGCTGATCACGAGGGTCCGGCCCGAGGCCTCCGCCCCCGTGCCCGGCAGGGTCGCCACGACGTTGGAGATCGAGAGCGGCTGGGGGATGCGCGGGGGCGAAGCAGGCTGCTCGAACGTGTCCAGGTCCACCCTGAGGCGGCCGCCGGACTCGGCCGAGGCCCGTCCGAACTCCGCACGCACCCAGGTGAGGGCGCCGCCGATGCCGTCGCCGCTCGGAAGCGGGTCCGAGAGCGTGTGGCGCGTCTTGAAGCTCGCCAGCACATAGACGGAGCGCTGGATCCTCTCCGCGGAGATGTCGGACACGATCCGGGCGATTTCGGGGTCGGGCGCCGGGGCCTGGGAGGGCTCGCCGCCCGCCCGCCCCAGGTTTGCCAGGGCCAGGAAGCCGGACAGGCACGGTCCAAGGGCGCGCATGACCCACGAGTGAGCGCAGCCCTGACGGCGAGTCAAGGGGCCGCGAGGGGCGCTGGCACGTTTCCGGCTTCGGGGATGCCATGAGCCGCCTTTCCGCCGTCAGGGTCGCCGTCCTTATCCTGCTGGGTCTCTGCGCGAGCGCCGGCCGCGCCGCCGAGCCGGTCGCCCGGGAGTCGATCAGCTTCGTGATCGAGAAATTCCCCGTCCAGCAGCAGGGCCCGCAGGTGGTCGACCTCGCCGTCCACCTCGACTACGCCCCGGGCCTCTCGCCCAAGGATTACCCGGACTTCGAGGTGATCTACCACCAGCTCGAGACCTGGATGACCGGCTACCCCGCGAAGAACGATTATTGGGAGGTCTTCAACAAGCGCCTCTGCCAGGACGTGCTGGCGCACTACCCCATGCTGGCGGGGGTGACGCTGGAACTCACCGTACACCCCACCTTCGGCGTGCCGTACGCCCAGACCATCCGCACGAGCCTGACCCACGGCTGACGGCCCGCGCGAATTCGACCCCGACATGAGCGCGACCCTCGCGTTCCTGCGGCCGGGGCGTGCGACGCGGGCCTCTACCAGGCTCGATTCAGTGGGAGCGGGTGTTGCACCCCGGGGCAAACAGCGCTTGGTTCCACGCCAGAAGCCCATGCCGCATTTCCGTTCAGCCATGCTGGCCCTCGCCCTGGGACCGGCGCTGTTGAGAGGGGAGGACCTCGCGACCGTGGGCCAGATCGACGCGGGCACGCCAGGCTGGATCGCCTCGGCCCAGCGCGATGAGATCATGCCGAGGTGCTTCGTGGATGCCGCGCGGCACCTCACGGCGGAGGGTTCGCTGGCGATCTCCGGGAGTGGCAACCCGCTGGAGTACGGCGGCTGGACCCGCAGGGTCGGCGGCATCGTCGGCGGCCGCTATTACAAATTGACCGCGCATTACCAGGTGGCGTCCGTGCCCGAGGAGCGAAGGCAGGTCGTTGCCCGCCTCGACTGGCTCGACCCGGCCGGCAACCGAGTCGCCCAGCCCGACTACGCCTATGAGACAACAGAGGAGGGGGGCTGGACGTGCACGGTGCTCAACGTTCCGGCTCCAGCAGGGTCGACGTCCGTCCGGATCGAACTGCTGCTCGGCTGGGCGCCCGCGGGCACCGTTTGGTGGGACGGGATCTCGCTCGAGCCTTCCCAGCCCCCGCCCGACCGGTGGGTTCGAATGGGAACGGTCTCGGTTCACCCCAGGAATGAACCGGACAAGCTCGGGTCCTACATCCGGGAGCTCGACGCGATGGCCGCGGACAAGCCGGACATCGTCTGCCTGGGCGAGGAGTTGCTGAACGCGGGAGGAACGGTGACCTACACGAGCTACGCGAGCACCGCGGAGCCGATTCCCGGGCCCAGCACGGCCCGTCTCGGGGAGGCGGCCCGCCGCCATCACATGTACCTGGTGGCCGGCCTCATCGAGCGCGACGGCCACGCCCTTTACAACACCGCCGTGCTGATCGACCGACACGGGAAGGTGCAGGGCAAGTATCACAAGATTTACCTGCCGCGGGAGGAGGTGGAGGGCGGCCTTACGCCGGGCAGCACGTGCCCGGTGTTCGACACCGACTTCGGCAGGATCGGCCTGATGATCTGCTGGGACGCCGAGTACATCGAGCCGGCACGCGCACTCGGGTACCAGGGGGCGGAGATCATCCTGGTGCCCGCCGCCGGCGGATTCCTTGACCTGCTCAAGGCCCGGGCTCTCGAAAATCACCTCTATGTGGTGTCGTCGGGATACGACGTCGAGTCGGCGATCATCGACCCGACCGCGGCCGTGCTTTTCTCCACGAAGGCCGCGCCCGCGCACAAGGTCATCCCGGTCAACCTCTCGCAGCGATTCACCGATTCCTGGATGGGGGACATGAGGCCGAGGTATCACAAGGAGATCCGACCGGATATCTATATCCCGACCCCGGCGCCACGATGACAGGCCGCGCCAGGCCACGTCGGCGTCCATCCGCTTGCGCAGCATGGATGCCCCCAAGGCTCCTGAAACGCCCGCGCAAGCGCCTGATCCTGTCCGCCTTATCCATCCTGCCGGAACTCGCCTCTGAGGGTGCGGCGCAACGATGGATTCACAGGCCAACTCCGCCCCCACAATCACACCCTTGACACCCCCCCGTCTGTAGGGCACTTCAGTCAACTCTTAAACGCCACGATACCATGCAACCCACCTTCCGCCCGCATCGCAAGAAACGCGCCCGCAAGATCGGATTCCGCGCCCGCAAGTCCACCCGAGGCGGACGCAAGGTGCTCGCCGCCCGCCGCAAGAAGGGCCGTAAGCGCCTGACGGTCGTTTGATTCCCGCAGTCGCGGACCCCATGCGCTTCCGCCCTGTGCAGCACCTCAGCCGCCAGAGCGACATCCAGGCGGTCCGCCAGCAGGGTCACCGCGTGGACTGCAGGGCCTTCACCCTGTGGACGCTCGAGCGCACGCAGGGTACCCCCCTCGCCCGGGCCTGTTTCGTGGCGTCTACCCAGGCGGTCGGGGGGGCCGTCCTCCGCAACCGTGCCAAGAGGCGCCTGAGGGAGATTTTCCGCAGGCACCAGGACGTGGTGCCCAAGTCGCGGGACTACCTCCTTGTCGCGCGCGCTCAGGTCAACCTCTGGCCGATGCCCCAGCTGGAGGGCCTGTTCACGGGCGCCTGCGGCCGGATCGCGTCGGCGCCCACACGCAACCCATGACCGAATCCGCGACGCTTCCACGCCGCTGCCCGGGACCCGCCGCTGCGGCCGCCGCGGGCCTGGTGCGCCTGTACCAGCGGACCGCCTCGCCGCTGCTGCCGGCCCTGCTCGGGCCGGGCTGCGGCTGCCGCTTCTATCCCTCCTGCTCCGAGTACGCGGTCCAGGCCCTGGAGGCGCACGGCGCCCTCGGCGGCTCGTACCTCGCCGCCCGCCGGCTGCTCAGGTGCACCCCCCTGCACCCGGGCGGCTGCGACCCCGTGCCGCCGACCTTCCGATAACCCTTACCCAATCGTGGACAAAAAGAACACCTTCATAGGCGCGCTGCTCTTCGCGGCGGCCTTCCTCGTGCTGATCTACACCCAGCGGTACTCGCCCCAGAGGCCCCAGCCCGCGGAGATCCGGCGCGAGGTGAAGCAGGAGATGGCCGCCCAGCCGGCGTCGCCCTCGGCGATCGTCCGCGCGGACGAGCCCACGTTCACGACCGCGCGGGCCGAGTCCACCGGGGCGAACATCACCCGCCTCTCGAACGGCTTCGTGCAGGTGAACTTCACCGACTTCGGCGGCGCCATCCGGGACGTCGCCTTCAGGAAGTACCCGATCGCGGTCGGCAGCGCGGAGCCCTTCGTCTTCAACTCGCTGCACTCCGACCCGATCCTCGCCTTCGTGGGCGCCCCCGGCCTCGACAAGGGCACCCGCTACCAGCTGGTCTCGAAGACCGACACCGAGGTGGTCTTCCAGGCGGTGCTCGACCAGCGCCTCGAGGTCACCCGCCGCTACCGCCTCTCCCCGGACAAGTCCCCGACCACCGACCCCTACATCATCCGCACCGAGACCACCTTCCGCAACCTGACGGACAAGGAGCTCGCCCCGATGCACGCGGCCTTCTCGATCGGCACGGCGGCCCCCAACAACGCGATCGACAACGGCCTGCAGCTCTCGACGGAGTTCTGGAACGGCAAGGACCAGACCCTCGTGCGCCGGGCCTCGCTCGAGAGCAGCGGGGGCTTCCCGCTGTTCGGCTGGGGCGCCCACGGCCCGCGCGCCGTCGTGACCGGGGAGGGCCCCATCGCCTGGGCCACGGTCAAGAACCAGTTCTTCGCCTCGATCCTGACGCCGGACGAGCCGGCCGCCGGGCTCGAGACGCGCCGCGTGAAGCTCCTGGACGCGCTGCCCGACTCGGACACGAAGGCCTACGGGATCACCGGCGCCGTCGACGTGGACGTGAGGGCGCTCCCCGCCCGCGGGCAGGCCTCGTTCAACGGCGACATCTACGTCGGCCCCAAGGAGTACGTGCGCCTGGCGAACTCCGACGTGTTCAGGAAGGACCAGGACCGCGTGATGGACTTCGGCAACTTCATCTTCCGCTTCTGCGCCGCGATCCTGCTGACCCTCATGACCTGGATCCACAGCTGGGCCGTGAACTGGGGGATCTCGATCATCCTGACGACGCTCGCCCTCAAGTTCGCGTTCCTGCCGCTCACGGTGAGCCAGTCGCGCTCCTCGCGCCGGATGCAGAAGATCCAGCCCGAGATGAAGGGGATCCGCGAGAAGTACAAGGACAACCCCCAGAAGCAGCAGCAGGCCACGATGGAGCTCTTCAAGAAGCACAAGGTGAACCCGCTCGGAGGATGCCTCCCGATGCTGCTCACGATCCCGTTCTTCTTCGCGTTCTTCAGGATGCTCCAGAGCGCGGCCGAGATCCGCTTCGCGTCCTTCCTGTGGATCCACGACCTCTCGGGGCCCGACACGGTGCTCGCCATCAACAGCCAGCTCTTCGGCTCGTTCAACCTGAACATCCTGCCCTTCGTGCTGTGCGCGGTCGCGTTCTTCCAGATGCGCGTCACGCCCCAGCCCTCGGTCGACAACGCGCAGATGAAGATGATGAAGTTCATGCCGCTCATGTTCCTCTTCTTCTACTACACGTGGCCCGCGGCGCTCTCCCTCTACTCGACGGTCAACGGTCTCTTCACGATCGGCCAGCAGCTGGTCGTCAACCAGATCCCGGACCCGGACCCCGACGAGGCGGCCTTCGAGGCGAAGTCCGGCAAGGGTCGCCCGACCAAGAACGTCACCCCGAAGAAGGGGTGAGCGGGGCCCGGCGGGCGTCATAAGACCTTAGGCGCCTTGCCTCCGCAGGGGCGGGATGGTTCAGTGGCCCATCCCATGACTGACGAAGTCCAGGCGCCCGCCCAGGAGCCGACGCCCCGGCCCCACGCCGGGGACGTGGGGATCGTCGCGCCCAGGGACTACGTCCACCCCGCGCCGTTCACGTTCCGCAGCGGGCAGACGCTGCCAGGCTTCACGCTTCGCTACGAGACCTACGGGGAGCTGAACGCGACCCGCGACAACGCGGTGCTCGTCTGCCACGCCCTCAGCGGCGACCACCACTGCGCCGGCAGGCACGCCGAGTCGGACCCGAAGCCCGGCTGGTGGAACAACCTGATCGGGCCCGGAAAGGCCGTCGACACCCGCCGCTTCTACGTGGTGTGCGCGAACGTGCTCGGCGGCTGCCAGGGATCCACCGGTCCGAGCTCGACCAACCCGGCGACGGGGCATCCCTACGGCATTCGCTTCCCGTTCGTCACCGTGCCCGACATGGTGAACGCCCAGAAGCTGCTGCTGGACCACCTGGGCGTCTCCGAGCTCCATGCGGTGATCGGCGGCTCGATGGGCGGCATGACCGCGATGATGTTCGCGATCGAGTACCCGCTCTTCACCAAGCGCCAGATCATCATGGCCTCGACCGCCCGGGAGAGCGCGCAGGCGATCGCCTTCAACGAGGTCGGCAGGCAGGCCATCATGCAGGACCCGGCCTGGAACAACGGGGACTACCCGCGCGAGGGCGGCCCGCGCGTGGGCCTGGCCATCGCGCGCATGATGGCGCACATCACCTACCTCTCGGACGCCGGGATGGACCGCAAGTTCGGGCGGCGCAAGCGCGAGAGCGCCGGGGGCGAGGCCTACACGTTCGACGCCCAGTTCGAGGTGGAGAGCTACCTGCGCCACCAGGGGCAGTCCTTCATCAACCGCTTCGACGCCAACTCGTACCTGTACATCACCCGGGCCATCGACCAGTTCGACCCGGCGAGGGCTGCGGGGTCGCTGGAGCAGGCGTTCGCCCCGGTCCAGGCGGAGTCGCTGGTCGTCGGCTTCACGAGCGACTGGCTGTTTCCCCCCGAGCAGAACCGGGACATCGCGCTCGCGCTCCTGCGGGCCGGCAAGCGCGCGAGCTACGCCGAGCTCTCCACGGACCTCGGGCACGACTCGTTCCTCCTCGAGAGCGACGAGCTCTACTCGCTCGTCCAGGGGTTCCTCGAGCGCAACGAGACCTACGTCTTCGACTTCGCGATCTGAGCGCCGCGCCATGAAGAAACTCCTCGAGAAGCGCACGGTGGACATGCAGGTGATCGGGGAATGGGTCGACCCCCAGTCCCGCGTGCTCGACCTCGGGTGCGGGCGGGGCGAGCTGATGGACTACCTGGTCCAGGCCAAGCAGGTGTCGGCCGTCGGCGTCGACCTCGACTTCAGCCGGATCTCCGCCTGCGTGCGCCGCGGCCTGAGCGCCTACCAGGGAGACATGACCTCCTTCATGCGCGCGTTCCCGGAGGGCCACTTCGACCGCGTCATCTGCTCGCGCACCGTCCACGAGCTCTCCGACCCGGCCGGCGTCATCCTCGAGGCGCTCAGGGTCGGCAGCACCGTCACGGTCGGCTTCGTGAACCACGGCTTCTGGAAGAACCGCACGGGCGCGCTCCTCCACGGCCGCAAGGTGCGAAACGCCGTCTACACCACGTCCTGGGAGGACAGCCGGCCGGCAAACCCGCTCACGATCCTCGACTTCGAGGAGTTCTGCAGGGTGAAGTCGATCCGGGTCGCCCGGCGGGCGCACCTGCTCGGCGACTGGCGGACCCCCTGCCCCCTCCTGCCGAACCTGCTCGCGGGCTACGCGCTCTACGACCTCGCGCGCGGCTGACGCGAGCGCAGGCGGGCGGCCTGGAGCAGGCACACGCAGTCGCTCCCGTCGGCCGTGTGGAACCAGTGCGGCTCAAGGTGGCCGAACTCCCGCTCGAAGGCCTCCCGGCCGCCGCCCACCTCGATCATCAGGATCCCGTGCGGCCGCAGGCGCCTGCCGGCCTGCGCGATCAGCCGCCGCACGAGGTCGAGCCCGTCGGGGCCCCCGTCCAGGGCGAGCCGGGGCTCGCGCCGGAACTCCTCGGGGAGCCGGTCGACGTGCGCAGAGGGCTCATAGGGGGGATTGCTGAGGATGACGTCGTACGGGCCGCGGGTCCCGCTCGCCAGCAGGTCCCCCTGGACGGGAAAGACGCGGCGGGAGAGGCGGTGGCGGCGCACGTTCAGGGCCGCGACCTCGAGCGCCGCGGCGGACACGTCCACCGCGTCGACCCGCGCCGCGCGGAAGTGCCGCGCCAGCAGGATCGCCAGGCAGCCCGAGCCCGTGCAGATGTCGGCGGCGCTCGCCACCGACCCGGGATCGCGCAGCCACGGGTCTACCTGCTCGTCCAAGATCTCGACAAAGTAGCTCCTCGGTATCAGCACCCGCTCGTCCACGTGGAAGCGCAGCCCCCCGAGCCACGCCTCGCCCGTCAGGTAGGCGGCCGGCACGTGCTCCTGCAGCCGGCGGCGGAACACCTCGGCGAGGGCCCTCGACTGCGCGGCCGAGACGCGGCGACCGAGCACCGAGGGATCGCTCTCGAGCGGCAGGCCCAGGGTCGAGAGGATCAGGTAGAGGGCCTCGTCGCGGGGCTCCGAGGCGATCTGGCCCATGGCCGCGCCCCGGTCAGCATAGTCGCGCACGGCGCGCGCGAGCCATCCGCCGATCGTCACAGCTGGAAGATCAGCGCGGCGGCGGCCGGCTTGATCAGGGAGCTGATCACCACGTACGGCGCGCAGGCGAGCCCGATCGCGAGCGCGATGAACTGCCGCGTGAACTCCAGGTTGAGCACGACCATCAGCAGGAGGCCGCTCCACTGGGAGAGGCGCAGGTAGGTCTCCTCGGACATGCCGACGAGCGGGCGCAGGAGGGAGCCCCCGTCGAGCGGGGGCAGCGGCAGCATGTTGAAGACCGCAAGGCCCACGTTCATGATCACCAGCTCGTTCACGAGCTCGGCCAGCCGGGGCTGGGCGACCACCGTGAGCGAGCCGGCCACGACGGCGGCGAGCGCCACGAGCAGGTTCGTCGCGGGCCCGGCGAGGGCGACCAGCACGATGTCCCGGTGGCGGTGAAGCGGCCCCGGGTTCGTCGCGACGGGCCTTCCCCAGGCGATGAACGTGAAGCTGTTGCGGAAGACGAACAGGTTGATCAGGGGGACCACCACGGTCCCGATGGGGTCGATGTGCGCCATCGGGTTCAGGGTCACGCGACCCTCGGAGTCCGGCGTGGGGTCGCCCAGCAGATCGGCCACGAAGGCGTGCCCCCACTCGTGCAGCGAGACGCTCCCCACCAGGAGCAGGAACACGATGAGCGCGTTGCGGATGAACGCCGGATCAAAGTCCATGGGCTATTTCTCCGGGGCCGGCTCGAGGCGGGCAACCAGCTTCTGCTTCTGGGCCGAGAGTCCCGGGTCGGTGACGAGCGCCAGCACCCGCCGGGCCTCGTCCCGCTTTCCCATGTACAGGAGGACGTTCGCCTCGTGCAGGCGCATGGTCTCGCGCTCCACCTCCGACTGGCCGCGGGCCTCCAGGCCCTTCCACGCAGCGAGGGCCGCGCCCCAGTCCGGGTTCGCCATGTCGTAGAACGACTCCGCGTAGCGATAGGTGAACTCGATGCGGTCGGGCGCGAGCTCGGCCGCGATCCGGAAGGCGTCCTGCATGCCGTGGTCGACCGAGGCGGGGGTCCACTCGCCGCTCTTCAGGAAGTCGCCGCGCGCCTCGTGCAGGAGCGTGCCGATCTGGTAGTGGTACAGCGGCTCCTTGGGCTCCAATTTGGTCGCGGCCAGGTAGTAATTGAGCGCCTCGAGCGGCTTCCCGTCCTCGGCAAGGTAGTTGCCCAACTCATTTTTCACCAGGGGTATGTCGGGATCAAGCTGGTTGGCCTTGAGCAGGATCGCGACCGCCTGCTTCCGCAGGCCGATCTTCCAGAGCATGTAGCCGTAGGAGGCGTAGCCGGCCGCGAAACCCGGGTTGTCCTTGAGCAGCGACTCGTATTCGCGGGTGAGTTCCCCGGCGCGCGTCTGGAGCGCCGAGGCGTCCATGTCAGGGCCCTGGGCGGCCGCGTCGGCCAGGATGTCCTTCTGGTGCTCCGCGATCTCCTTCAGGCGGTGCTCCGCCAGGGTCTCCTGAGGCGAAGGGGTGTCGGCGGCCGACGCGACCAGCGCGACAAGAAATGCAAGTGAGAGGCAGGGGCGAAAATTCATGGCGGACCGCAAGGCAGCCGTGGACACGGAATGTCGGGAGGCGTTCGGAAAATCTGCCGCTTCCGGGGGGCCCAAGGCGACAAAATTTGCACTATTCGCTTTTTAAACCCCGTGCGAACGCTCTACCCTCGCCCACATGCTGGAGGCGTCGCACTCGATTTCCCGAGACCCCTTTGGAAAGGTGCTGCCCATGGACATCGTCGCGGCCGCGGTGGGCCGGTTGAACGACATCGTGATGGTGACAGACGCCACGACCAGCGACTCGTCCGAGGCCCGGGTCCTCTACGTCAACCCGGCCTTCGAGCGGATCACTGGGTACAAGGCCGAGGAGATCCTCGGCAGGTCCGTGACCTTCCTGCGCGGGCCCGAGACGTCCGCAAGCGAGGTCCTCAGGATCGACGCGCTGCTCGCGGCGCGCCGCCCCGTGCGCAGCGAGTTGCTCAACTACCGCAAGGACGGCTCGAAGTTCTGGATCGAGATCGAGGTGAACGTCGTCGAGAGCGGGGTGACCGGCCAGGACTACTTTGTCTGCATCGAGCGGGACATCACCGAGCGCAAGCTGGCGGAGATGGCGCTGCGCGAGCACGAGCGCTCGATGGCGACGCTCTTCAGCAACCTGCCGGGCATGGCCTACCGCTGCCGCAACGACGGAAGCCGCACGACCTTCTTCGCGAGCGCGGGTTCGCACGAGCTGACCGGCTACCTCCCGAGCGAGTTCATGGGGGGCGCCCAACCCTGCTACGGCGACCTGATACACCCCGACGACAAGCAGGCCGTCGTCGACCTGATCGCGCGCCACGTGGCGCGCGGCGAGCCCTACGAGGTGAGCTACCGGATCCGCACCCGAGGGGGCAACGAGAAGTGGGTGCTGGACCGGGGGCGCGCGGTGCCCTCCGGGAACGCCTCGGCGGTGCAGCTCGAGGGCTTCATCAGCGACGTGACCGAGCGCAAGCTCCTAGAGAGCCAGGTCCTGCACAGCCAGCGCCTCGAGAGCATCGGGACGCTCGCCGGCGGCATCGCGCACGACCTGAACAACATCTTCGCGCCCATCATGATGGCGGGCGACCTCCTCGCCGACCGCATGCCCGACGCGGACAGCACGCAGCTGATCGACGCCGTGGCGGTGAGCGCGCGGCGCGGCGCCGAGCTCGTCCGCCAGATCCTCCTCTTCGCGCGCGGACTCGAGGGGCCGAGGGTGTCGGTGGGGACGGCGGAGCTCTTCGAGGAGCTCTCGTCGTTCCTCGACAGCACGTTCCCGAAGTCCATCCGCGTCGTGCGCAGCGTGCAGCCGGGCCTTCCCGCGATCGCGGGCGACCCGACCCAGCTGCACCAGGTGCTGCTGAACCTCTGCGTCAACGCCCGGGACGCCATGCCCGAGGGAGGGACCCTCACGATCTCCGCGAGCCTGGTGTCGATCTCCCCCTCGTCCCCGCGCCCCCACCCCGACGCGGTGCCGGGCGACTTCATCTGCATCGCCATCACCGACACGGGGTGCGGCATACCGAGCGTGATCCGCAACCAGATCTTCGACCCGTTCTTCACGACGAAGGGCGTCGGGCGGGGCACCGGCCTCGGGCTGAGCACCGCCCGATCGATCGTCAAGAGCCACATGGGATTCCTCACCTTCGATTCGATCGAGGGCAAGGGCGCGACCTTCTACGTCCACCTGCCCGCCGCGAGCTCGGTGGACGGCGTCCCCGAGCTTCCCGGCGCGGTCTCGGGGTCGGTCGCTCTCCCCCTGCCGACCGGCCACGGGCAGCATGTCCTGGTCGTCGACGACGAGGAGTCGGTCCGCGTGATCATGCGCAGCACGCTCGAGACCTTCGGCTACCGCGTGTCGACGGCGCTCGACGGCACGGAGGGGATCGCGCTCGCCGCCAACCCCGCGATCCCGATCGACCTGGCCGTCGTTGACATGCAGATGCCCGGGCTCGACGGCCTGAAGACCCTCCAGGCGATACGCGGGCTCCGGCCGGCCCTGCCGATCGTCGGTGCGAGCGGCCTCTTCACGCGGGAGCAGCGCGAGCAGGGGGCGCAGAGCGGGGTGCGCCTCTTCCTCGAAAAGCCCTTCAGCGTCGAGAACCTGATCCGCACGGTGCACGCCGCGATTTCCCAGGCTGCACCTTGAACCTGCTCGACCGCCACATTTTCCGCAGCATCGGCGTCGCCTCGGCGATGGCCGTGGGGATGTTCGCGTTCATCCTGGTGACGGGCAACGTCATCCGCGACCTGCTGGGCCCGCTGCTTTCCGGCCAGCTGCAGGTGATGGCCTTCCTCAGGCTCATCCTGCTCCTGCTGCCCTTCGTGATCTCGTACGCGCTTCCGCTCGGGATGCTAACGGGGGTGCTCCTCACCCTCGGGCGCCTCTCCTCGGACAACGAGATCACGGCCATGCGGGCGGCGGGCCTGAGCCTCCCGAGGATCGCGCGCCCCGTCTTCATCCTCGGTGTCCTCGGGGCGCTCCTCGGGCTCAGGGTCAACTTCGAGTCGATGCCGTGGGCGCGCGTGCAGTACCACCGGGAGCTCGCCGCGGCCGTGAGGGCCAACCCGATCAGCTTCATCGTGCCGAGGACCTTCATCCGGCAGTTCCCGGGCTACGTCGTCTACCTCGGCTCGAAGGACGGGTCCGACATCAAGGACGTGTGGATATGGAGCCTAGACTCGGAACGCCGGGTGACCCGCTTCCTGCGCGCGGAGTCCGGAAAGATCGACTACGACGAGGCGACGAACGAGCTGGTGCTCACGTTCTCGCGCGCGACCACGGAGGAGCACGACCACAAGGCGCCGGACGACTACACGCAGTCGCTGAAGATCGTGAACGCCCGCGAGGTGGAGCCCTACCGCCTCTCGCTCCTGCGCTACTTCGCGAGCGGTGCCGTCCACCAGAAGCTCCAGTGGATGACCTACTCCGAGCTGCAGGCGGAGCGGGAGCGCGTCGCCTCGCTGGCCGTCGCCAAGGGCGGCGAGAGGCAGCACGGGCGCGACCTGATGAAGGTGTCGCTCACGATCCAGGACAAGTTCACGATGGCGCTCGCGATCTTCTCGTTCGCGTTCATCGGCGTTCCGCTCGGCATCAAGGTCTCGCGCCGGGAGACAAGCGCCAACCTGGGCGTCGCCGTGATCCTCGCCCTCTCCTACTATTTCCTCGTCTTCATGGTCGAGTCGCTCGACCACCCCGAGTTCCGCCCGGACCTGCTCGTCTGGCTGCCCAACCTCGCCTTCCTCTCGATGGGGTTCGTCCTCCTGCGCAGGCTCGACCGCGCCCGGTAGGCCGTCAGGCCGCCGCCTGGGTTGCCACGCGGCCGCTGCGGCCGTCGATCGGGGCCATCACCTGCGGCTGCGCCGGGACGCGGGCGGGATCCTCCAGGATCGCGCGCGCCTCGTCCTCGAGGCGCACGAAGGAGACCCCGGTCTTGCGGCAGAGCGCAAGGAACTCCCGGAACACCGCGCGGCGCCCCATGCCCTCGATCTCGGCGTGGATCGTGAAGACGTTGAGCGACGCCGGGTCGAGCAGCCCGAGCAGGTGCCCCGCCAGCGAGGCGTCGGGATACTCCGGCCTGCCCATCAGCTCGTCCAGCGTGGGCAGTGTGCTCGGGACCTCAAGCGTGCGGAACCTGCGGCCCTCGACGACCGGGAAGAAGGGCGCGCGCCCGCGGGTGTCGCTTGAGTAGAGCAGGCCCGCCTCGTCGTAGACCTCGCGGCTGCGCGCGTTGCTCTGCCAGCCCGCCGCTCCCGCGGTCCGGGCCTCGAATCCGAAGATGCGCGCGAACTCCTCGCGGGCTGCCGAAAATTCGGCCCGGGTCTGCGCAAGGTCCATGCGCTCAAGGTAGTCCTGCCAGCGGTAGTGGTTGTTGCAGTGGATGCCGACCTCGAAGCCCGCCTCGTGGACCGCGCGCATCACCGGGGCGTTCCTGCGCCCCACGTGGGGCGCCGGCAGCAGCGTGCCGTTGAGCAGCGTGCGCACGCCGTAGATCTGAAGCACGCTCGTGCGGCTCACCTTGCTGAAGAATCCCGGGCGCAGGACCCGCGTGATGGCCCGGCCCGTCTGGTCGGGCCCGAGCGAGAACAGGAAGCAGGCCGTGGCCCCGAACTCGCGGAGGTCCGAGGCGAGGTTCGGGACGCCTACCCGGGTCCCGCGGTCGGTGTCGACGTCAACCTTGAGCGCGAGTCGGACCGGCATGGCGGTCAGTCCAGCTTGTAGTCCTTGTGGGCCAGGTGGTAGTCGAGCGTGAGCCTGATCGCGGTCTTGAGGTCGACCTTCGGCCGCCAGCCGAGCTGCCGGCGGATCGCCGTCACGGAGGGAACGCGTCGCTGGATGTCCTGGTAGTATTTCCCGAAGTACTTGCCGGACGAGACGACGACCGTCTTCGCGCGGGCCGCCTGCCCGCTGTACTCCGGGAAGTCCTTGAACGCCGCGATGATCAGCTTGGCGAGCTTCTCTACGCTGACGTTGTTGCCGGGGTTGCCGATGTTGAAGATCTGCCGGGACGCCCTGCCATCCTTGTTCTCGATGATCCGGATGAGGGCGTCGACGCCGTCGTCGATGAACGTGAAGGACCGGCTCTGCTTGCCGCCGTCCACCAGCTGGAGCGGCTTCTCGAAGATCACGTTCGAGATGAACTGGGTGAAGAGGCGCGAGCTGCCCTCCTTGGGCTCGAGGACGTCGTCCAGCTTCGGGCCGATCCAATTGAAGGGGCGAAAGAGCGTGTAGTCCACGTTGTCGCGCACGCCGTAGGCGTAGATCACGCGGTCGAGAAGCTGCTTGGAGGCCGCGTAGATCCAGCGCTGGCGGTCGATCGGGCCGTAGACAAGCGGGCTCGTGGCCTCGTCCAGCTCCCGGTCGGGGCACATGCCGTAGACCTCGGAGGTCGACGGGAAGATGATGCGCTTGCGGTACTTG
>CAIXHE010000051.1 GCA_903919205.1 uncultured Opitutaceae bacterium | reverse complement strand
CGGTTCGGAGAGGATGCCCGCGGCTTTTTTTAGGATGTCCCTCTGCTCGGTCATGCGGTCCAGCTCCAGCCGGAGGCGTTCCACCTCGGCCTGGAGCTCTTCCTTACTCTCGGGAGGGCGCAGCACCCCGGCGGCCCGGGGAGCTGCGCCCTCCCGACCCCACTTGTAGAGGTTGAACACGCTTATCCCCAGTTCCTGGGCCGTAGCTTCCGCTGACCGCCCGCTCGTCCGCCATAGGCGCACGGCTTCCTGCTTGAACGCTTCGTCAAACTGCCGGGGCGTTGCCCCGGCCTGCTTCTTCGCTGTCATTGTTGGATCCTTTTTCAAGGCCCAACACGTGTCCGTCAAATCGGGGCAACCTCAGATACCCGTCTAGCACTCGGTTAGAATCTAGATTGGTGGAGCACTACCTAGTTTACCACGAACGAAGGGGCGGTAAATTTTTTCTGCGAACAATGTCTCGGGGTGGTAAACTCGATGGCGATACAAGCCCCCCTGAAATTGGAGTGCGCCAAAATAGCGGGTCACGGCTTGACAGCTCATAACTTGTGATACGTCTTTGTATCACCATGCCATCCACCGCCTCTATCCGCGACCTCCGCAACCATTTTCCTAAAGTGCGGAAACTGCTCGAAGCAGAAGGCGAAGTACTTCTAACAGAAAGCGGGACAGCACGATACAGGCTCACCTCCTATTCAAATCCCGCGACAAAAACTCCGTCAAAAGTCGACTATTGGGCACGGCTAACGGCCCATCAGCCTGAACCGATTTCGGCGTTGGCTGCTCAGGCATTAAACGAGGAGAACCGTGGCGACCGCTAATGACATTTACGCTGATCCCAGCGCGCTCCTAAAGCTCTATATTCACGAGCCCGACTCCAAAAGGATGACCGCATGGCGCGCAAAGGTTCGCGGGTCGCTCGCAGTCACCCATCACGGGCGCGTCGAGTTGGTAAATGGAATCGCACTTGCCGCATATCGAAAGTTAATCAGTGGAGAAGCATTTGGCGTAGCTCTCGCTGCCCTAGATGAGGATTTTGATCAGGGTCGATATTACCAAGCTGACCTGCTGTGGCGGTCTACGCTCAAACGAGCCGCTGAATTGAGCCGCACACACACAAGAAGCCTCGGGACGAGGTCGTTGGATGTGCTCCACATCGCAAGCGCTATGGAACTAGGGTTCCGTAGTTTCGTCACCTTTGACGTTCGCCAGCAAAATCTTGCTAAGGAAGTCGGGTTGCGGCTCCTAGTCCCCGCCGGATAAGGGGAGCCTTCAACAGTTCGAGTCCTGTTTGGTGGAGCAGATCGGGATCAAACCGACGACCTCGTCGATGCGAACGACGCGCTCTATCAACTGAGCTACTGCCCCGTGTGGAAGGGAAGTTATCTAAAATTACCGCCCCGCAAGTCCACACCAATCTCTCGCTAACTGCGGCCGCCGTCGGGCTCGCCGGCCATTCGGGCAAAGATCATCTTTCCGGCCCCCGTCGGCAGCAGGCTGATGATCTCGACGCCCACGTGCTGGCCGATGTGGGGGCGTCCCTCGGTCACCACAACCATCGAGCCGTCGGCGAGATAGCCAATAGCCTGCCCCTCCTCCTTGCCCGGCTTCACGAGCTCGATTTCCAGCCTCTCGCCGATCATCAGCTCCGGCTGCAGGGACTTGGAGAGCTTGTTCAGGTTCAGCCAGGGCACCCCCTGGAACTCCGCCATCTTGGCCAGATTGTAGTCGGTCGTCAGCAGCTTGGCCCGCATCGACTGGGCAAGGAACACGAGCTTCGCGTCCACGTCCTCCTTCTTCGCGACCTCGCTCTCGGTGATGCGGATGTCGAGCGTCTTGATGGAGCGCAGCGCATTGAGCACGTCCAGTCCCCGGCGACCGCGCGCCTGGCGCATCGGGTCGGTCGAGTCGGCGATCACCTGCAACTCGTTGAGCACGAACCTCGGGATGACCAGCGCAGCGCTCAGGAACCCGGTCTCGCACACCCGCGCGATTCGCCCGTCGATCAGGACGCTCGTGTCGACGACGACCAGCGGGACGTCCACCTCGTGGGGCACGAACCGGACGTAGGGGATCACGAGGTTGAACTCGTCCTTGCCGCGGAGGGCGATCACCGCCCCCAGGTAGCCGCAGATGAGGAACAGCGCCAGCTGCGCCAGGAAGATCATCTCGGGGTTGCCCTCCGCGAACAGGGGCGACGTGGAGATCAGGTGGGCGATGACGGAGCCCACGGCGATGCCGAAGGTGATCGCCGAGAGGCCCCTCAGGGAGAAGCCCTTCAGCATCACGTCCACCAGCACGACCAGCGCCCCGATGCAGAAGCCCACGAAGGAGGCCCTCATGCGGAACGGATCCCACTCATGGATCGAGTAGCAGACCAGCCAGCCGGCGGCCGTGCAGATCGAGACGAACACGATCCGGATGGGGAGCAGCGTCTTGTTCATGGCCTTTCGTGGCCAGAACGGCCCGCGAGGGAGGGCACGGACGACGGGGCGGTCACGGGCCGCGGCAGCGTGCGCAGGCGCGGCGCCCGGGCGTCCGGGTAGGCGTTGTCGGGGGTCTGGGTTTCCATCGCGAGAGGCCGATCAGACCCGACAGCGGGGAAAAACGCAATCCCACGAACGGCTCGACAGGCGGGGGGGATTTTGCGTCGCTGCGAGTCCATGTTGGAGCAGCTCACCATCCTCGCACCGGGCCTGATCGGGGGTTCCGTGGCCCGCGCAGCGCGGGCCCGCGGGGTCGCGCGCTCGATCATCGTCTGGTCGCGCCGGCCCGAGACCCGCCTGGCCCTGGCCGACCAGGCCTGGTGCACCGCGACCCGGGAGACGGCCGCGGAGGCCGTGGAAGGCTCGGACCTGGTTGTGATCGCCGCCCCGGTGGACCGCATCGTGCCGCTCGCCCGGGAGATCGCCCCCAGGCTCAAGGAGGGAGCCCTGGTCTGCGACGTCGGCAGCGTGAAGGGCGACATCTCCCGCCTGGGCCACGACGCCCTGCAGGGCCGCGCCCACTTCGTCGGGGCCCATCCCATGGCGGGCTCCGAGAAGACCGGCTGGGAGCACAGCCATGCCGACCTCTTCGAGGGCCGCACCTGCTTCGTGACGCCCGTGGCGGCGACGCCCGGGGACGCGGCGGCGCGCGTCGTGCGCTTCTGGCGCGACCTCGGGGCGGAGGTCGTCACCCTCGATCCCGACAAGCACGACGAGATCGTCGCCCACATCAGCCACCTTCCCCAGATCCTCGCCTCCAGCCTGTGCGCCTTCCTGGCGACCAAGGACCCCGCCTGGCGAAACTACGCCGGCGGCGGCCTGCGGGACACGACCCGCATCGCCGGTTCCGACGCCAAGCTGTGGCGCACCATCCTTGAGGAGAACCGCGACGAGGTGCTGCGGGCGCTGCGGCACTTCGAGGACGAGCTGCACGGGTTCAAGGCGGCCGTGGCCAACCGCGACTTCGTCGAGGTCGCCGCCCGCCTCGAGCGGGGCCGCGCCTACCGCGACAAGTTCCGACCGGCCCCGTGAGCGTGCCCCTCGCCGACCCCCTGCCCATCACCCCGTTCACCCGGCCGGTGACGGGAGCCGTGGACCTCCCCGGCTCGAAGAGCCTGACCAACCGCGCCCTGCTCCTGGCGGCGCTCGGCGACGGCCCCGTGACCCTCACCGGCGCCCTCTTCAGCGAGGACACGGAGCTGATGGCCGAGGCGCTGCGGCGCCTGGGCTTCCAGGTCGACGAGGACGAGGCCGCCCGCGAGATCCGCGTCACCGGCCTCGGCGGCCAGGTCCGCGCCACCGAGGCCCAGCTGTTCGTGGGGCTCGCCGGCACGGCTGCGCGGTTCCTGACGGCCCTCTGTGCCTCGGCCCAGCGGGGCGTATTCCGGATCGACGGCGTCGCACAGATGCGGCTGCGCCCGATGAAGGGCCTGATCGACGCCCTGCGGGCGCTCGGCGCCGACATTCGCTGCCTGGGTCAGGAGGGCTTCTTCCCGATCGAGATCCACGCCCGAGGGCTGCACGGCGGCCCCGTGGCGATCGACGCGCGCGAGAGCAGCCAGATGCTTTCCGCCCTCCTGATGGTGGCCCCCTTGGCCGACGCCCCGGTCCTGGCGACCCCGGTGGGCGGCGTGCGCCGTCCCTTCGTGCGCATGACGACCCTCCAGATGGCGCAGTTCGGGGTGCCCGAGGCGGGCGCGCCGCGCGCGGACGGCGCGATCGAGGTCGCACCCGGGCGCTACCACTCCCCCGTCCTCTACGCCGTCGAGGCGGATGCCACCGCCGCCAGCTACTTCGCGGCGCTGCCCTTCGTCGCCGGGGGCTCGCTGCGCCTCGGAGGGCTGCTTCCTTCAGCCCAAAGCCTCCAGGGCGACGTGCGCTTCCTGGAGGTGCTCGGGCGCTGCGGCGCCCGGGTCGCCACGGGGGGCGGCGGGATCGAGGTCTCCTGGACGCGCGGGTCACCCCGGACCGGCACGGACCAGGACTTCTCGGGATTCTCGGACACCTTCCTCACGCTGGCCGCGGTGGCACCGCTCCTCGGGGGACCCACCCGCCTCTCGGGCATCGCCCACACGCGCCGGCAGGAGACCGACCGGGTCGCGGGGATGGCCGGCGAACTCCGGCGCCTGGGCCAGGACGTCGTCGAGACCGAGGATGCGATCGAGGTGCACCCGCGCCCGCTGCGCGAGGGCGTGGTCGTCGACACCCACGGGGACCACCGCTTCGCGATGAGCTTCGGGATCCTCGGCTGCCACGACCTGCGGGGCGACGGCTCGCCCTGGCTGTCGATCGCCAACCCCGCGTGCTGCGCCAAGACCTTCCCCGGGTTTTTCGATTTGCTCGAGCTGGTACGCGCGAAATCCTTGGGCGCCTGACCCCATGCCCGAAACCCCCTTCATCATCATCGCCATCGACGGCGGAGCCGCCTCCGGCAAGTCATCGACGGCGCGCGCGCTGAGCGAGCGCTTCAACCTCCTGCACGCCGACACCGGGTCATACTACCGGGCGGTCACCTCCGAGCTGCTGCGCCAGGGCGCCTCCCCCGGCAGGACGGAGACCGTGAAGGACGCCCTGTCGGGCCTGCGCCTCGGCACGAGGATCCAGGGCCGCTCCGCCCAGATCGAGGTGTCCGGCCGCGTGCCCGGGGACGAGATCCGCAGCCGCGAGGTGAACGAGGCGGTCTCGCACTTCGCGGCGCTGCCGGAGCTTCGGGCCTCGCTCCTCGCCTACCAGCGCGGGCAGGCCCAGGCCGCGCGTGACGGGGGCTTCGCGGGGCTCGTCATGGAGGGGCGCGACATCGGCTCGGTGATCTTCCCGGACGCGGACTTCCGGTTCTTCCTCCAGGCCGACCCGGCCGAGCGGGAGCGGCGCCGGGTGCGCCAGGGCCAGCAGGACCAGGTGGCCGAGCGCGACCGGCTCGACTCCTCACGGAAGGCATCGCCCCTCGCCCGCCCCGAGAACGCCGTGGCGATCGACACGACCGCGCTCACGATCCAGGAGGTGGTCGACCGCATCTCCGCGCTGGTCGCCCCGCGCCTCGCGCCCCGATGATCCGCAAGCACGCCCAGCTCGAGATGGAGCCGATCTACGGCTTCTTCTACGGCCTCTGCCGGATCGGCCACCAGATGTTCTTCCGAGGCGACGCCGCGGGGCTCGACACGCTGCCCACGGAGGGCGGATACATCGTGGCAGCCAGCCACGCGAGCCTGCTCGACCCGCCGATCGTGGGCCAGTTCCTGCCGAGCCAGGTGGCCTTCTTCGCCCGCAAGACGCTCTGGAAGCCGGGGATCGCCGCCTGGTGGCTCGACGCCGTGGGCACGATCCCGGTCGACCGCGACGGCGGCGTGAGCCTGGACGCGATCCGCCGGGTGCTGCAGGCGCTCTCGGCGGGCAGGGCGGTGATCGTGTTCCCCGAGGGGACCCGCTCGCCCGACGGCCGCCTGCAGTCCCCCAGGCCCGGCGTCGGCCTGCTCGCCTGCAAGGCGCAGGTGCCGGTCGTACCCGCGCGGGTGTTTGGGTCGTTCGAGGCCTTTGGCAAGGACGGGACGCTGCGGCTGGGCACACCGGTGTCGGTCTCGTACGGCCGGCCGCTCCTTCCCGCCGACTACGACGTGCCCGCCGACGGCAAGGAGCGCTACCCGCGGGCGGCGGCGCGCATCATGGACGCGATCGCGCGGCTCGAGGCGCCCGCGCCGACGGTGGTCTGAAGGTCCGCGGCCTACTCGAGCCCGGCGGCCTTGCGGGCGCGGCGGATGACAGGGCGCGCGACATCGCGGGCCCGCTCCGCGCCCTCGCGCAGCACCTGGTCCACGTAGTCGGGATTCGCAAGGAGCTCGGCGCGGCGCGCCCGCGCCCGGGCAAAGAACGCCCAGTAGTGCTCGAAGAGCGCCCTCTTCAGATCCCCGTAGCCAAGCCCGCCTGCCCTCAGCCTGGACTCGAGGTCGGCGGCGACGTCCGAGGGCGCAAGCAGCTTCAGCAGCTGGATGCAGAGGTTGCGGTCGGCGTCGGGCTTGGGCTCGGCCGGCGTGCGGCTGTCCATCACGATCGACATCACCTTCTTCCGCAGGGCCTTCTCCTCGCCGAAGATCTCGAGCGTGTTGCCGTAGCTCTTGCTCATCTTCTGCCCGTCGAGCCCGGGCACGACGGCCACGTCGCCGCGGATCACGGGCTCCGGCACGACGAAGGTCTCGCCGTAGGTCTGGTTGTACTTGATCGCGATGTCCCGGGTCATCTCGAGGTGCTGCTTCTGGTCCTGGCCCACCGGCACCGCGTGCGTGTCGTAGAGCAGGATGTCGGCAGCCATCAGGACCGGGTAAGCGAAGAGCCCGAAGTTGGGCGAGATCCCCTTCGCGGTCTTGTCCTTGTAGGAGTGGGCGCGCTCGAGGAGCCCCATGGGGGTCAGGCTGCCGATCAGCCACGTGAGCTCGCAGACCTCGGGCACGTCGCTCTGCCTCCAGAACACGCTGCGCCTGGGGTCGAGCCCGCACGCGAGCCAGTCGATGGCGATCCCGCGCGTGTGGGCGAGCCGCTCCTCTGGGTCGGTGACCGAGGTCATCGAGTGGTAGTCGGCGATGAAGTAATAGCAGTCCCCCTGGGCCTGGGCCTCGATCGCGGGGCGCATGGCCCCGAAATAGTTGCCGATGTGGAGCGTGCCGGAGGGCGTGATTCCTGTCAGGGTTCTCATCGTCTAGAATTTGCGGGGCACGAGCGTCACCTGCTGGCGCACCCGGGCGATCGTCGAGCCGGGCAGCACGCCTCCGAAGGCGATCGACGGCATGACGAGCGACTTCATGCCAAGGAGCGTGCCCGGGTTGAGCACCGCGTTGCAGCCCACCTCGGCGTCGTCGCCCAGGACCGCCCCGAACTTGC
The DNA here is from genome assembly GCA_903919205.1 of uncultured Opitutaceae bacterium. GTDB lineage: Bacteria > Verrucomicrobiota > Verrucomicrobiia > Opitutales > Opitutaceae > Palsa-1447. Next base: position 3,016 of record CAIXHE010000051.1, on the reverse strand, counting down.
GAAGGCCCGTGCCGACCGGTCCGGTGGGCAGGTTCACAAACACCTCGCGCTGGTCCAGCCGCAGGTTCGAGCAGATCGCGCCCGCCCCGAGGTGCGCGCGGTTGCCGAGCACCGAGTCGCCCACGTAGTTGTAGTGGGGGGCCTGGACGCCGTCCAGGAGCAGGCAGTTCTTGAATTCGGAGGCGTTGCCGAGCACGCACCCGGCGCCCGCGATCACGTTGCCGCGGATGAGGGCGCCCGGGCGAAGCTGGGTGCCGGCGCCGATCCACGCGGGCCCCGTGATCGAGGCGTAGGGCGGCAACACGACGCTCGGGTCGATGTGCACGGCTCCCTCGATGTGGACGCCCGGGGGCACCGGGGCGTACGGCCGGCCGAACGCATGGGCCGCGAGGGCCGGGGCGATCTGGCGGACCCACTCCCACGGCGCCGCGTCGGGCCGGAAGAACGGCCTGAACACGGCAAGCGAGTCGGGGAGGGAGAAGTAGTCGGAGGCCTTCACGGGTCCCCGAGCGTGCACAAAAAAGCCGCCGGTTGACAGCGGCATTTTCGCGGGTGCCGCGCTACTTCTGTGGGACGAGGCTCCAGTCGGCGTCCGGGTCGAACTCCGTCATGGCCTGGGCGACCTGGGCGCTGTCCGCCCCCAGGTTGCGCTCGTAGACCCTGCCGGACTGGTTGACGATGAAGGTCATGATGCCCGACTCGCCCCAGTGGGCCGGGTAGGCGACGAGGGCGAAGCCGGCCACCATGTGGCCGTTGATGACGTAGCTGTACGAGCCCCCGGGGGCCGAGGCCCCCTGGGCCGTCAGCACCTTGAAGAGGTATCCCTTGAACGGCTCGGGCTGGCCCTCCGCGGTCTTGCCTCCGTAGCCCTCGGCGCGGGCCTCGGCCACGAGCGGTCCGAGCGGGCTCGGCTCCTCGCCGGCCGAGACCGGCCAGTAGAGCCCGTCCTTCATCCCGTGCGTGCTCTTAAGCTTCTGGGCATACTCAACGACTCCGCTGCCGTCGCGGTCGAGGAGCGCGTACTCGCGCTGAGCGTCCACATAGGTGCGGCAGACGCCGATCGCGTTGATCTCGTCCTCGCCGATGCGGCGGTTCACGATCTCGTCCTTGCCGGCTGCGGTGTCGAAGACCCAGGACCCGCCCTTCTGGACGAGCGGGATCGGCAGGGGCCAGTCGTCCACGCCGATGTCGAGCACGTAGCGGTCGTCGGCCTGGCGCACGAGGCGCGAGAAGGTGCCGATCGAGCGGGCGAAGGCCGCGAACTCCAGCGCGTCCTGCTTGGCGTCACCCGAGAGGAGGTCCTTGACGGCGGGCCCGAAGATCGCGTCGACGGCGGCGCGGTCGCCGGCCTTCGCCGCCGCGGTCAGGGCCTTTACGGCCTCCTCGGGCGAGGGGAACGAGGCGGGGGCGGCGGGAGCCTGGGCGCGCAGCGAGGCGCCGGACACGAGGCCCAGGGCGAGGACGGCGAGCGAGAGGATGCGGTTCATGAGAGGGGAGGGATTCATGGTCTCGTGGAGGGTGGGGATTAGTGCCGCTTGCCGCCCGAGGGGGCGGAGCGCCCGGGAGAAGCCTGGCGCACGGGGGCCCGGCGGCTCGACTGGCCGCGGCTGCTGTAGGCGCGCACCTGCGTGCCCCGGCCCTGGCCGCCAAAGATCGAGGTGCGGGACGGCGCCGCCGAGGGCCGCTCGCCGCCGCCGCTGTAGCCGCGGAGCGTCGGGCGCGGCTCGGGTGCCCGGGCCTGCACGCGCGGGGCGGGATTGGGGCCGCGCGCCGGGCCCATCGCCCCGCGCTCGGGTCCCCGTACCTCGGGTCCGCGCCCGCCTGCAAACGCACGCGGCGAGGGAAGGTTGCCGCCGGGACGGTAATAGCCGCGCACGAGCGCGTGCCCCCGGGCGGCGTCGGGATGCCAGCGGTCGCCGCCGCGCCAGTCCCGGCGGTAGTCCCACCCGCGGCGCCAGGGGCCGGCCCAGATCCCGAAGTCGTCCCAGTTGCACTCAAACCCGAGCCAGGGACCAACGGGATAGCCCAGGCCGAAGGAAAGGTAGGGGCCGGCATCACCCGCCGGGACGTCATAGACGACGTCGGGGTCGTACTCCGGCACGTATACCGTGTCCTGCTGGGTGGGGATGATGCGGATGTCGTCGCCCTGCATCTGCACCTGCTGCTGCGCGGTGTCGGTGAGCGTGCCGGCCGCGCGAGCCTTCACGCGCAGCTGCTGGATCGACTGCATCACGTCGGAGGGCTGCATCGCAAACACCGCGCCGAGGGACCGGGTCCAGTCGAGGTTGTCGGTCAGCCACTTCACGACGGTGGGATAGTGCGCGAGGCCCTTCACGCTGGGATCCCACGGCTGGGCGTCGATGCCGCCGGGATTGCCGCCCGCCGCCAGGTACTGGGCCGCAGCCGACAGGTCGGTCGGGTCGGTGGAGGCCGGCAGGATGAGCGCGATCAGGGGGTCGGGATAGAGGGCGATCGGGGCCAGGAGCTGGTCGAGCTGCTCCGGGGTGTAGGCCGTTGCGGGCGGCTGCGCGCGCAGGGTGATCGCGAGGCAGAGGGCGGCAAGAACGGCTGGGATGCGTTTCATAGTCAAGGGGGTGTAGCAGGATAGACTCCCGGGAGCGTATTTCGATGCGCGGATGCCGGCAGATTTCGAGAAATAATCATTGAAACCAGCGGGCGCCCGCAGGCGTCCCCCGCCCCGGTACCCGCGAGTACCGAATCCACATTAAGCTATCCCGATCCGTGCTTTACAGATGAGATCCGGGCACAAAAAGCCCCTGCGAGACCGCGCTCGCAGGGGCCGATGGCAGCGTCTTAGCGGGCGCCGCCGGAGGCGATCAGGATGTCGCCGGTCAGCCACCCGGCATCGTCCGATGCCAGGAACACGGCCACCGAGGCGATGTCCCCGGGCTGGCCTATGCGGCCGAGCGGGGCGCTCGCGGCCGAGGCCTTCTCGAAGTCCGACCCGATGAAGCCCGCGCTCACGGTTCCCTCGGTCTCCACCATGCCGGGATTG
>CAIXHE010000050.1 GCA_903919205.1 uncultured Opitutaceae bacterium | reverse complement strand
GGTCGAGGACCTCAATCAATAGTCCAACATTACCGGTGGCACCGGGCGGAAACATGCTTTGAAGTTGCGGCGTATCGAGAATCGTCAATTCAGTCGTGAATGTTCCGTTCACGTAGGGCCCGCCCGCGATCACATTGGGCGCTCCTTGCGGAAACGCAGCCACGGTCACTCCGCCGCCTGCCGTCGAAGCCGTCGTTACGGTGATCGGGGACGGGCCGCCAATGGGCATGAAAAAGGGAGTCGTGACCCCGGTGATGCCGCCGGCCGGTTGTGGAAGTCTGGGGCCTACGTTGACCGTGGTGTACCCGACCACTTGGGGGTTTTCGGCATCTGCAACATAAATGGTCTGCGTCTGATAGGTGCCGCCCGCCGTCGCCGAGAAGGTGGCGGTCCCGTTCACGAGGGTTCCCGTCGCGGGTGCGGAACCGCCCGGGTTCAAGAGCTGCACCGCAAATGAATCGTTTACTCCGGATCCGGACGGACCGGCGGTCACCGTGACGTCGAACGGGACGCCCCATTGGACGATCGCTGGGGCCGTGACCGTGAGCGTCTGCGCTGGACCCACGACATTGACCTGGGTTGTTCCGGAGGCTCCCGGATTGGTCAGGTCAACCGCGGTCAGGGTCTGCGCGCCAAGCTGTTTAAGGGTCTCATTGGGGTTCGCGAACATGTATGCGACCCCGTTTTGAAGAACGACGTGGGTGGGAGAGTCCCCAGGCAGCTGAATTTCCACCGTGTCGCCCGTCCCTGAGCCCGCAGGCACAGAGGAGATCTGCACAATGAAGGGCGTGTCTTGGCTCACACTTGCCGGTGCCGTGATGACCAGGGAGGTAGGCGCGGCACTGGAAGTGACCGGCGTGGGCGTCGGTGTCGGTGTCGGTGTTGGAGTCGTGCTCGGCTGGACGTTGACCGTTACCGTGAAGGACCCGGTGGCGGTGTTTCCCGCGCCGTCCGTCGCCGATGCGTGGACGGTGGTGCTTCCCACCGGGAAGGTGCTCCCGGAGGCCGGGACAAGCGTCACTGGGACGCTCCCGCTAACGACGTCGCTCGCCGAAGCCGAGAACGTGACCACCGCGCCGGAGGAACCGGTCGCAAACACGGTGAGGTTCGACGGCAGGGTGAGCACCGGTGGCGAAGTGTCGCGGACCGTGACGTTGAAAGACCCGACGGATTGGTTGCCGGCCCCATCCGCCGACGACGCGTGCACGGTCGTGGTTCCCAAGGGGAACGTGCTTCCGGAAGCAGGGACAAGGGTGACCGGGACGCTCCCGCTAACGAGGTCAGTCGCCGAGGCCGAGAATGTGACCACCGCGCCCGAAGGGGCCGTAGCCTCAACGGTGAAGTTACCTGGGAGGGCGAGCACAGGCGGCGTCGTGTCGCGGACCGTGACGGTGAAGGTTCCGGTGGTCGTTCCCGCGGCGTCCGTGGACGACGCATGAACGGTCGTGGATCCCATGGGGAAGGTGCTCCCGGACGCGGGGGTGAGTGCTATCGGGTCGGTCCCCCCCCGGTTGTCAGTAGCCGAGGCCGAGAACGTGACAACCGCGCCCGAGGGTCCGGTAGCCTCGACTGTGAGGTTGCTGGGCAACGTGATCACCGGAGGCGTGAGGCCCGACATGGACGTTGGGGTCGGCGATGGCGTGGGCGTGGGGCTTGGCGTTGGCGTCGGAGTCGGAGTCGGCGTAGGGGTTGCCGTGGGTGTCGGGGTCGGCGACGGAGTCGGTGTTGGAGCCGGCGAAGGAGTGGGTGTCGGGCTCGGCGTAGGCGAGGGTGTGGGGGTCGGTGTGGGGGTCGGAGCCAACGGATCTAAAAGATATACCTTTGCATCACTCCCAAGCGCCGCTATCTGGCCGGCATCGTTTATGGCACTGGCCTCAGTTAGCGTAACGCTCATGGGCAAGCCGCTGACAACCGAATTGAGGTCGACCATCTGGCCGTTGCTGTAGACGAACGCATGGTTCGAGGCGCCGTTGTTGACGGTCGAGTAGCCGACGATGGTGCCGGAAGCATTTATGGCATCTGCCGAGCTGAAGGTTCCCGTGGGCAATAAGCCCAGGTTGGTAAGGGTGCCATTGCTCCAGCTGAAGGCGTGGCTGTTTCCGCTGGGGTCGTCCGAACGACCGACGACCACGCCGGCGCTGTTGATTGCACGGGCCTCGCTATATGAACCGCCAAACGTGCCAAGGTCGGTCATGGTGCCGTTGCTGTAGACAAAGGAATCTTGATTTCCTCCGGTGACTTCCGAGCCCCCGACGATTGTGCCCGAACTGTTGATGGCGGTGGCGTAGCTAGTGGTTCCACCGGGAAGCGTTCCCAGGTCCGACGCGACACCGGCAGTCCATTTGCAGGCGTCGATATTTCCACTACGGTTGTCCGAACTCCCGACGATGGTTCCGGATGCGTTAATTCCCTGAGCTTCGCTATAGTTGCCCGTGCTCCCGGGGAGCATGCCCAAGTTGGTCACCGCCCCCCCGCTGTAGCTGAAGGCGATGGTATCGCCGCTGACCGTGTAACCGAACCCGACCAGAGTGCCGGTGTCGTTGATGGCGTAGGCCTGGCTCAGTGTCCCACCCAGAGGATCACCCAAATTGGTTATGCTCCCACCACTCCAGGAAAACGAAACATAGTTTCCGTGGATGTCATATGCGCTGCCGACAATCGTCCCTGAATTGTTTATGCCAAGGTAGCTGTCGAAACCCGCGTTCAGAGTTCCGATTGAGGTGGCGGTGTAGGTGGTCTGAGACGGCGAGACGGTGGGTGTTGGCGAGGGGGTCGGTGTCGGGCTCGGCGTGGGGGTTGGCGACGGCGTTGGGGTCGGTGTCGGGGTCGGTGAGAGGATCGGCACGTTCCCCTGGGTCGCGAAGGTCATCAAGGATTCGGATCCCGCGATGCCCGAACTGCTGAACGTGCTCACCACCCCGCCCGCGGTCACTTCCTCGATGGACCCGCCGTACGTCGATAGATAGACGTTATCCGCAGAATCAACCGCCAATCCGTAGGGGATGCCAAGCCCCGTCGCCACCGTGCTCACCACCCCAGCGGGTGTCACCTTGTAGAGGCTTCCTCCGGCGCTCGCGACCATCAGGTTCCCCGCGCTGTCGAATCCGAGTCCCGCCGCGCCTGAAGATATGTAGGCGAAGGTGCTGACGCTTCCGGTCGGAGTGATCTTCGAGATGGCGGTGGAAGTGTAGAGGTTGCAGACGTAGAGGTTGTCGGAACTGTCAATCGCCATCGAGTAGGCGTAAGGCAGGCCCGTTGCGAACACACTCACGGAGCCCGACGGGGTGACCTTGTAGATCACGGCGTAGACCCCGTTCGAGTCGTTGGACACGAACAGGTTCCCGTGACTGTCGAAAACAAGGCCCGAGGGCAGGAGGCCGACGCCCGTCGCATAGGTACTCACGGAGCCCCCGGGCGCGATTGCGTAGACGGAACCGATGCCGCTGCCGGGATCCCCGGAGGCG
>CAIXHE010000049.1 GCA_903919205.1 uncultured Opitutaceae bacterium | reverse complement strand
GGCCGGCTGCGCGTCCGCGAGCTCGATGAAGCGGTCGATGATCGTGGCCCCCAGCTGTTCCGGGTCGAGGGCGTCGGCCTCGTCCAGGAGGGCCGCCCAGCGGAGCTCCAGGTCCGTTCCGAACCTCTGGAACAGGGCCAATGTCAGCGCCTCCTTGTTCGGGAAGTACTGGTAGAGGGATCCTATCGATGCGCCTGCGCGGGCCGCGATCGCCGTCATGGTCGCCGCCTCGTATCCCACCTCGGCGATGATCGCCTCCGCGTGCGCAAGGAAGCTCGCGACCCTGCGCTCCGAGCGGTCCTGGACGGGCACCCGTCGGATGGGCATGGGTGAATGTGAGGATTGGCTCATGTTGGAATGGCGGAAAATGAGGGAGGCCTCATGTATTTTGTCAACTCTCGGCCTGTGAAATCCGCGCGGACCCCCGAACCCGCATGCCCGCCAACGGCTTCCGCATCCCGCCGGTCGACTTTCTGGCGCTTGCGCTCGAAAATGCGGAAAGTGTAGGCATGGTCGAGGCCTCCATGGACAACACGCTGCACCCGTCCCCGGCCGGCCGCCCGGCCGCCCCCGCCCGAGCCCTCCTCAGGGCCGCCATCGGGGCATGGGTCCTCGGAAGCCCCTTCGCCGCATGCGGGCAGACAGACGAGATCCAGGTCTACACCGCAGAGATCGCGGACCCCGGGGAGCTGACCCTCACGCTCCACAACAACTACACGCCGCAGGGCCTCAGGACGCCGGCGTTCCCCGGGGCCCTCGTCCCGAACCGCGCCCTGAACGGCGTGCCGGAGTGGGCCTACGGGGCCACGGACTGGCTCGAGCTCGGCATGTACCTGCCCGTTTACACCTGGGCTCCCGGGGGCCACGCCTACACCGAGGGCGCCAAGCTGCGCACCCTCTTCGTGGTGCCCCACGCGGACTCGCGGTCGTTTTTCTACGGCCTAAACTTCGAGTACAGCCGCAACGCCGAGCGATGGGAATCCTCCAGGTACTCGGGCGAGATGCGCCCCATACTGGGGGTAAGACTCGGCCCGGTCGACCTCGTCGTGAACCCGATCCTGGACACCAATTTCAACGGCTTGCGCAAGCTGGACTTCGCCCCGGAGGGCCGCCTCGCCTACAATCTGTCACCCAAGTGGGCCTTAGCGGCGGAGGACTACGCCGACCTCGGCGAGATCCGCCGCCTCCAGCCCCTGTCGCAGGCGCAGCAGTCCCTCTTCGGGGTGCTCGACTACAAGGGCACGACCGAGGTCGAGTTCGGGATAGGCCGCGGGCTGAACGACGCCTCCGAGAAGCTGGTCGTCAAGCTGATGCTCACCTGGTCCCACTACCACCGGTAGAGGGACCTCAGGCGACCGCGCGCGCGGACGCCAGGCGCTGCGGGGCGCGCACGCCGGCCCGGACGGGGACCTTGGCGGCTCGGGCCGCGGAGGCCCCACGCGCCACGGGGGCAGGGGCCGACTCGCCGCCGACAAGGGCCTGCAAGCGGGTGACCGAGGCATGGAGCGAGTGGGCCTGCGCATTCAATTCCTCGGCCGTCGCCGCGGTTTCCTCGGCGCCGGAGGCGTTCGTCTGGGTGACCTTGTCCATCTGGGACACCGCCCGGTTGACGTCCCCGACTCCCTGGCTCTGCTCGTGGGAGGCGGTCGCCACCTCGTTCGCCAGCTTGGTGACCTTCTCGACGACGACGCCGTTCTCAGCGATCAACGCGGAGACCTCCTCGTAGATGCGGAGTGTGTCGGCGGTCTTCTCGGCGGAGCGCTCGATCAGGTGCTGGGTCTCCTTGGCCGCCTGGGCGCTGCGCTGGGCGAGGCTGCGCACCTCGTCGGCCACGACGGCGAAGCCCATTCCCGCCTCGCCGGCTCGGGCCGCCTCGACCGCCGCGTTGAGCGCGAGGATGTTCGTCTGGAAGGCGATCTCGTCGATCGTCTTGATGATCTTGGCCGTCTCCTGGCTCGACTGGCTCGCCTCGGAGACGCTGCGCTGCATCGCCGTCATGCGCTCGTCGAGCCGGGCGAGGTTCGAGGCGGTGTGCTCGGCCATCAGGCGGTTTACGTGGCCGGAGGCCTCCGCGTTGCGCTTCGCCATGCTCGACATCTCCTCAAGCGACGCGCTGGTCTCCTCCAGGGAGGCGGCCTGCTCGCTGGCACCCTGCGCAAGAGACTGGCTCGACTCGGAGACCTGGTCCGCGGCCGAGGACACGCTGTCGGCCGCGGCCCGAAGCTCGGCCGCGATGGACCTGAACGGCTTGGGCATGCTGCGCATGAAGGCGATCAGCGCGGCAAGGCTCGCGGCGGCGGCCCCGAGGCCTGAGTAGACGATCGCGTTGCGCGTGCGGGCGTATACTGCGGCTGCGTCGGCCGTCGCCGCCTCGGCACGCGCCGCCGCGGAGGCCTGGATGTCACTCACGATGACGTCGATCGCGTCCGTCGCGGCGCGGTCGATCCCCTTCACCGAGCGGTCGACGACCTTCCCCGTGTCGCTCCTCGAGGGGTCGAAGGCCTTGAGCGCCTCCACGTACTTCGCGCACAGCGCGCGGTGCTCCTCCCCGGCGCGCTCCACCTTGTCGGCGGGAAGGCCCAGGGTGCGCAGGGAGGATGCAAGCGAACCCAGGCGGTCCTGGGTCTCCTTCGCCCGCTCGTCGAACGCCTTGCGGTACTTGGCGAAATTTTCGGGGTCGTTCCCACGCAGCAGGAGGTCCTTCCACTCCTGGACCTGCTTCTTGAAACTGACCTGGGCTCCGCGGGCGAAGTCCACCGCGCGGATCAGCTCGCTGCCTTCGGCCCGCTCGAGCTGCGCCATGTCCGAGAGGCGCGCCACGCTGAGCCAGCCGAGCGAACCCAGGTAGGTCAGTCCCGCGCAGAAAACGAGGGATACCAGGATAAATTTGGTGCGCAGGTTGAGGGCGCGGGAGGGGCTGGAGGACATGCGAAGGGAATGGGAAGTGTAGAGTCGTGGGGGAAAATTCGTCACAAGGGATGCGCTGTTTAAGGCAATTTATGCGGAACTCTCGAATTCCGCACGCTAAGCGGCCCATGGTCAGCGGGATAGGCCTGAAGAGTTAACAATACGCTCACCATCAGGGACCCCGAGGCAGCTCGGCAGCCCCCGACGGCGTCGGCCCCCTTAGGGTGTCCGGCCTAGCGGAGCGCGCCCACGGACTCGAACACCACCGAATGCAGGCAGATCCCTAGGAGCCTTCCGTCCTTCTCCACCGCGTGGGGCTGCGCCGAGAGCCGGGCCGAATCCGGCAGTCCCCACGCGAGGTCCACCCGGCCGGGCGACGCTCCCTGGTTCCAGACCGCCCTCGGGACCACGAAGGAGTAGACAGCCCGCCCGGTGACGGTAAGCCCCTTCAGGCGCGTGCCATTGACCAGGAGCTGGACGCGCTGGGACTCTCCGCGCTCGAGCGGGAGCGCACTGGCGTCGATGCGGATGCGCACGTCCGAGGGAGCGGGCTCGGTCCATAGGCGCATCAGCACGACCCTGGACTCGGTCCAACGGATGCCGGGCTCCGGGCCGCTCAGCCCGAGCACGTCCCCTGGGTCCTGGAGGTCGAGCGTGACGGGAAACGCCCTGGGGCGCGGGGCTATGCCCGACTCGGGCTCGTCCGCCAGCCACTGGCCGGCCCTGCGCGGCCGCGCGGGCCTCCACCAATCGAAGGGCCCCACCGCATGGGCTTCCTCGAGCGTCTGGAGCACGTGGTCCTCGCCGAACATGTGGGTCCATATCCCGTAGTCGGAGCCGGGCACGTACGCGCGCACGCCCCTGCGGTTGAGCGCGGCGGCAACCGTCACGGCGGCGTCCCAGTCGTCGTGCTCGAAGACGAGGAGCTTCGCCCGCTGCGGATGGGCCCCTTGCGCGAGCCACCGCGCCACCTTCGCCTCGGCCTCGCGACCGAGGCCGTTCGGCTCCATGTAGGCGGGCGCCCGGCCGTAATCAACCGGCTGCACGCACAGGAGGCAGCCGAGGAGGGCGAGGGCGCACGCCAGCCCGGGGACGCGCAGTCTATCGGCAAGCCCCAGGAAGGGGATCCACCAGACCACGCCCATCAGGCCAAAGAGAAACAGGCTGTTGAAGAAGGTGAGACCGCCGTCCTGCCTGCGGGCCCACACGACGGCCAGGCACGCGGCGAGCGCACACAGGCCCGCCAGCCAGCGCACGAACACCGATCCGGCGTCGGTGCGCGCGCGGGCGCTCCATACGGCGACCCCCGCGGCGGCCAAACCAGAGCCCGCGGCCACGATCCCGGGAAGATTGGCACGCGCGAACGAGCCGAGCGTGCCCGCAGCCCCGGGCGCGAACCACGGGTCCTGGTTGGGGCAGTAGCAGAAATACGAGAGGGTATAGGCCACGGAAGCGGCCCATCCCGGGCGCAGCGGGTCGCCCGAACTCTGGCGGATGTGCTGCCAGATGTTGAAGAGGTTGCTCTCGCGCCCGCGGCAGGCGTCGAGGACCCAGGGCAGCGCCGTGAGGGCGGCAAAGACGCCCAGGGCCGCCCACCGGGTCGCCGTGAGGCCCCGTACCTGGATGCCGCGCAGCCGCCTCGCCGCGAGCACCGCCATGACCGCAAGCACGAGGCCCCCGACAAAGAGCGGCTGGGCGACATGCCCGTGCAGCAGGAAGGCGCCGCAGAGCGCGAGCCAGACGGCGTCCTCGGTGCGGCCCGTGCACACGCTCGCCGCCGCCACCACGAATGCGGCAAACGGCATCATGAGCGCCAGCGGAGGCCACGTTTCCGAGAAGGCGCCCTGCACGAACGCGAAGTGCGCGAGCGCCAGGCCCGCCAGCAGGCAGGCCGCCTTCCCGGGGCTGGGCGTATGCGAGGCGGCCAGGCCGATCGCTAGGGCGAGGAAGGCGGCCTGCAGCAGGATGGAGGTCAGCTGGTGGGCATTCTGCCTCGGGGAGACCACGCCGAGGGCGTCCTCAAGGATCCCCTCCCCCGCCGCGTAGACATAGGCAAAGGCGGGGCCGGGGTGCCGGAAGTTGAAGCGGGAGTAGTTGCCGTAGATTTCGCGGCCGTGCTTCGCCTTGTCGATCGAGAGGGCGTTCGCTGCGTCGTCCGACTGCTCGTAGCGGGCCTCCCGCAGGAGATCGCGGTTGTCCCAGAGCACCACCGCGCAGAGCAGCCCCCAGGAGAGGAGCACGGAACGTAGGAGGGAGGAGCGGGACATCCGGGGTCGCGGGACATCCTCGGGAGGGCCTCCCCCCGATGGCAACCGCCGACTTGGAGGACGATCCCGCGCCCCCGGCCCGCGCCCGACCGGTCTAGGGCACCTCGTAGATCTCGATCAGCGCCACGCCCGTCGTGCCGCCCACGCCCGTCACCTGGGCCGTGTAGGCCCCGGGGGGCAGGTTCACGATCACCGCCGAGTCGGTGCTTCCCTCCGCATAGGCGAAGGCGCCTGCAGAGGACGCGGCCTGGGCGATCGCGTTGGCGTCGGCCGAGGTCGACCAGCCCGTGTTCTGCGCCACCACGGTGTTGCCCGAGAGGACGCTCAATTGGGGTGAGGCGAGAACGCCCGGCACCCCGAACTGGCCGAGCGCGGGACCGGCGGCTCGGATCAGCAGGCGCTTGGGCGCCGTGCCCCCGATCACGACCCCGGAGATGGCCGCGTTGCCTCCCGTCCCCACATAGACCCGAGCCGAGAGGTTCACAAGCTCCTGACCCAAGACGGGCGCCGACAGGTCGTACACCTCCGCAAGCGCCACGCCCGTGGATCCCCCCGAACCGCTGACGGTCGCCGTGTAGGAACCGGGAGCCAGGGTGGTCACGATCACCGAGTCCGCGCTTCCCGCGGGCAGGGCGAAGGCGCCGGAGACCGCGGCCGCCGCCGACAGCTCTTCGGGGTTCGGGGACGTGGACCACCCGGTGTTCTGGGCGATCACCGTCGAGCCCGAGTAGAGCGTGAGCGTCGGGGCCGCGAGGACCCCGGAGACGCCGAAGCCCGAAAGGGCGGGCCCGACCGCGCGCACCAGCACGGTCTTCGACTGTTGGCCTCCGACGACGAAGCCCCCGATCGCGACCTGGGAGCCGCCGAGGACGTCGGCGCGCGCGGAAATGTTGATCATGCGCTGGGAGGTCGCCGGGGCCGACCGGTCCTGGACACCGGAATAGGAGGCCGTGGAGCCGCCCGGGTAGGTGACGCTGGCCGTCAGCACGAGGGTCTTGGCGGAGATCGTGCCGGTCAGGGTGGCCCCGCCTGCCGTGGTGATGGAGACGCCCCCGTCGGGCGTGACCGTCCCGGTGCCGCCGTCGTAGCCGCCCGACGACTCCAGCAGCACGAAGGTCTGGCCGGAGGGCCCGACGACGGCGTACGCCTCTCCGGAACCACCCGAGACGCCGGCCTCGTAGAAGCCCGCGTAGGGGGCCGTGGCCCCGGAGGCCGCCAGCGTGCCCGAGAAGCTCGCGCCGTTCAGGGTGCCGGTCATGGTTCCGCCGGCGCCGAGCGAGCCCACCACCACCGGGCTCGCCGCGCGGGCGGTTCCCTGGCTGTGGGCGCGCGGCGACGGGACGCCGGCCGCGCTCGTGAAGGTGAAGCTTCCCGTCGGAGAGATGGTGACCGAGAGCTCGAGGTCCGGGACGATCGCCCCGGGCGCAAAGCCCAGGAAGACGCCCGTCAGGTCGGAGCGCACATAGAGGGCAAAGGTGCCCCCGCCCGGCAAGGCTCCGAAGTACGATCCGACCAGCCCCGTGGTGCCGACCATGAGCTGAGCCATGTGGGAGTACACGACGCCGGCGACGTTGGTGGCCGTGACATAATAGTTGCCGGCCTGGTTCGGGGTGACGCCGCTGAGCGCCAGGGTGGGCCCCGTCGCCCCGGGAATGGGATTCCTGTTCGGGTCGTACCACTGGTAGGCGGGCGCCGGCACGCCCTCGACCGCGACGGTGAACGCGGCCGATCCACCGACGGGCGCTCCCGCGGGGTTGGGCTGGACCGTCACGATCGGGGCCATGTCCGCGGGCACCACCGAGAGCAGCACGAACGAGCTCGAAACCTGGCCCTGGGAGTTTGAAACGGAAACCTGGTATCCAGCAGCGTCGGAATCCTGGATGTTGGTGAGGCTGAGGCTCGGAAACGTGGCCCCGGAGATAGCCGTGCCGTTCTTGTACCACTGGTAGGACGGGGCGGGATAGCCGTTAGCCACGATCGAGAATTGGGCCGAGCCCCCGACCAGGGCCGCCTGGGCCGTCGGCTGCTGCGCGATGATCGGCGCGAAGGAGGGAGGCACGACCGTGGGTGCCGGGGTTGGAGTGGGCGTCGGCGTGGGCACCGACGTGGGCGCCGGCGTCGGAGTCGGTGTCGGGCTCGGGGTGGGCGTCGGCGAAGGCCCCGGGGTGGGCGTAGGGGTCGGAGTCGGCATGGGTCCAGACGTGGGCGTCGGGGTCGGACTCGGTGTCGGGCTCGGGGTCGGCGTGGGGCTGGGAGTGGGCGTCGGGCTCGGGGTGGGCGTGACCGTCGGGGTGGGCGTCGGCGTCGGGGTCGGCGTAGGCGCGTACACGTAGACCGACGCCGAGGTTCCCGTGATCAGGGGATGGACGGTGTCGGTAGCGGTCACGGTTGGCTGCTCGTCTGCCAGCGGATAAAAGTTGATATTGAAGGTGCCGATGCCCCCAACGAGGGTCGCGTTGGGGGGAAGGACCGCGGTGCCGTCGGAACTCGTGATGGCCACCGTGCCCGTGTAGCTGGCGGCGACGCCGTTGTACGCGTCCCTTGCGATCACCTCCACTTCGAGCGGGGTTCCCGAATAGTCATAGGCCTGGCTGGGGACGACGGAGAGGCTGACCGCGGGGTTCGACTCGACGAAGGCGTAGTCGTAGATCGGGCCCGAGACGGGCGAGCCGAGCTGGTAGGTACTCGAGAACTGGGGATCCGATCCGAAGGAATAGAGGTGGTGCGTGCCGATGCCGAAAGCCACCGTTGCGGTGAGCGAGGCCCCCACGGAAGCGGGCGTCCAGTCGCCGGCAAGCGAGTCGAGCTGGTAGTAGGCGCCCAGGGGGGCCGGTGCGTCCGGGCTGAACGAGCTGACGGTCGTGAACGTGAAGTCGTCCGGCGAGCTGACCGCCGTGTTTCCGGGAAGGGGCGTGATCGAGGACGTGATCGGGGCGCTGTTCGCGCGCGCCTTGAGGACCGTGACCGTGTTGCTGTAGCGGTTGGCCACATAGGCCTTGCCCGTGAGGGGATTGACGGCCACGTAGGCCGGCTTCGTACCGGTGTTGTAGTTGGTGACGACGTTCGTGTAGCCGTCCATGACCGAGACGAACGTGCCCGATCCAACGTCCGTGTTGACCACGTATATCTTATTCGCGATCGGGTCCACGGTCAGGTACTGCGGAAACTGGCCAACGTTCTGCTGGGTGATGACCGTGTTCGTCACCCCGTCTATCACGCTCACCACGCCCTGCTCGCTGAGCGCGCCCGCGATCTGGGTGACCACGTACACGCGGTTCGTGTTCGGATTCACGCCGATGGAGACAGGCTGGGAATACCCGATGCCCACGGTGGCTGCGACGGTGTAGTTGGCGGTGTTGATGACGTGCACGGTGTCGCCCTGGTAGTCGGCCACATAGATCCGGTTGGTGGCGGGGTTCACCGCGATCTGTCCGCCGACTCCGGCGCCGATCGTGGCGAGGAGCGCGTACGTCGAGCCGTCGAGCACCTGCACGTTGCCGTTGTTGGCAAGAAAGATCCGGTTCGACGAGGGATCGAACGCGACGTAGTAGCTGCCCTCGGTCAGCGCGGGAAACGAGTCCAGGGCGTCCGTGGCTCCGTCCATGACCTGCAAACGGGGGGTGTTGGTGTAGACTTTCTGCGTGGTCGGGTCCACCAGTACCTGGTTCGTGCTCAGCGGGAAGAAGCCCCCCACGTAAGTGTTGGTGGAGCCGTCGAAATCCGACAGCGCGTGGGTTTGGTACCCGACGTAGAAATGGTTCGTGACCGGATTGACCGCGATCGCGTTCCCCTGGAACCCCTCCGCCGAGATCGTGGTCACCACCTGGTCGGTGGCGCCGTTGATGACAGTGATCTGGGCCGGGGACGTCTCGGCGTCCGGACCCCATCCGACCACGTAGACCATGTTCGTGACGGTGTTGATTCCGATGACGTTCGGTTCGACGCAGACGGGGATGGTCGACGTGATGGCGACGGGGCCCGTTCCCGCGACCACGGTGACCGTGGTGCCGTAGTCGGTTCCGGCCGGGTCCCCGACGTAGGCCACGTGCGTCACCGGATTGACCGCGATGCAGGTGGGGCCGGCCGCGGTGCTCGGGCTGCCTACAAGGGCAAGGGTGCCTCCGTCGAGGACCTGCACGTTGCTCGCGTCGCCGTCTACCACATAGACCAGGTTGGTGCCCTCGTCGACGGTGACCGCGTACGGGGCCTGGAAGCCTGCGGTCACCGTGGCCGTGACCGTGTCCGTGGCCCCGTCGATCTCGGTCACGCCATTCGCGGCGCCGCTCTGGTTGCTGATGACGTAGACCTTGTTGGTGGCCGTGTTGACGGCGATGCCGTAGGGCAGCTGGCTGACGTTCAAGGTGGCCTCGGCCGCCGCGCCGGTGCCGGAGGTGGCGCCGCTGAACACGGCGACCGTGCTCGTGCTTCCGGGGTTCACGCAGGCCACGTACACCTTGTTGGTGACCGGGTTCACCGCGACCACCTGGTTGTCCCCACCCACCGTGATGTTCTGGGTGACGGTGCCCGTGGCGCCATCGATCACGAAGAGCTTCAAGCCGCCGGTGGCGTACACCTTGTTCGTCACCGTATCGACGGCGACCGACGTGAGCGCGCTTCCGCCCGTGGTCACCGTCGCGGTCGAGTTGGTCGCGCCGTCGATCACCGTCACCGTGGCGTCGAGGCTGTTCGCGACATAGATCTTGTTGGTCACCGGATTCACCGCGATCGAGACCGGAGCCGAACCCGACGAGAGGGAAGAGACGGCCAGGGTCCCGCCATCGATCACCGAAAGGCTCGATCCCACCCCGGACAGACCCACACCCTTGTTCGCCACATAGATCTTGTTCGTCGCCGAGTTCACCGCGATGGCCACGGGTCCGGTGCCCACGGTGACACTCGAAGAAACCGCGTTCGTCGACCCGTTGATGACCGAGACCGTGTCCTGGGTGTAATTGGCGCTGTAAGCCGTGTTGGTGACCGGGTTTACCGCGATGGCAACCGGGCCCTGCCCCACCGTGGGAGAGGCGATGACCGACTGGGCCGGCACCCTCACGGGCACCAAGATCGCGCCGAACACGAATACAGGGATCGCCAGCCGGTAGAGGGTCTTCACGCCATACCCCTAAGAAACCGGGCGGGCAAATAACGCAGGAGAATTGCGCAGGGAACCGGAGATTTATAGGTTGTTTTCCGATAGCCAGCTACGACTTTTATAAGCGTCGGGATCGTCCCGACTGCGGTCCGCGCCAGACCCTGATGACTGAAGCCCCGCTTCCCGGAGTTGACCGCCGATCCGCGACGGGCACCCTCTTCCGGGCGAGTCCGCCGGCGCCTTCTTCCGTGGAACCCGAAATTATTCCGACGCAATCCTTAGGATTGCCAGAGATGGCACCTCCAGGACCGTCGCAGACCACCTGCCCGCAGTGCGGGACGCGCCTCCACTCCTCCGGGATGGGGATCCTCTGTCCGGCGTGCCTGCTCGAGCGGCTTCTCCTGGAGGGAGCGAGCGAGACCCCCGCCGACGCCCGGCCCTTCGGGGAGTATCAGCTGCTCGAGGAGCTCGGCCGGGGCGGCGTGGGCGCCGTGTACCGGGCCTGGCATCCCCGCCTTGAGCGGACGGTGGCCCTTAAGATGCTGCTCGCGGGGCTTTTCGCCTCACCCGAGGTGGTGGCGCGCTTCGAGCGCGAGATGCGCATGATCGCCCGCCTGCGCCACCCGGGTATCGTGGCGCTCTTCGACTCCGGCGAGGTGGAGGGGATCCGCTTCTTCACGATGGAGCTCGTCGAGGGTCGCACCCTGGCGGCCATTGCGCGCGACGGCCCGCTGCCGTCCCTGCGGGCCAGCGCCTATGTCCGCAAGGCGGCCGTCGCCGTCCAGCACGCCCACGAGCGCCAGATCCTCCACCGCGACCTCAAGCCCTCCAACATCCTGATCGACGCCTCGGACGAGCCGAAGGTCTCAGACTTCGGGCTCGCGCGCGTCTGGCTGCCGGACACCGACGTGACGGACAACGCGACGGCGATGGGCTCGCCCCCCTACATGGCCCCCGAGCAGATCTCCGGACAGGCGGGGGGCGCGGGCCCGGCCGTCGACATATACGCGCTCGGCGCGGTGCTCTACCACCTGACCACCGGGCGCCCCCCCCACCAGGGCTCGAGCATCGAGGAGATCCTCGCCCACGTGAGGGACGCGCCGCTCGTGGCGCCGCGCCTGCTGAACCCCTCCGTCCCGCGGGACCTGGAGACCATCTGCCTCAAGTGCCTCGAGCGCGACCCCGGGCGCCGCTACGCGAGCGCCGGCGAGTTCGCGGAGGACCTCGGCCGCTTCGAGCGCGGCGAATCCGTGCGGGCCCGGCCGGCGGGGGCCTGGGGCCGGGCCTGGCGCTGGTCCCGGCGCAACCGGGCCCTCGCCCTTGCACTCGGCGCCGTGGCCGTCCTCTTCTTGGGCGGCGTTGCCGGGGTCGCCTGGCAGGCCGTTCACAACCGGCGGGAGCGCGAGAGGCTTGAAACCGAGGGCTACGTGAACGCGGTCCAGGCGGCGTCGCTCGCCGCCAACGAGGGCGACTATGCCCGGGCGCGCGCCTACCTGGCGATGGCGTCGCCCGCGCCCGGCAGGCGGGACCTGCGCGGCTTCGAATGGCGTTACCTGTGGCGGGCGACCGCCTCCGAGGCGACACGGGCGCTTCCGCCCCAGCCCGCCGCCGTGACCCAGGTTGCCTTCTCCCCGGACGGCAGCCTGCTCGCGACCGACAGCATTGACCGGACGTCGAGGCTCACCCGGCTCGGGAACGGGACTGCGGGCAGTCCCCCGAGCCTGGGCGGCGGCGGCGGCTGGTCGCTAGCGTTCACCGAGGACGGGAAGGGCTGCTACATCGGGGGCAGCGCCCAGGCCGCGCAGCCGGCGTCCGTGCGGCTGGTCGAGGTGGCCACCGGCCGCACCCTGTGGTCGGTGCCCGGAAACCGCTTCTCGCTCTCGGCGGACGGACGGCGGCTCGCCGTCACGCTCGGGCCTCCCCTTCCCTGGGTCAGGGCCGAGGGCGGCACCGACGTGTGGGACACCCGCACCCGCGAGCGACTGGCAACGGTCGGCGGGGACTACCGCTGCGCCGCGCTCAGCCCCGACGGAAGCCTGCTGGCCCTGGTCGGAAGCGACCGCTTGGTGGACCTCTGGAGCGTCGCGGAGGGCCGCGAGGTCGCCCGGCTCCGCACCGACACGCCCCAGGTGGTCGTCGCGTTTTCCCCGGACGGGACGCGGATGGCCTCCTGCGGGGTGGGCACGGCCTACCTCTGGCGGGTGGCCGACCGCACGCTGGTCGCGCGGCTGGAGCACCCCTGGCTGCGCGTGTGGTCCGTGGCGTTCTCGCCGTCGGGCGCCCGGCTCGCGACCACCTGCTCCGACCGGGCGGTGCGCATATGGGACACGTCAAGCGGGGCTTGTCTGCGCACGCTGCGCGGCCACGCGGACGAGGTCTGGAGCGCGGCGTTCTCGGCCGATGGATCGATGCTTGCGAGCGGCGGAAAGGACGGGGCGGTGCTCCTCTGGCACGTCGACGAGTCGCCGGACCGACAGGACTTCGCCTACCGGGGATGGATGCGGCCCCTGTTTTCCCCCGACAGCCGCACCCTCGTGCTGAGCGAGAACGGGGAGCACCCGGCGGCCCTCATCCGACGCAGCGGCAGGCCTGCCGAGCGAGGACCCGAAGGCTGGTCCGCCTGCGGCGTATCCCCCGACGGGGCCCGTGTGCTCCTGTGGTCGGCCACCCCGTCGGCGGCGTTGCGCTGGTGGGACCTCTCCAGCCACAGCTTCGGGGCGGTGTTAGAGGGGGCCGAGGACATCGGCGACCACCTCCTCGTGCAGACGGGGATCTCGGTCGACGCGAGTACGGTGTTCCAGCTGGGAAACGACGGCCACCTTCGCCTGTGGGACGCCGGGGGCGGGCCGGCGGTGCGCAGGCTCGACATCCCGGTCCACGGGACCGCCCTCAGGGCGACGGCCCTCAGCCGCGAATCCCGCTGGTTCGCGTGGAGCTGGACCGATGACAACGTACTTTGGATCATGGACCTTAGGAGCGGCCAGACCCACGCGCTTAAGGGGCACCGCAACATGGTGAACGGGATCGGATTCTCCCCGGACGGCGCCCGGCTGGCCTCCGCGAGCTCGGACGGCACGGTGCGCGTGTGGGACTGCGCGAGCACGTCCTGCCTCGCCGTCCTCACCGCCCACCCGGAGAGCGCCGAGGACGTCTCGTTCTCGCCGGATGGGGCGACACTCGCCTCCGTCGGCGCCCTCCAGTCGCTCAAGCTCTGGAACACCGCCACCTGGCGGGAGGTGCTGAGCATCCCCTTTCCCGAGGGCGGGAGCTTCCTGAGCTTTTCACCGGACGGAAGGCGCCTGGCAGTGACGATCGCGAACATGTCCCCGGGCGATGAGAGGGGCGTGCGCCTGCTCGAGGCGCCCGACATCCGGCCC
The DNA here is from genome assembly GCA_903919205.1 of uncultured Opitutaceae bacterium. Classification (GTDB taxonomy): domain Bacteria; phylum Verrucomicrobiota; class Verrucomicrobiia; order Opitutales; family Opitutaceae; genus Palsa-1447. Next base: position 11,522 of record CAIXHE010000049.1, on the reverse strand, counting down.
TGACCCAGGCCCTCCGGGGCCCCTCCCAACACGCGGGTTGATAGCGGCGGGCCAAGCCCTCATGGTCCCGCGATGCCCGAAGCCCGCGCGACTCTCTTCGCCACCACCCGGTGGACCCTCGTGCTCGAGGCCGGTGGCAGCGACGACACCGCCAAGTCCCGGGCCCTGGCTGCCCTGTGCGAGGCTTACTGGCCCCCGATCTTCGCCTACATCCGGCGCCGCGGTCACGGGGAGGAGGCCGCCAAGGACCTGACGCAGGAATTCTTCGCGCGGCTCCTGAAGAACGACTGGCTCTCGGGGCTGACCAAGGAGGGCTCCCGTTTCCGGGCCTTCCTACTCGTGGCCGTCAAGCGCTTCCTCGCGGTGGAGCGCGAGCGCCAGTCCGCGCAGAAGCGGGGCGGGGGCCAGGTCCCCTTCGCGCTCGACATGGCCGGGATGGTGGAGCCGGTCTCGGGCGAGGAGAGCCCCGAGCGGGCCTACGACCGGAGGTGGGCCCTGACCGTCATCGACCGCGCCGTCGCCCGGCTGCAGTCCGAGGCCAAGGCCTCCGGCCGTGAGACCCTCTTCGCGGAGGTGTCCCCGTTCCTTTCCGCGGAGCCGGAGGCCGGCGCCTACGACCGCGCCGCGGGCCGCCTCGGCATCAGCCGCGCGGCCGTGGCCATGACCGTGCACCGGCTTCGCCTGAGGCTGCGCGAGCACGTCCGCTCCGAGGTCACGGAGACCGTGGCCGACCCCGCGCGGCTCGAGGACGAGATCCGGGAGCTGATGGCGGCGCTCCGGGGCTAGGACCCCGCGCGCGGCGGCCCGGCGGCGCGGCACGCGCCCCGCGGGAAACCCCAGGCGCCACTAGGTAACGTTACACCCCATATCGTCGCGGCCGGGCTCGGGGTAGCGTAACGCCCATGTCGGATCCGTCGCGCCCCTCCTTCCAGGTAGCCATCCAGCACTGGCTTCCGCCTGCAGCCAGACGTCCTGACGGGCCCCTGACACCTCGGTCTGCGGCCCCGGCGCGCTCGTTCGGCGCTTCGGAAGGCCCCTGCGACGGTACCCCGACTGCGAGCCTGGGCATCGCCTTCGGCTGGATCCGCGGCCGCGGGCTGGCGGCGCTCCTCGGCGCCGCAGCGCTCCTAGGCTGGGCGTCGCCCATGGGGGGCCAATCGGTCGAGCCACCGATGGGGGTCTACCTCGGGGGAGGCACGAACGGTGTCGGCCGTCTGCCCGCGTTCACGGCCTGGTTTGGGCGCACGCCCGACCGCGCGCTGGATTTCATCTCCAACGACTCCTGGTCTGCGTTCGAGGCCGACGCGGTCTTCGTCTGCGTGCCGTGGAGCGGCACCGGGGCCGCCGCCCAGCTGCCCGCGATGACCTACAGCGTCCCCCTGACCGTCACGGGCACCTCGCTCGCCGATGTGGCCGCCGGGCTGCACGACAGCTCGTTCCTGCTGGTCACCCAGGCCATGGTGGCCACTCAGCGGGGAAACTCGGACATCCGGCTAGGCTGGGAATTCAACGGGAACTGGATGCCGTGGGCGGCGGGCAACGACCCGACCGGTTATGTCGCGGCCTACCGGCACGTCGTCGCGCTGATGCGCTCCGTCCCGGGCGCCCACTTCACCTTTGACTGGTGCGTCGCGTGGGGGCCGACCGAGACGGTCCCGGACACGGTCTACCCGGGGGACGATGTCGTCGACATCATCGGCATGGACATCTACTCGCGCTACTACGACCCGGCCGACGCCAATCCCGTGGTCGCTTGGAACACCTCGCTCACCTCGGTCACGGGGCTCAACTGGCTGGCCAGCTTCGCGCAGCTCCATGGCAAGGCGATCTGCATCCCCGAGTGGGGCACCGGGGAGTGGTTCGTGGCGGACGGCGGCACGGGCGGCGGCGACGACCCCTATTTCGTCAACAGCATGGCGAACTACATCAAGGCCAACCACGCCGTATATTCCAACTACTGGGACTATACCGACTCGGTCTATGACTCGACGGTCTCGGACGGAGAGCATCCCCTTTCGGGCGCCGCCCTGAAGGCCGCGTTCGGCCCGGGATCGACGGACACCTGGCCCGCGGTCCCGCCGCCCGCCCCGAACTCCGTGGTCGCCCCGGGCCAGATCCCGTGGATCGGCGTGGGCGCGGCGGCCACCGCGACCTCGGTCTCCATCAACTTCGTCGCGCCCACGACGGGCAGCCCGGTTGCGTATTACGTCATCGAATACCGGGTGACCGGGCAGGGTGCCTGGATGTACTACGGCGTCGCGACGACAACCGGGTGGCAGACATTGACCGACCTCGTACCAAGCACCTCGTACGACGTGCTGGTGTATGCCACCAACACCGGGGGCAACGGGGCTCCGTCCGCAGCGGTGACGCTGTCGACGCTGGTCGCCACCACCGTAGCCCAAGGCACCGCGCCTCCGGGGCAAATCCCCTGGATCGGCCCGGGCGACGCCTCCACCTCCACGTCCATCTCGGTCAATTTCGTGGCCCCGAGCGGCGGAGGTCCCGCCTCGGGGTATGTCCTTCAGTACCGGGTTGCCGGGCAGCTGGCCTGGGTCACCTACGGGAACGTGACCTGGACGGGCTGGGTCTATCTTGCAGGCCTGCAGCCCGCGACCTCTTACGAGGTGCAAGTCTACGCAGAGAACGCCGGCGGAAACGGTCTGCCCTCGGCGATCCAGGCGGCCGCCACCCTGGCAGCCTCAACCGGGCCCGCCATCCCGACGCCGCCCATCGCCGCCCCCGGACCCATCCCCTCCATTGGCGCCGGCGGCGCGGCGACCGCCACGAGCGTCTCGATCACCTTCGTAGCCCCCTACACGGGGGGCCTTGCCGATGCGTACGTGATCCAATATCGCGTCACGGGCCAGACCGCTTGGGACACGTTCGCGACGGTGACCGGGATCGGCTGGCAGACGCTCTCAGGGCTCGCACCTGGCACGTCCTACGACGTGCAAGTCTACGCGACCAACGCCGTCGGGGCGGGGCCCGCATCGGCCGTGTTCACACTTTCCACGCTCGGAACGGCTCCCAGCCCGTCCCCGGGGCCGACCCCCACGCCTTCTCCGACGCCAACGCTTACTCCGACACCCACGGCCACCCCGCTTCCTACGCCCACGCCAACCCCCTCGCGGGTCCCGACGCCGACACCCACCCCGACGCCCACGCCCTCCCCGACGCCGACTCCCACTCCGAGCCCAACGCCTTCGCCCACGCCAACCCCGACGCCGACACCCACCCCGAGCCCGACGCCGTCGCCCACGCCCTCTCCTACTCCCTCGCCAACGCCGACTCCGACTCCGATACCCACGCCGCAGCCCCCGGGTCAGGTCACGTCCCTAAGCCAGGGCGCCGCCTCCACACCCACGTCGATATCGATCAATTTCGCGGCGCCCCTGCGGGGAGGCCCGGTCAGCGCCTACGTGATCCAATACCGCATCACGGGGGTGCCCACCTGGACCACCTTCGGGACGGTGACGTGGATCGGCTGGCAGACCCTGACGGGTCTCGCACCCGGCACTTCGTATGACGTCCAGGTTTACGGCACCGGGCTGGGTGGCAGCGGCCCGCCGTCGACGACCCTGACCCTGTCCACCATCCCGGTCGCCACCGCATCGCAGCAGACCCCCGGGGCCATCCCCTACATCGGGGCGGCGGCCGCCTCCACCGCGAACTCCGTCTCGTTCACGTTCACCGCTCCCTACGGCGGGGGCCTCGTGTCCGCCTACGTGATCCAATACCGGGTCACCGGCCAGAGCGCGTGGACCACGTACGGCACGGTAAGCTGGATCGGCTGGCAAACCGTCACCGGCCTACGGCCGAGCACCTCCTATGACATCGAGGTGATTGCCACCAACGCATCGGGCAGCGGCCTGCCGTCGCCCGTCTTCACGGTAGCAACCACGTCAAGTTGACGCACCGCACCCTGATCATCCGCACCGATTGACCATGAACTCCCGTTCCCTTCCGCGCGCGTCCGTTTGCACCTCCGTCGACCCATGCAACCAACGGATCTCGCGATACACTAAGGAAACGGCACAGGCGCTGTTTGCCTGAGCCATTCACACGTCCTCTTCCAAAACAAAAACGTAGGGCCCAGCCCACGATCCTTCCGCACCAGACCACAAACGATCCCGCAGCCATACCGTACCTAGCTCAAACCGCCCCGTTGAGTCCTATGCACATACAGCCTAGCGCCCAGACTCCACACGCACCATGCCTGCCACCATCGCCTCCCAAGATGTCGCGTCGCCGTTTTCGAGCGTCCCCCCCTTCTTTCCGCACGAGCTCGAGGCGACCGCGCCGCCAGGGCCGAAGCCCGTCGAGTCAGCACCCGCCCCGCGATCGAGCCCGCGTGAGCTGGCCTACCGACTGGGCGCCTTCATCCTCATGGGCGACTGGTTCGCAGCGTGCTGCGCCATCTATGCAGGCCTGGAATTGCGCAGCTGGCAGAGGGTCTCCGACGTGCCTGCACCCCAGGCACTTATCTCCGCTTGGGCGCTGATCGGCAGCCTGCTGTTCATCTGGTTCATGCTGATGTTCAAGACCTACGAGGCCTCGAACCTCTACCGCTTGCACAAGTGGGCGGGCAGCCTGGTTAAGTCGATGCTCCTGTGCTCGGGCGTCGCCTGGGCCTACATCGGCCTGTTCAAGGTCACCGCGTTCTCTCCGCGGGTCGGGGTCATCTATTGCATGCTGGCGCTCCTCTGCGGAGTCGGCCTCTGGCGCCTGTGCTCGTTCGTTTTCCTGATCAATCCCCGGATCAAGGAGGCCGTCAGTTCGCGCATCATCGTCATCGGCTGGAACAAGAAGGCGGCGCACCTGCGCCTGGCGATGAGGCGCGACCTGGCGCAGCTTGGCGAGATCGTTGGATGCGTCACGTCTCCCTCGGGGACGTTTGAATCCAAGCCCCCGGCAGACGTTGCGGTCCTGGGGCCGTTCCCGTCGATCGTAGCCCTCGTGGGCGAATGCCAGGCCAGTTCCATCATCCTGGCGGACGTCTCGCTGCCGGTCGGCGACATCCAGAGGCTGATCTCCTACTGCCAGCGCGAGATGCTCGGTTTCAGGATGATGCCGGACTTCTTCCCGGCCCTCAACTCCGGCCTCGAGGTGCAGACGATCAGCGGGGTGAGCCTGCTGGGCGTGAGCAAGCTCCCCCTCGACCTGATGAGGAACCGCGCGCTCAAGCGCATGGTCGACATCGGCGGGGCCCTGTTCGGCATCCTGGTCTCGACCCCGATTGTCCTTCTCTTTTCCGCCATCGTATACTGGGAGTCGCCCGGCCCGGTCATCTACAAGCAGCGGAGGATCAGCCGCAGCGGAAGCACGTTCCTGATCTACAAGATCCGCAGCATGCGCCTGGACGCGGAGACCGGAACGGGCGCCGTGTGGTGCAAGCAGGTCGACACAAGGCGCCTGCGCATCGGGTCGTTCATGCGCCGCTGGAACATCGACGAACTGCCCCAGTTCTGGAACGTGCTCAAGGGCGACATGAGCCTCGTGGGTCCGCGCCCGGAGCGCCCGGAGCTGATCGAAAAATTTAAGTACCAGATTCTCAACTACAATGCCCGGCACGGAGTGCGCTCGGGTCTTACCGGATGGGCACAGATCAACGGGCTTAGGGGGGACACGGACCTCTCTTTGCGCATCGAGGCCGACCTGTTCTACCTGGAGAACTGGAGCCTCCTCTTGGACCTGTACTGCATCGCAAACACGTTCTTCAAGACGAAGAACGCGATGTAGGGGGTTCCCCCGAAAACGATGGAATCCCACCCCCGCATACCAGGGTCTCGAGGCCCGTCAGCAGCCGCTCGCAGACGCATCGCGCTGCTCGCCACCCTGGCCCTCGCGGCACAGGCGCGCGCCGACCTGTGGGAGACGCCCGGCTGGGCGCTCCTCGGAACGGCGACGGCGAAGGCGGGCTACGATTCAAACCTGACCTTCAGCCGCGACGGGCAGGGCGACGCGTTCGGGACAGCCGAGGCCGACCTGCTTCTCGAGCGGATGAACTCGCTCGCCCTCACCGAATTCACCGCGACCGCCGCCGAGACGGATTTCGCCTCGCACCGGGCGCCGGCCCAGCTGGACGCCTCGGCATCGGCCCGAGTGCGCTACCCGAGCGAGCAGGACGAACTCGCGCGCTTCTCGGCTGCCGCGTCCTGGACTCGAGTCACGGCCGCCGATCCCGAGCTCAATCGGCGCCTCACGCTCGAGAAGACGCTGGCGGATGTTGGCGGGAGGGTCGTGACGTCGGGCCAGTTCGGCCTCGACGCGGACGTCGGTTACCAGCTGTACGACTACTCGGCGGACGGCCTCGGCCGCAACCACCAGACCGACCTCAAAGTGGGACTTGCCTACGACCCGTCGCCCCTGACCGAGATCTCGGCCAACCTGGCCGGCGGGCTGGGCGCAACCAGCGGGAACGCCTCCGTGCCGTCTTCGACCGACCGGAGCGAGACCGCGACCGTTCAGATCGAGGGGCAGATCCTGCCCAAGCTGACGAGCACCCTCTACGCCGGCGTGACCCACATCTCGTACAGCGGGGGCTATTCGCATGCCTCGACGCTACCCACCTCCGGGGGGCAGCTGGTGTGGGATATGGCGCCCGGCAAGTCTCTGCGGGGCGGCGTGAGCCTCACGAACGGCTTCGCCCCCGACGGCGAGACCCAGCGCAAGTCCGAGGCCAGCCTCGACTACCGCCAGGCACTCTCGCGCATATGGGCCGCCGAGGTCCTGTTGGAAGCCTCCCGGTACTCGGACCGCAACAACTCGTTCACCAGGACGGACACGAGCGAGTCCGCGGGCGCCGCGCTCAGCTACACGCCCTCCCACCGCTTCAAGGTGAGCCTCGGCTACAGCATCCTCCACCAGACATCGGACCTGCAGGAGGCGGGCTTCGCACGGCACCTCGTCACGCTCCAGGTCGACCTACACATATGAAAACACCCGTGATCCGCCTCTCGTTCCCCGTGCCGCTTCTCATCGCCCTCCTGTGCCCACTGGAATCCATCTGCCGGGCGGCTGCCGACGAGGCCGTCGCGCACGCCGACGCACCGGGGGCCATGGTATCCTCTAAACCGGCGGTCGGCGGCGACTATCGGATCTCCCCGAGGGATCTTGTCCAGTTCCAGATATTCGAGGAGCCCGACACGCTGATCCTACAGCGGGTGTCCGCGTCCGGCGAAATCAGCGTGCCCATGCTCGGCCTCGTTAAGGTCTCGGACCGGACTCTGCGCGAGGTCGAGGAGTCTGCGCAGAAGGCCTATATCGAGCGCAAGTTCTTCGTGCACCCGCAGGTGATCGTGACCGTCCAGGCCTATGCCCCGCGCAGCATCTCGGTCTTGGGCCAAGTAAATCACCCCGAGCAGATCATGCTACCGATCGAAGCCGGCCACATAGGAATCATGCAGGCGATCACGCTGGCCGAGGGGTTCACCCGCCTAGCGAAGTCCGACGAGGTGAGGGTCATGAGGACCGTGGACGGGCGCGAGGAACAGCACGTCGTGAACATCGAGGGCTACCTCGCCTCCAAGGGCGCGCAGGCCGACTTCCAGTTGAGGCCCGACGACATCGTCTTCGTGCCCGAGCGCGTTTTTTGAAAGCATGACCATGAATACCCAATCGAAGCACGCCGCGAACCGCGACACCCCCCGCCCCTCCCACCCGCAGAGCGAGCGCAGGCCCGAATCCCGCGTGCCCACGCGCGACCTCGCACTCGGCGACGTCATCGACCTGTGCTCAAGGGCACTCCTGGTCATACGCTCCCGCCTGCTCGCCGGCGCGGTCGCCGCGGCGATCGTGGGAGGGCTGGTGGCCTTCGCGCTCCTGCGAAGCCCCCCCGAGTACACGGCCCGCACCGTCCTCTTCGCGCAGGGCACCCTCGAGAAGGTCATCGGCGCCCAGGGCAACAACTCCTCCAACGACGCCCTGGGCCTTCAGCTTGAGAACACGCTGCGAAACCATCTCTCGGTGATGGAGGGACGGAGCTTCCAGTCGCGCCTGATCGCCTCGCTCAGCCCCGCCGAGCGCGCAGCGGTGGCGGGACCCTACCTGGCCCTCGGCAAGGTCGCCGACGACGAGTTCCTTCACAGCCTCCTGGAGTCCAAAATCACGGTCGAGCGCGAGCGGGGGCGCGAGTTCTTCACAATCGACGTGAAGCACCGCTCCGCGGCGACGGCCCTCATGCTCGCGAGCCGGTTCAGCAGTGCCTACCTCGCCCTTGTCCAGAGCCAGTTCCAGGACGCCAACAAGGAGGGCTTCACGATGCTCGAGGCCCAGGCCGCTTCGCTGCGCAAGGAGATCGCGAAGGCCGAGGACGAGCGCCTCGACTTCCGCAAGCAGAACCAGATCATGTCCATGGCGGACAGCCAGGGCATCCTGGCCGAGCGCCTGAAGCGGGTCGATGCGGCGCTCACCGACGCGCGCATCCTGCGCATTCGCATCGAGACCGAGCTCACGCAGGTGCGGGCCAGCACGGCCGCCTCCGAGTTCCCTTGGGACAATGCCTACCTCGCCAACTACGGCAACAACGTCTCGCTGCACAAGGAGCTAGACGCGCTCGTCAACCAGCGAGCCGTGCTCGCCATGCGCTACGGCACGGAGCACTTCCGGATGCGCGACGTGAACGCGGCCATCGCGGGCGTGACCGCGGACATCCGGCACAACTTCGGCGTCGCCACCGAGGACCTCGATCTCCAGCTGAAGGCCGCCCGCAAGACCGAGTCCGACTTCCAGGCGGTGTTCGACGAGGGATTCGGCAAGTCGATCGAGACCGAGAAGCTCGCGAGCCGCTCGGACATCTTCGCGACCGACATCGAGGTGAAGCGCCAAAACCTTCTCCAGCTCGAGAGGAAAATCGCCGAGGCGGGGCTCTACAGCCAGCTGCCGGTCGACTTCATGCAGATCGCCGAGCCTGCCTTCATCGTGCGCCCCCGCGTGTCGGTGGCCGCGGTGAAACTGGCCCTTTCGGGTCTCGTCGCGGTCGCGGTCTTCCTTGCGACGCCGCTCATCATGGACCTGCTCGATCCTAGGCTCAAGAGCACGAGCGACCCGGAGAGCCTGCTGCCGCTGCGGCTATTGGGAGCGATTCCCGCCCTTCCGGGCCCCAGGAAGCGGCCGAGGGCACACGTCGTGCGGGACGGGCTCGACCCAGCGAGCGCGGATGCGTTCGGCAACGTGATCGGCGAGCTCGACCTGATCTCGCCCAGGCCGTTCCCAAAGACTATTCTCGTGAGCAGCACCCTCGCCGGCGAGGGGAAGTCCGTGCTGGTCTCGAACCTCGCGGCGGCCTACGCGGCGCACGAGCGGCGTGTGGTGATACTGGACCTCGATCTGCGCCGGCCGAGCCAGCACCTCCTGCAGGGCGCGAAGGGCCCCGGGGGATTCATCCCGTGGTTCCGGGCGGGCCTGCCGTCCGCGAACCTGCTTCAACCGGAGGGCCCCCTGGGCCTGCAGCTCCTGCCAAGCGGCGCCTACCTGATTCCCGCCGGCGGCGAGGAGCGGGGAGCGAACCACCAGCTGGGCAGCGAGCCGCTGGCCGCGCTGGTGCGCGAGCTCAGGCTGCGCTTCGACGTGATCCTGATCGATACGCCCCCGGCGGGCCTTTTCCAGGACGCCCTGCAGCTGTCGCGATTCGCCGACGAGCGGCTGCTCGTGGCCCGCGTCGCGCGAGCCCCCCTCTCCCACATCCGCAAGGTCATCCAGGACTTTGACGACGCAAAGGCGCGCATCACCGGCCTCGTGCTGAACGGCTTCGTCCCGCGACACGCAGACAAGAAGCTCGCCTACGCCTACCGCGGCGGCCGCGCGGACTACTACTCGAAGCGCAACGCGCAGGGGGGACCGACCGGCACGCCTGAGGTTCGGAGCGGCTCCATCCTCGTGCGGGGCCCCAGCCTGCCCGCTTCCTAGCGCCATGCGAGCGCCTACGCCCCGCCCGCCTGCGATCCACGCGTTCGAATGACGTTGCCCAAGACAACGGCGGTCCCGGCCCTCGGGGGCCATCGCGTGCGCCGGCTTAAGCTGGCCGTGTTCAGCAGCCTGGCTTCGAAGGCGTCGACGATCGGCCTCCAGCTGGTCGCGTTCCCGATCGCAATCCGCGCCGTCACGCCGAGCCAGTTTGCGACGTATTCCGTGCTCGCGGGCGTCCTCTCCTTTGTCTGGCTCTGCGACCTCGGCCTGGGACCGGCGCTCACCCAGCGGATAGCGATCGCCAACGCCGAGGAGGACCGGCCGGCCCAGGAGCGGATCCTCGCGAGCGGGTTCGTAGCCATCCTCATCATCCTGGTCGCCGTCTGGGGCTTCGGTCTAGCCGCAGCCCGCTTGGGCACCCTGACGCCGTGGCTCGAGGCGCGCGGCATCCTGCCGTCCCTGATCCTGATCGTGGCCGCGATCGGCAGCGTGCAGTTTCTTTCGAGCCCGTTCCTGCGCGCCCAGGCGGGCTACCAGGAACTCCACATCTACAACCTGTTCGGGGTGGCCGGAAATGCCGTGGCCGCGGTCGCGCTGATCGCCGTGGCCCGGGTGGCACCTTCGCCCCTGGGGTTCCTGGTCGCCGTGTATGGCACGGCGGCGCTCACCCAGCTCGCCGCCGCAGCCGCGTTCCTCTGGAGGCGGCGCCCCCTCCTCCACGGCCTACTGCGCCCGCACATGTCCCTCGTCACGCCCCTCTTTGCGGACGGCGTGAGGTTCGCGTTCCCCCAGGTGATCGTGCCCGTCATCCTGAGGGAGGGACCGAAGTTCATGCTGTTTCGCCAGGGCCTCCCGATAGAGACAGCCAAGTACGGGATTCTCATCCAGCTGATGACCCTGGCATCGGGCCTGATCGTGATGTTCACGCAGCCCCTGTTCCCGGCGCTGACCGACGCCCAGGCCCGCGGCGACCACGCCTGGATCGAGGGAACCTATCGGCGCGCCAGCGCGGGGGTCGGCGCATTCTGCTGCCTGTTCATCGGGGCGACGTTCGTGCTCGGGCCGTCGGCTCTGTCCCTCTACACGGGCAACAAGTTCACCTTCGGCCGGGGCTCGCTCCTGGCGTTCGGGCTCTGCTCGGCCCTGATTTTCTGGAACCACCTGGGCCTGGTGTTCTTCCAGGCCTCGGGACGCCTGGGCCTCTTCTTCACGCTCTCGGCGCTTGAGCTCGTGCTGCTGGGCGGCCTCTACCTGTGGCGCCAGCCGGTGGACGCGATGACGGGATTCGCCTATGTCGCGGCCGCCCTCGCACCGACGGCGATGCTTTGGTCCCTGTTGAGCCTGCGCCGAAGGCCGGCCGCCCTCGGGTGCGCCGCAACCGAGCCGGTGGCGGGGGCCGCGTCATGAGGCCCGGCGAGCTGCTGGCCGGGCTTAGCCGGTCGTCGGTGCTTGCGACGTCCAGGCTCTGGAAGCTTGAGGCGCGTCTGAAGGGATTTCACCTGGAGGGCGAGAGCCTGTTCATGGGCCGGCCGATCCTGAGCCGGCATCCCGGCTCAGCGATCCGCATCGGGGCGGGCCTACGCTGCTACAATTCGACCCGATCCAACCTGATG
>CAIXHE010000048.1 GCA_903919205.1 uncultured Opitutaceae bacterium | reverse complement strand
GAGGAGATGCTCTCGGCGATGCACACCCGGGAGGACTTCCGGGATGTTGCGCTCGCCTGCTTCGGCCGGCTGCACGGCGAGGGGGTCGTCCATGTGGAGATGTTCTTCGATCCCCAGATGCACACGACCCGCGGGATCGCGATCGAGACGGTGCTGGGGGGACTCGAGGATGCCCGGACCGAGGCCGTCGCCCGATACCCGATCAGCATCGGCTACATCCTGTGCTTCAACCGCAACCGGAGCGCCCAGTCCGCGATGGACACGCTCGAGTCCGTGGGGCCGAGGCGGGGCCATATCGTCGGCATAGGCCTGGACAACAACGAGGAACACGGCTTCCCGGCGAAGTTCCAGGCGGTGTTCGAGCGGGCGGCGGCGATGGGCCTTCACCGGACGTCCCACTGCGACGTCAACCAGCCGTACTCGGTCGAGCACCTGCGCGGCTGCCTGCACCTCCTGGGTGTCGAGCGGCTGGACCACGCGACCAATGTCCTGGACGACCCGGCGCTGGTCGCCGAGGTCGGCCAGCGCGGGATCGGGCTCACGGTCTGCCCGACGCTCCTCTACTCGGACATCCCGGGACGCCTCGAGGCCCGCTCCAAGGCGATCAAGCGGATGCTCGATCTCGGCCTGCGGGTGACCGTCAACTCGGACGATCCCGGCCTGATGCGCAGCCTGTACGTGTCCGACCTCATGGGGAAGGTGGCGCAGACGGCCGCCCTCAGCCGCGGCGAGGTGGTGACGCTCGCCCGCAACAGCTTCGTCGTGTCGTGGATACCCGAGGCGGAGCGCAGGGCGGACCTGGCGGCGCTCGACGCCTATGTTGCCTCGCACCCCGACGGGGGCTGACACTCAGCCGTCGCCGATGCACTCGTTCCAGAGGTCCGGCCGCCGCTGCTGGAACTCCGCGGTCATGCGTATGCACTCCGGCGAGGCGAGGTCCACGACGTCGATCCCCTGGGCCCTCAGCCACTCGACGCCGCCCTGTGCGTTCACATAGTCGCCGACCAGCACCTTCTTGAACCGGAACTGGGAAATGAGCCCCGAGCAGTAGCGGCAGGGCGCGAGCGTCGTGACCAGGGTCAGGTCGGTGTACCTCGGCTGGCGGCCGGCGGCCCTGAAGGCGTCGGTCTCGCCGTGCATGGACGGGTCGTTGTTCTGAACGAGCCGGTTGCGCCCGGCGCCGAGCAGCGTCCCGTCCGCGCGGAAGATCGCGCCGCCCACCGGGATTCCGCCCTCGGAGAGCCCGATGCGCGCCTGCTCGATAGCGATGTCGAGCATGGCTTGGTCGTCGAGGGCCCTCGTCATGGGAGTGAGGGCGCTCAGTCGGCGGCCTGGGCGGGCACGAGGCCCGCGGGCGCGCGCCGCGCCTGCCAGGAGTTCCAGCCCGCGGCGCCCAGGATGTAGGCGAGGAACAGGTAGGGGAGCCAGTTCTTGGGGGCCTCCGGGACCGGATAGAGCGTGCCCGCGAGCACGAGGATCATGGCGGCGACGGCAAGCGACGAGAGAACCACGGAGGCGGCCGTGAGGCTCTGCCTTCGGCGCAGGTAAATCGGCAGCGCGACCGCGACGAGCGCGTAGGCTGCAATGAAGCCGTAGGTCGAGAGCGAGCCCATCCAGTCGTAGAGGGTCTCGCCGCTCACCTTGCCGAGGGCAAAAGGCACGGAGAGCACGAACATCGCGGCCCCCGTCGCGAGCACCGCCACGTGGGGCGTGCCGTTGCGCGCGTGGATCCCGCTCAGGCGCAGCGGCACGAGGCCGCGGCGCCCCATGAGGAGCAGCACCCGGGAGGCCGCCGTCGCGCAGGCCAGCGTGCAGGCGAGCATGGTGATCAGCGCGCAGATATCGATCACGGGGCCCAGCCGCCGCACACCCGCCACGGTGGCCAGCACGCTGAGGGGAGCCTCGCTCTGGTCCAGCGGACCGGCCGAGGCCGGGAAGGCCAGCACCTCCGTGTACGCCGCCATCATGAAGAAGACCCCCGAGCAGAGGGCGCTCAGGATGATGGCCTTGGGGATCGTCTTCAGGGGATTGCGCACCTCCTCGCCGAGCGTCGTCGCGCTCTCGAAGCCGACGAGGCTGAACATGGCGAGGACGAGGCCGAGGCGCACCCCGGAGGGGTGCACGTCCTTGAGCGTGAACTGGGACACGTCGACGTGGAGCCCGTGCTGCCAGAGGATCAGGGCGAACACGGTGCTGATCATCAGCACCGAGCCGAGCTCGATGTAGAGCATCAGCCGGGCGGAAACCTTCACGTCGCGGTAGGCGACCCAGGTCGCGATCGCGAGGACGACGAGCGCCAGGACCAGGGTGGGCAGCGTGAAGCCCAGGAACTCGCCAAGGACGACGTTTCCGTAGTGCATGAAGCCGCCCACGACCGAGGCGCCGCTGGCCACGTAGGCCATCAGGAGCGCCCAGGCGGCCGCCGAGCCGAGAAACGGGGGCAGGGACGACGTGGCGTAGACGTACAGCGAGCCCGGCGAGGACGAATCCTTGGCGAAGCGGGCGATGCAGAGGGCCACGATCAGCGTGCAGCCGGTGGCGAGCAGGTACGACACCCAGGTGCCATTGCCCGCAGACCCGAACACGAGCGGGATGGTCATGACGGCCGAGGCCGTCGGGGCCATGGTCGACACCGACTGCGCCACGGAGTCAAAGAGGCCGAGGACGTTGTGGTGCAGCTCCGGGGCGGGACCTTTGGCGGCTTCTGTGGGCGGTGGGGTCGACACGATCAGGGGTTCTGGGGAGTGACCTGCCGGGGAGCAGCTTCCAAGCCAAATCATGGAATGGGGCGTCCGCCGGCAGCCTCGCATGGGGCCATCAGGGGTCCATGGGGTGTTTATCCCCCGCACCTTCTGGGCTAACCGCTGTCTGTCAGGCGATGTCGACGCTCTTCAAGTCAATGGGTGCTCAGCTGCTTGTCCCTGCTGGGGCAGCCCTGCTGCTCGCGGGTTGCGAGCCGGTCGCTTACGTTGAAGTGCCTCCTCCCGCGACCGTCCAGGCGCCCCCGCCGGTCTATTACGCCGAGACGCCGCCCCCCCCGCCGCAAGCCCCGGCCGCCAACCCGCTCGACCAGCTGATGGCCCCCGTCGCGCTGTATCCTGACCCGCTCATTTCCATTCTGCTGCCGGCCTCGACCTTCCCCTCGGAGATCGCGGCAGCCGGTGCCTTTCTGAACGGCGGCGGCGATCCCGGGCAGGTGGATGCCCAGCCGTGGGAGCCGAGCGTGCGCTCGCTGGCGCACTACCCCGACGTGGTGAAGTGGATGGCCGGCAACGGCCCCTGGACCCAGGCCGTGGGAGCCGCCTTCGTATCCCAGCCCGCCGAGGTGATGAAGGCGATCCAGCGCCTGCGGGAGCTCGCGCGCGCCGCCGGCACCCTCACCAACACGCCCCAGCAGCAGGTCGTGGTTCAGGGCAGCTTTGTCGAGATCGAGCCGGCCCAGCCGGACGTGATCTACGTGCCCCGGTATGACCCGGCCATCGTCTTCGTCGACCAGCCCTATTACGGCTACCATGGACCGTATTTCAGCTACGGCCCGGGCTACCAGGCGGGAGCCTGGCTCACGTTTGGCCCCGATTGGGGCGGTGGGGGCGTGCTCATCGTCGGAACCGGTTACTGGCACGGAGGCGGGGGCTGGTGGCATCCCCATGGCGAGGGCCCCGGCCCGGGGTTTCACGGTGGACCGGGCGGCGCGAACGTGAATGTGAACGTGAACGTCAGCGTGCACGCGTGGACCTATCCGGCGGGCCGCCCGGCGCCGCGGGCGCCCGCGGGCTGGCAGCACCAGGCGCAGGTCGTCCACCCCCAGCTGGTTGCGGGGATTCCGCCCCGGCCCCCGCAGGCGGCCTTCCGCAACATCCGCACGCAGGGCGCCGGTGCGGTCGCCGTGGTCGCCGCGAACCCGGCGGCCTTCAAGGGAAGCCCGATCAACGGATCCATCATCGCCCGCACGGCCTCCCCGCAGGCCGCGCGCGGCGCCAACCCGGGTCAGCCGGCGCGCCCCCAGGCCCCGTCCGCGGTGCCCGCCAGGCCTGCTCAGGCGGCAGCGCCGGTCCCGAACCCGGCGCCGGCCGGGCGGCAGGCAGCGACGGAAGCCCCGGCGGCGAATGGCGCCAACACCCGGACGCCCGCCGCCGCTCAGGCTTCCGCTGCGGGCGCCAAGGCGGCACCCAAGAAGAAGCCCAAGAAGAAACCGGTGCCCGCCGAGGTGAAGCCCAAGGAGGAGCGGCCCGCGCAGTAGGGGCCGCTCGGGCCCCTGAGCCCCCGCAGCCGGGGGCGGCTCTCAGGCGCCCGGCTTCGCCCTCAGGAGCGGCGCGAAGGCCGAGCGCACGCCGACGGCGGTGAGGATCCAGAGAACGGCGGCCACGGCCGCCAGGGGCAGACCCTTCGGATCCATCAGGGCGTGGTACAGGAAGATGTTCACGATCACCGGGGCGAGCACCACGAGCGCCAGGGGCACGAAGGCGTTGATCAGGATCAGTGCTCCGGTCACGAGCTGGGTGGCGCTCACGAAGGCGAGGAAGTGGGACACGAACAGCGCTCCCAGGAACTGGCCTGCGGTGCCCGTGGGCATCGGACCCATCGGAATGAAGTGGAGGAAGCCGTTGGCTCCGAAGACGACGAATACGAGGCCCAGAAGGATGCGGGCGAGGGTGGCGGTGAGTTTCATGGTTGTAGGTGGTGGAAGGACGCGGGGAGGGGGACGTTTCTGTCGTCTCAAGGTGCTGATCCAGAATCTACTTGAGATTCAAAGGAACCCATTGACAACGAATGATGGATAAACGACATTTGTTGTATAAGCAAGCCCAATCTAAACGTTTTTGCTTCGGAAACGCCTCCCGCTCAATTTCCCCCCGTCATGGCGCACCCTCCTGTCGAGACCGTGGATCCCCGGATCCGGCGCACGCGCGCCCTGCTCTCCGAGGCGCTGGGGACCCTTCTGGAGCAACGCCCGTTCGGGGAGATCTCGATCCAGGACATTGCCGACCGCGCGACCGTGAACCGGGCGACTTTCTACGACCACTACCCCGACAAGGAGGCGCTCCTGGAGTGCATGGTGGCCCAGCGCTTCTTCCAGCTCCTCGAGCGACGTAAAGTCTCCTTCGACGCCGGGTGTGCCTCGTCGCTCGGAGGCATCGTGCTCGGCGTGTGCGACTACCTGACCGAGGTCGGGGGCTCGTCCGAGGGCGCGGGCCGCCGGCTGGAGCCGCACCTCGAGGCCGCCGTCATCGGCGTCGTCCGCCGGATGATCCTGGACGGGGCGAAGAAGCATTCCCCAGCAGGGACGGCCTCGCCCGAGATGGTGGCCACGACGGTCAGTTGGGGCTTGTACGGCGCAGCGAAGGAATGGTACCTGACCCCTAACCGCTGCCCGTCGGAAGAGGTCGTGGGCACGATCGTCGAGCTGATATCGAGGGCCTTCAGGCCCGCCCCGGCCCTGGCGAGCGGGTGAGGCCCTGCCTCTTCGCTCGCTGCCCCCGGGGGGGTTCCGGGGCCGGGCCCGCGGCGACGCTTGGCACCGGGCGTGCTGGATGGGGAGTCATGTCGCCCATCGTCAGGATCGCGGCTGCGGTAGCAGCGGCGGGGTTGCTCGCCGCGGGATGCTCCAGGCAGGGCGCTGCGCCTTCTGCCTCCGTCGCCGCAATCCCCGTCACCCTCCAGGCGAACTGGTACGCCGAGGCCGAGTACGGCGGCTACTACGAGGCGCTTGCGAAGGGCTATTTCAAGGACGAGGGGCTCGACGTGCGGATCGCCCAGGGGGGGCCCGGCGCGCTCCCCGTGCAGAAGGTCGCCGCCGGGCAGGTGGAATTCGGCCTGGCACGCAGCGACGACCTCATGCTGGCGGTCCAGGAGGGCCTCCCGGTCCTGATGGTCGCCGCCCAGGTGGAGCACGATCCCCAGATCATCCTCCTCCACGCCCAGAGCCCCGTGACCGGATTCAAGGACCTGGACGGCCGCAGCATCATGGCGGAGCCGGGCTCGGCGTGGATCACCTACCTGGAGCAGAAGTTCTCGATCCGCATCCACACGATCCCCGAGAACTACGGGATCGCCCAGTTCATCGCCGACCCGGGCTTCATCCAGCAGGGCTTCCTGACGGCGGAGCCGTTCGTCTGCGGGCAGATGAAGGTCGCCACGCGCTCGCTCCTGATCGCGGACTCGGGCTACGATCCCTACCGGGCGCTCTTCTGCAGCCGCGCCTTCGCAGCCGCGCACCCCGACCGGGTCCGCGCCTTCATCCGGGCCTCGAATCGGGGCTGGCGGGACTACCTGAGCGGCGACGCCTCCCCGGGCAACACCCTGATCACGCGCGACCACTCGGACAGCACGCCGGAGGTGCTGGCCTTCGGCGACGCGGAGCTCAGGAGGGCGCACATCGTGGACGGCGACGCCGGCAAGGGCGAGAGGATCGGCCTCATCCGCAGGCGCAGGCTCGAGGAGCAGATCGCGATCCTGCACCAGGTGGGCCTGCTGCGGGCTCCGCTCCCGGTGGACCGGGTCGCCCGCTTCGATCTCCTGCCGGACGACCTGCGCGACCTGGCCGAGCACTAGGAGCCGGATCCCTGGGTGAGGTCGAGGGATGCCACCGACGCGTCGCGCAGGGTCTTGAGCCGGGCCACGCGCGCGTCCACCTCGCGCCGGATCCGGGCCTCGTCGCAGCACAGCAGGGTGGATCCCTGCGCCACCTGGGCGCCGGCCACGTACACCTGCTCGAGATTGCGCAGGCCGCACGCGAGGGCGAAGGTGGAGACCGGGTCGTGGACGGGGCCGGTGTCCGGGGAGCGTGGGTCCACCACGATGAAGTCCCCGAACTTTCCCACCTCGAGGCTGCCGACCTGGGAGGCGATGCCGAGGATCTCGGCGGCGCCGAGCGTGTGGAAGTGGAGGACCTGCCGCACCGCCAGGATGGTTGCGTCCTTGTAGAGGGCGCGGATCGAGTAGAGCCCCATGCGCAGGTTCTGGAACGGGTCGGACAGGTCGCCGCAGGACTGGTCGTCGAGGCCGATCCCGACCTTGATCCCCGCCTTCAGGAGCGCGGGGATGTCGGCGGTGCCCGAGCCGATTCGCCCGTTGGCCGCGGGCTGCCAGCACATGCAGGCGCCGCTCTTCGCCGTCTCGCGCACGATCTCGGGTGTCGTGTGGATGAAGTGGCCGAAGACAAAGTCCGGGCCGAGCGCGCCGGCGTCCCGGTACCAGGCGAACTTGGCCTGCTGCTCGGGGACCCGCTCGGGGCTCTCGAGGAAGTGGGCCTGGTTCATCAGGCCGAAGCGCCGCATCAGGCGCACCTCGCGGTGTGCGCTCTCGATGCCCGCGGAGCGCTGCACCCAGCCGCTGATCGCCATCTTGAGGAACCGCGGGTTGTCGGCGAAGCGGCCCGCGAACCGCACGATCCGCTCCATGCGCCCCTCGATCTCCTCCTCCGTGCCGAGCGGCACGACGCTGACGCTGTTGATGAACCGCAGGCCCGAGTCGAGCTTAGCGCGGATCTGGGCCTCCTCGTAGGGCTGGGGGTCCACCGTCGACGATCCGCCGGCCTCGCCGATGCCGATCGAGCGCTGGCCGCCGCCGAGGTCCCCCGAGTACGTGAAGTCGTAGCCCGTCGTGATTCCGTTTCGCAGGAAGTCGACGGACCCGTGCAGGCAGAACCAGTAGATGTCCTCGGCCGTGGCGTGCTCGCTCAGCTGCTTGATCGCGCCCAGCCACCCGTAGAGGGTCTGGTCGGTGCCGAGCCCGCGCAGCGGGCTCTGGAAGAGGTGGCTGTGTGCCGAGATGAACCCGGGGGCCACGATCTTGCCCTCGGCGTCCACCTCGCGCTCGGCATGGGTCCCGGCCGGAGGTTCGCCCGCGCCGAGGGCGGCGATCCGGCCGTCCGCGCCGATGGCCAGGTAGCCGACAAACGGCTCGAACCCTGGGACTCCCGTCAGGATGCAGGCATTGCGGACGACGAGTCTCAGGGTGGCTGGGGAGGCGCTCATGGAGGTGTCTAGAGTAGCAGGTTTGGATCCAAGCCCGGCCCGGATACAGCCCAAACACGCCGCGGGCCTGAACGGCGGCGGTGCCGACTCTCGGGACGGTTGCCCGAACCCGGAGGGGCCGTTCCGTGAGGCTTCGGGGCCGTGGCCGCGCTAAGATAATGTTAAGTATCTCCCTTTACAGGGGGTGGCGCAGGGGGTAGCGTCGGGCGTCGCAAACCCCCTTTTGCGACGACAGGTCGACCGGTTTAACCCCAAATCCCCCATGAAATCCCTTCGCATCGCATTCGGTGCGGGCGTTTTGCTTGCCGCATTCCCCGCGTTAGGCGCAGACAGCTTCGGCCATCAATGGATGGAGAGTTATTACGAACACCCCGCCCCGGAGGCCCTCGTTCAGGCCGTGTGCAGCCTCAACCTGGAGGGCTATTTCCAGGAGCCGTCC
Organism: uncultured Opitutaceae bacterium; assembly: GCA_903919205.1. Classification (GTDB taxonomy): domain Bacteria; phylum Verrucomicrobiota; class Verrucomicrobiia; order Opitutales; family Opitutaceae; genus Palsa-1447. The sequence goes on along the minus strand of CAIXHE010000048.1, from coordinate 29,278 downwards.
CAGCAGGAGGAGGCGATTGGATTTTTCAGCACCGTATTCCAGCAGAATCCGAAGAAGGTGGATGGCTGGCTGCGGTCCGCGCGGTTTCTGCCGGCGCCCACCCGTCGCACCCTCGCCATCGCGGCTTGGCTTGCCGGCGATCCGGCCGGCGCCGGGCAGGTCCGCGAGTTGTTCCGCCCTTTCAATTACCCCGTGCGCGCCGAGGTGGATCGGCTGCTCGCGATGGCACCGGGCTCCGTGGCACAGACGCCCGTGGCCTCGACCGAATCGATGAACCTGCGGTGGGGCGGCTTCCTGGCGAGCGGAGACAGGCAGCATGTCGTCAGCATCCTGGAGGCCCTGGGATCCCGTCGTCCAGGGCTGGCGACCTCGGCTCGCTATGCGCTGGCGCAGGACGCGGTCTCCCATCCGCGCGTCCTCGAGATTTGCAGGGAGGAGCTCGATCGCCAGCCGAAGGCGATACGGGAGGAGCTTCGCGCGATGGTGGACAACGCGGCCTCCCAGAAACCCAGCGCCTGAGCGCGTGACGGGTGTGCCCAGCGAAGCCGGCCGCGAAGGCCGGCTTTTTCATGGACCCGCGGCCCGGTGCGCAGCCGGGCGATGAACTCGGGCAGGTCCTGTTAATGTTTTCTTAACAATTTGAAGCGCTGGTTGTTGCGTAATAAATGAGGTCTTTTTGGCATGCACGCTGCTGCCGGTTGGGCGATGCGTTTCGCTCGTTCAACGGCGGTTCTTGCCTGGATGGGGTGCGGCCTGGCCGCCGCTGTGTTGAGCCCGTGCGCCCGCGCTGAGCCTCCTGGTCTTCAGGTCGCGGTGCTGAGGGCCGCTGCCTGGTCGCCGGGCGATCCCGTGCGGGAAGGCGCGGGCGAATTCGAGGTGCTCTGCCGGGTCGCGTCCCTCAAGAGGGCGCACCCCAACGTGGGTCTCCTTGCGGTGGGCGACCGGCACGGGCTTCTCACGCGCGGCGCCGAGAACGCGCTGCGATTTGCCGCGCTGCAGGGTGTCCCCGTCGCGCGACTGGCGCCCGGTGGCGACGTCGCGCGCGATCCGGACGACCTCTTCCTGGACTGCGGCCACCTGACGGAATCCGAGGCGGCGACGGTGCTCGAGCGGTGCCTCAGCCGGCACGGATCCGCGCCCGCCGCTGCGAATCCGGACAGTCCTACGCACGGCGAACTCGCCGCCATCCGCGCCTATCTTGCTCCCTTCCGAGCGGCGCTCGCGCTTGCGGGCGCACCCCGGCTTACCTCCAACAATTGAGCCGGCGGCGGCGCGAGGAAGCTGAGTGGACCGGGGGTGTCCAGGCGCGAGGGCCGGCTGGATCCCTCGAGCCAGCCGGACCCGGGGGCCTGCCTGGCCAGGTGGGGTCAGAACAGGATTCCCGCCTCGAGCACACCCCGGGTCTGGGTGCGGTTGTCGCCCGCGGGGCCGAAGGCTTCGCCATGGGTTGCCGATGCCGTCCTCACGAGGGAAATCTCCCCGCGGCCGAAAAGGACGCCCACCTGGTAGGCCAAGGTGAGGGTGGCCGAACAGGCGCGGCTTCCGGGTCCGTAGAGGAGGTTGGGCGATCCGTCCTCGGCGCTTCCAGAGGAGGAAATGATCTCCCCGCGTCCCGACACGTTGAGGCGGGTGTTGGGAACGGCATAGTTGGCGAGGATACCCGCCGCCCGCGTCGACGCGGGCTTGCCTATGCCGATGGACGAACCGGACTTTGTCTCGGCGTATTGGAGGTAGACCTGGGCGATCCACGCCCCGGCGGTGTAGGAATAGGCCAGGTTGTCCAGCTGGCTGTCGTTGTTCTGGGGTACGGGCGTGGCGAACGATCCGTATCCGGTTTTCCCGGTGTTGCCGCTCCCGATCAAGCTCAACGAATTCGCGCTGTTGAACGTCCACGTCGCCATGGCCGAGATCCAGGTGTACCGATTGGAGTAGAATCCGTCATTCAACGACAAGGAGGCCGAGAAGGCTCCCTGGGAATAGTTCGCCTGGACGCCGCGGGTGACCGGGATTTCCTGGTTCCAGAGCAGCCCGCGGAAAATGTTCATGTTCTCATAGGTGAAGGGGTACTCCACGCCGATGATTCCAGGGAGCTTTCCCGCCTCGATCGAGAAGGCTGAATTCGGCACGTACTTGACGTAGGCGAGGGGCAGCGGCCCGTAGAGGTTCCTCGTCTCGGTCGGCGAGGTCACGTAGCCCGCACCCAGCTCCGGAAACGCATAGATCCCCCCGTCGAGGAAGAACTGAACCTCGCCGTCGACCTTCTGGACGAAGACCTGGGCGTTGCTCACATCCGCGAGCTTTTCCCGGTCCCCGGGGAACGGGGAGCTTTCGGCCAAACCGATTCCGGTGATCGCACCCGACACGTAGATTTTGCCAAGGCTGGGAACGTCGAAACTCTGCGGCTTCAGGGTGGCGGCGAGAGGGCCCTCCATTCCGGGAGTCGAAACCGGGGAGGAGGGCGGGGTGACCTGAGCGGCTGCCGCCGGCGCGGATGCCGGGCCGGCCGACTGGGCGTGAAGGGATTGCAGCCCCGCCAATGACATGAGGGAAAGGGGGATATATCGCATGGCCTTGAAGGGGGTTGTCGGTGTTTCTGCGGGCTCCATAGGAAGCGGGTCGTCCGGCCGCGGAGGGCGCTGCGGTTGCCCGTGTCGGGGCGCCCCGTAGCCTGAGGAGCCCAGTATAGCCCAGGGGCCTCGACCCCTCTATCCGCTTCATACGCTCAAACTCCGAGCGCGGGGATTCGGGACATTTCGCGCGCGCCTCCCGGAGCGCTCCGGCTCCGCGGCGCGGACCGCCATTCCATGCAGGCGGACCTCGCGGTCGCCGGGCCCGGAGGATTCGGCGATCCGCGCCGAATCACCGCGGACGCTGGGCGGACAACACCCTCGCCCGATAGATCCGGTCCCGGATCGCGCCGGGAAACGTCGAGACAAAGGGATCCTCCCGGCTGCTCGACCGGACGGCCGTTGTCCATCGTGCCGGCGGCGGGGATTCGAGGGTGAGGTCCGCCCTGGGGAACTCCCTGCGGAGCTCGCGAAGCAGACGGGTTCGGCTCCCTCCCGTCAGGACCGCGCACGGTCCCGCCCGGGTGCCCGCGACCAGGACGAGGCCCTTCCCGCGTTTGACGATCGCGAAGCGAATGCGGAGGTCGCCTCCGCGCTGAAACGCCGCCGGTGTCATCCCCATCACCTTTCGGGCGCTCTCGTACAAGGCCCGGCTCGAGCCGAATCCTGTCGAGTAGAGGGACGAGGCGATGCTTTCCCCCTTTTGGATGAGCGCCTTGAACGCGTCGATCCGCCGCGTCTCGTGATAGCGCTTCGGCGTGATTCCCACGATCCGGCTGAAGGCCTCATGGACGTAGTTGGGGCTCAGTCCGGTCCTGCGCGAGAGCATGCTGAGCGTCACGCGCTGGCTCAGGTGGGACTCGATGTAATCAATGACCACCCGGGCGCAACTCTCGGCGACGGTCTCGGCCCCGCGGCCTGGCGAGCACCGGCTGCAGGCCAGGAATCCCGCCCGCTCGGCCATTTCCGCCGTCCCGTAAAGAAGGGTGTTCTCACGTCGAGGGTGTCTGGCGGGGCACGAGGGCCGGCAGTAGAGGCCGGTGGAGCGAACCGCGTACACGAACCGCCCGTCGAACTGCCGGTCCCTCCTCAAAAGCGCCTGCCAGGCTAATCCCTTCGATTGAATGCTCGTTTCCAAGGTCTAAGTCCGAACGACTTGCGTAGCGAGGTTCACGCAACAACATTCAACGGGTTGCCCTAAACCATTTGAGATTATTAAAATACTCCCGAACGGCCTAACGATTCGTCCCCGAATCAAAGACTCATATCGCAACGACAGTGAAATGCCGTCAGACATTAGTCCGATCTTGAACTGAATGCGGTCAATAACTTCTTTCCTTATAAGCTGTTATTCCGATGGAGTACTTTGGATAAGAAATTACCAAGTGAAAGCAATGGTCGGCTATTGGGATTATTGGACGGACGCAGGCCGTCAGAATCCACGCAAAATAGTATAGTCGCCCGGGAAAAAGGCGAAGGAAGTACGTGAATTTCTGGCTAAAAAAGCCGCTGCAATAACTAATCTCCTCAACAACAAATCCTGCCCGCGTAACAACCTCGCGCAACATGGTCGGTGTGTATCCTCGCCGAACGTGCCACCCCTCCTCCGATTTCTGAAACGGTCCCATATCGTAGGCTGAAATCGGGCGATTGAGATAATTCGGTGTGGTCAGAAGTAATCTTCCACCTGGTTTTAGAGTCATATAGATCGCTCGAACCAGCCTAAAATCATCTAAGATGTGCTCAATATTTTCGCAGCAAATCGCAACCTCGAACTGCGACCTAAACTCAATCCGCTTTTCCAATTCGCGCACATCACAAATTGAGAAAGTCGCACCCTTCGCGCCTATGATCATTGAGCGAGCTATCGCTACTTCAGAATCTCCCTCATCCCAGGTCAATCCCAGGGCCTCGTAGCCGCGAAGGGCCGCACAAATCGTGAAAGCACCCGTTCCGCAGCCCACATCCAACAACCGCTCGCCATTCCGAGTCGCTGGTAAACGGTCCGCCAACCACCTCCAGCGGTCCCATGTTAAGGTGTCGCCTTGGATTAGACCGGCCCAAGAGCCTAGCAGCTTAGTTAACCAGATACGTGTACTGAGGCGCTTTGGCATAGAAGAGGCCGATCGGTCAACCTATCCCAGTCCGTGCACGAAAACGGCGTTAAGACATACGCCATTCCTAGAACAGACCGACCTATCGAGGAGTCATTTATAGGGAAGCCGCCAATCGGTAATCTTTGCCGAACGCCGCCTATCGAAGGTTGCCTTTTGCAATCCATAACAGATAGGAACGGACCGGAGGGAAAATTCTAGTTCAAGGCCAGCCAATCGCTTGCTCCAGAACCAACCGTTTTCGCATAATATAATATATCGTTCACCACGTCCAAAAAGTATTGGCCAACGAAGGCCGCACTCGTAGATGGCGCCGCACCGCCAATCAATGTCTCGGGCGCAAGTTCCGCGTCGGTAGGTGAGACTAGAGCTTCGCCCTCAGCGACCAAATAGGCGACCGGTGACTGCGTGCCGTCTGTAGTTGTCTGCAGAATGACATCGTCCGAGAAATAGCTCGGATTGCCGACGCCAATGTAGGTCGAAGTCACTAGGGGCCCGGAAAATTGATTCGTCGTAAGAGATGAAAGTAGGTTGTCCCCGCTCGCGCTCGTATTGGAGTGCCCGACAAATGAAATGCCTGTAAGATTACTTGCGAAGAGTCGAAGCTGCGTAAGAAGCCCTTTAACACCCAGATCGTAGAACGAAGCTCCGGTACCGGGTGCAACATGAATTAGCCTTCGGAACTGTTTTCTTAGGAAGTAGGTCTGGTTCTTATAATAAAGTGTTCCGGCCACCTGTGCCAATGGTAACAGAATAAAGGGTGGCTGAGAATATGCTGATCCAGCGGTTCCGTTACCAGTGATGTATACGTTGGTATAAAAAACAGAACCGATCGCACAGTTAAAAATATTACTCGACGCAAGCACGTTGATATAGAGATCCCGGACGTGTATGGGGCGTGGGGAAGAAATGCCAGCGCTAGCAAAGACTGGGATCTGCTGCGTATTACCGACAGCATCCGCCAACCCCAAATGAATTTCGTTCATGAACACTTGGCGTGATTCTGCCTCGCATGAGAAAAAGGGAACACCTCGCAAGTTTCTCACCCGAATATCGTGTGCGGTAACGTTGTACATGCCCCAACCCTGTATAACCCATCCGTACATCGATGCGATTCCGATATTAGCGAGCCCCTGAAGAACTTCGACATAAACCCGATTGAAAGCCGTATTGTAGCAATTGGTGACGAGGAAACAGGAGTTGGTAGAGTCAAAATAGAGGTCGGCGACTACGCCGTTCTCCATCTTATTCAAGGAAAAGTGGAAATTATGGAAACGCAGGTTCGTGATACTAACGTTTCGCGCGGGAACCAAGTTCAGCCATAAATTATGGGAAGTCCCATTTATGTCTTCAGGCACTCCATTATCTAGAGTGATCGTGGTGCCCGCAATCGCCGTGACCTTAGCAAACATGCGATAAAAGGGCTGGCTTGAATCACTCGCTGAGACTCCTAGCTCGAGATAAATATCGCTACCGACCGACAAGCCTGAGACCGAATTCAAAGCCAGTGAGGTCGTGCCTGCGTAAAGGTTTCCAGTGCTTGTATAGGCCGTGGTACCAAGTTGAGAAGCTACCGTGATCCCGAATCCTACATCTTTCGAAGAGTCTCCAGAATAATAGTTCCCGCTGCCGTCGATTACGCTGGAATACCCGTCGCCTCGGATGCGTAGAGCGCCGTTAGCCAAAAGTGAGTTTCCAATCTTGAAGCGTCCGGCGGGAACGTAGATCGTAGCTTCTATGGCGAGAGCGGCGTTGATTACGTTCTGAAAGGTGGAGGAATTGTCCGTAGCGCCGTCGCCAAGGGCTCCAAACCATAATACGTTTAAGTCGCTTTCTACCACGCGCAGCCAACGGCCGCTGCCTGACGTTGGCGCAATGGTCGTACCGCCGTTGTCAGCTGCGCTCGATGCCGAACTATAGCTAAAGAACCCGCCGCCCCCATCGTACGCAGAATAGTATCCCGCTACATACGCCAGCTCGTTGGAGGGCAATCCGGAAACGGTTACCGATTTAAGAGCGGAGATAGTAGCCACGATGGTCATTTCGATTCTTGGGCTGGGTCTAAGCCGCAATGGGAGTGTCGGTACTAATCGAAATGATTGGCAAGTACGGCTTGCTCAAGCCGACAATCTTCACCTAGCAGCAATGCAGTTGTAACATTTGTCTTATGACTAGATCCGTGTGAAAGTAAGTGGATCGCTTCGATTCCTGAAAAGGCGTTCCTAATAGGATAAACACCACTACAAAGAGGGTTGTATATATCCTCAACGTAAAGTGCCTAACGATCTTTAAGAAATATGCCTTCGAGGCCTTATTTACGGAGGCTCTCCAGCACCACGTTCGGGGACAAGAGCTCGGGCAGGATGACCGGTGCCTCCCTGCCAGGCAGCCACACGAGGTTGAAGGGGACCGCAGCCCGGTGGTAACGCGCCAGCTCCCCCGTGATCTGGGGATCCTTGTTGGTCCAGTCCGCCCGCAGGGTGGCGACATGGCGGTCGCGGAAGGCGCGCAGCACCTCGGCCGAGTGGAACACCACGCGCTTGTTGGCCTGGCACGTGGCGCACCAGCGCGCGGTGAAGTCCACGTAGACGATCCGGTGCTCCGAGCGGAGCTTCTCCACGGCCTCGGGGCTCCACTTGTCCCAGGTGACCTCCATGGGGGAGGCCTGGGTGGGCCAGCCGGCCCAGCCGCCCAGCACGAGGAGCCCGACGCAGGCGACCTTGCCGAACCGGGAACGCCCCGCGGTCGCTCCGGGCGCGTTCCAGCGGCCGTAGACCCAGACGCCCATGGCGACCAGCACGAGCCCGAAGAGCGCGGAGAGGAAACCGGCGTCCGGGACCTGCCCCGCGAGCACCCAGACGAGGTAGGCGACGGTCGCGTAGAGCGGGAACGCCATCGCCTGCTTGAAGGTCTCCATCCACGCGCCCGGTCGCGGCAGCACCCGCACCGCAGAGGGAAACACGGAGAGCAGCAGGTAGGGGAAGGACAGCCCGATGCCGATCACCGTGAAGATCGCGAACGACTCGGCCGTGGGGAGCGCGAGGGCCGCGCCGAGCGCAGGGGCGAGGAACGGCGCGGCGCACGGGGTCGCGGCCACCGTCGCCAGCACGCCCGTCAGGAAGGAGCCGATGAGGCCCGACTTCGACTGGAGACCCGATCCGAACCCGGTCGCGGAGAGCCCGAACTCGAACACGCCGCTCATGTTGAGCGCGAACGCGAGCATCGCCGCCGCGAGCCCGAAGACGAACGCGGGCGACTGGAGCTGGAAGCCCCAGCCCAGCTGGCTGCCCCCGGCCCGGAGCACCGCGAGGACGCCCGCCAGGACCCAGAAGGAGACCAGGACGCCGCCCGCGAACACGAGCCCGTGCAGCGTGACCTTGCGGCGGTCGGCCCCCGACTGGTTCACGAATCCGAGGATCTTGATGCCGAGCACCGGGAAGACGCAGGGCATCAGGTTGAGGATGAGGCCGCCGAGGAAGGCGAGCAGGAGCGTCGCCGCGAGGCTGACGGAGGGCGCCGCCCCGGCCGCGGGAGCGGAGGCAGGGTCCCCGGCCGGGAGGGGCGCCGCCCCGAAGGCCGTGTCGATGCGCAGCCCGGCAAGCGAGCCGTCGGCCCGCCAGCCCTTGGGCGAGGTGACGACTCCGACGAGCCGGGCGGCGTCCTTGGGCGCATCAGGCGAGACGGGCAGCGTGAGCGTGAAGCCCCCGTGGCCGTCGGACGCGGCTGCCTGGGGCTGGTCGGTGGCCACCAGACCGTCCTCGGAGAAAAAATGCAGCCCGGCGGCGTCCACCGGGGCGCCCGGGACCGTGCCGCTCGGCCGAATCCGAAGCACCGCGTGGGACGCATCGCGCGAGGCGTCGACCGCCCAGGCGGGATCGGTTGCGGGCAGCGACGCGATCACCCGGTGGATCCGGGTGCCCCAGGTGGGGTCGGCAGGCGGGGCTCCGGCCGAGACGGGCAGGGTGATCGAGAGCTTGGCGCCTCCCGGCACGCACTCTTCCCGGCACATCAGCCAGTCGGCCTCGGCCCGGATCTCGACGGGTACGCCCGGGGGCAGCGAGGCCGGAGGCGTGAGGGTGACGGGCAGCAGGAGGTCGCCCTCGTAGCCGTTCCCGATCACCGCCCCGTGGCCGTCCAGGAGCAGGATGGGGGCCGGCCACTGGATGTCACCGGCCTTCCAGCCGGCGGGAAGCGTCCATTTGAGCGTGGTGGGCAGGCCGGTGCCGGGGTTGACCCAATAGGAGTGCCAGTGGGGCTCGTGCACCAGGTGGAGCGCCACGACCACGGGCCGGCCGGCCTGGACGGCGGCATCCTCGGCCACGAGCGTGGCCTGCACCTGCGCGCGGGCCGTGCAGAGGCCCGCGAGGGCGGCACAGGCCACGGCTGACAGGATGCGTTGCGTGAAGGTCGGCACCATGGAGGCACTTTGACCAGGTGGGGGCCCGCCGCAAGTGCCTACCGGCCCCTGGCCCCGGCGGCGATCCAGCGCTCCACCATGTCCATCTCCTGGGCAGTCAGCGGTTTCTCGCCGTTGCTCGGCATGTAGTCGTCGTCGCTGACCGGCAGGCGGACGCGCCGGAGGATCTCGCTTGTGGCCGCATGGCCGGGGACCAGCGCGGGCCCGTCGGAGCCCCCGCGCATCAGCAGCTCGTAGGTGTCCATGCGCAGGCCGCCCTTGTGCTTGTCGGCCTTGTGGCAGGAGACGCAGCTGCGCGCGAAGAGCGGCGCCACGTGCACCTCGTAATAGAGGGGGCTCGCCGGGTCGGCGGTGGCGGCGCCGCCGGCGTCCTTGGAGGGCCCGGCGGGAACGGCAGGGGTGATCGGCGCCGCGGGGGCCTCCATCGGGGCCATCCCGAACCATCCCCGCATCCGCCCGGGCATCTTGTCGGTCAGGAACCCGTCGCCGTGGCTGAGGGCCCCCCCGAAATGCCCGGTCCACGCGACCAGGGCTACGGAGGCTGTGATCAGAACGACGTAGGCGGCTCGGGGGGCGCGCGCGCGGGCCCAGAGCGCCGCTGCGGACACGGCCGACAGCCAGACGCCTCCCCACATGTGCCGCGTCACGTCGCGGCCTCGGAAGCCCCCGCTCCATGCGAGCAGCCATCCGTCGATCGCCGCCGTGTAGGCCGCGAAGACCGCCAGGGCGAGCACCCATCCGGCTGCGATCGCCAGGTCCGCCCGGCGATGGAGACGCGAGGCGAGGTCCATCAGGGGGACGACCAGCAGCAGGGCCACGGGCACGTGCACGAGGAGCGGATGGAAGCGGCCCACGAACTCCCCGAGGTCGCCGTGCTCGCGTCCGTCCGGGGGCACGAGGAGCGCGAGCCCGGCCAGCGCGAGCCACAGGCCCCCGCCGATCAGCGCGGCGGCGGTCGCCCGGGGCGGGCGCGGGGATTCGGGGAAGGGGGCCATGGGGGGCGAAGTCGGGCCACGATGGGAGAGGGCCGCCGCCCGAGGCAAACCAACAAGTGCCGCCGCGCGCTTGCGGGCGGCCCCGGGAGCCTCCAACGTACCGGCCACCCCCCCCGAAGCCATGGCCCAGGCTGCGACCTCCCCCCTCGCCCCGTCCGCCACCGCCCCCCTCGTGCGCACGGCACGCGTCGCGGGGTGGGCCGCCGTCTCGCTGGCGGGCGCCTCGAGCGTCGCCGTGCTCGCGGGCTCGCGCGGGGAGCCGGTGAGCGCCCTCTGGATGGTGGTCGCGGCGGCCTGCACGTTCGCGATCGCCTACCGCTTCCACGCGGCCTGGCTCATGGCGCGCGTGCTCACGGTCGACGACCTGCGCGCGACGCCGGCGCAGACGCACTCGGACGGCCGCGACTTCGTGAAGACCCACCGCTGGGTCGTCTTCGGCCACCACTTTGCCGCGATCGCGGGACCGGGCCCCCTCGTCGGGCCGGTCCTCGCGGCCCAGTTCGGCTACCTGCCGGGCCTGCTGTGGATCCTGATCGGCGCCGTCTTCGGGGGCGCCGTCCACGACAGCGTCACCCTCTTCTGCTCGGTCCGGCGCCGGGGCAAGTCGCTCGGCCAGATGGTGCGCGACGAGGTGGGCCCGTTTGCGGGCCTCGTGGCGCTCGTCAGCGTGACCGCCATCTCGGTCATCCTGCTGGCGGTGCTCGCGCTCGTGGTCGTGAACGCCCTCGCCGAGTCTCCTTGGGGGGTCTTCACGGTCGCCTCGACCCTCCCGATCGCGGTCGCCATGGGCGTCGCGCTGCGCCTCGGCGCGCGCCTCGGCGCGGTGACGGCGGCCGGCCTCGTGCTGCTGCTTGCCGCCGTCTGGGGCGGGCAGTTCCTGCCCGGCACGCGCATGGAGGCGCTCCTCAGCGTGCGCGGCACGGCGCTCGCCTGGTGGATCATGGGCTACGGCCTGGTGGCCTCGATCGTCCCGGTCTGGCTCATCCTGGCCCCGAGGGACTACCTGAGCACCTTCATGAAGATCGGCACGATCGCGGCGCTCGGCGTCGCGATCGTCGTGCTCTCGCCGATGCTGCGCATGCCGGCCGTGACGCGGTTCATCGACGGCTCGGGCCCCGTCTTTGCGGGGCCCGTCTTCCCGTTCTGCTTCATCACGATCGCGTGCGCTGCGGTGTCGGGCTTCCACGCCGTGGTCTCGTCGGGCACCACGCCGAAGATCGTCGCCCGGGAGGCCGACATCCGCGTAATCGGCTACGGGGCGATGCTGACCGAGATGTGCGTCGGGGTGATGGCGATCATCGCGGCCTGCGCCATGGCCCCCGGCGAGTACTTCTCGATCAACATGAAGGGCGACCCGGCGGCCGTGACCCGGCACGTGAGCGAGCTGGGCTTCCCCGTGACCCCCGCCGACATGTCGGCCCTCGCTGCCAGCGTGGGCGAGCGCACGATGGTGGGCCGCGCGGGGGGTGCCCCGACCTTCGCGCTTGGCATGGCCCGCATGCTCTCGGGGGTCTTCAGGAGCCGTGCGGCGCTCGCGGTCTGGTACCACTTCGCGATCATGTTCGAGGCGCTGTTCATCCTGACCACGATCGACGCCGGCACGCGGGTGGGCCGCTTCCTCGTCCAGGATCTCCTCGGCCTCGTGTGGAAGCCGCTCGCCGACACCCGCTCGCTCGCGGGCAACGTGGGGGCGACCGCGCTCTTTGTCTCCGCGTGGGGCTGGTTCCTCTACCAGGGCGTCGTCGACCCGCTGGGCGGCATCAACTCCCTCTGGCCCATCTTCGGCATAGCCAACCAGCTCCTTGCGGTGATCGCGCTGGCGCTTGGAACCACGGTGCTGATCAAGATGGGCCGGGCGCGCTACCTGTGGGTCACCCTCCTTCCGCTCGCCTGGCTGCTCGCGGTCACCCTGACGGCCGGCTGGATGAAGATCTTCAGCCAGGACCCCCGGCTCGGCTTCCTCGCCGCTGCGGCCTCAGCCGCGTCGCCGAGGCAGGCGCTCAACGCGCGCGTGGACGCCGCGGTGACGGCCGTGTTCCTGGCGCTTGTCGCGGTCGTCGTGCTCGCGAACGCGCGCGTGTGGTGGCAGCTCCTCGCGGGCCGGCGGGCGCCGGACCTGCGGGAGGAGCCCTTCGTGGCGGCCTCGGCCGATCAGACCTCGTAGGCCGGCAGCGCCTTGTCCACGCGGACCTTGTCGAGGCGGGCGTAGGTCGGCACCCCGGCGTCGTGCGGCAGCACGACCTCGCCCTGGATCAGCGGCTGGGCGTAGCGCAGGAACTGGAAGTTCATGCTCACCAGGTCCTCGTTGATCCACTCGCGGGGAAGCTTCTTCGTGCCGTTGGCGATCTCGGAGAGGGGGGCGAGGCCGGTCTCGACCGTGTAGTGCTCGGTGTCGCCGCGCACGAGGGTCACCATCTTGTCGGTCTCGCCCGCGATCGCGGCGCGGACGGCGGCCTGGCCGGCGAGGAAGGCCTCGTCGACGTCGGTCTTGGAGGCCAGATGCGCGGCCGCGCGCTGGACGAGGCCGGGGCGGGCGACGCGGACCTTCGTGTTCGGGATGGCCGCCTCGAGGATCTCACCCAGGGCCTCGCCGGCGCCGCCAAGCTTGGCGTGGCCGAAGGCATCGGTGGAGGCGTCGGCCGCCAGGTAGTTGCCGTCGGCATCCACCAGGCCCTCGGCGACGACGATCAGGCAGTAGCGCTCGCGCTTGAGCACCCGGCGCACGTCCTCGACCACCTTCTCCTGGTTGAAAGGGACCTCGGGGAGGAGGATCAGGTGCGGGGGGTCATGGGGGTGGTCGCGGCGCTTGGCGAGCGCGGCACCGGCCGCGATCCAGCCGGCGCTGCGGCCCATCACCTCGATGATCGACACCAGGTCGCCCTGGCCCATCGCCTCGTTGTCGGCGGCCACCTCGCGCACGGTCGTGGCGAGGTACTTGATCACGCTGCCGTAGCCCGGGCAGTGGTCCGTGCCCGTCAGGTCGTTGTCGATCGTCTTCGGAACACCGATCACGCGCAGCTCGTAGCCCTGCTGCTGGGCGAGCTTCGAGATCTTGTCGGCCGTGTCCTGGCTGTCGTTGCCGCCGATGTAGAAGAAGTAGCGGATGTTGTGGGCCTTGAAGACCTCCAGCACGCGCTCGAAGTCCTGCTGCTTCTTCAGCTTGTAGCGGCAGGTTCCGAGGGCCGCGCCGGGGGTGTGCCTGAGGGCGCGGATCTGCTGCTGCGACTCGGACGCCAAGTCCACAAGATCTTCCTGCAGAATGCCCAAGACGCCGTTCAGGCCACCGTAGATCTCCTCGATCGCCTCATGGTTAAGGGCCTCGGCCACGATGCCGGCAAGGCTAGCGTTGATCACGGAGGTGGGACCGCCAGATTGGCCCACAAGAATATTGCCTACGAGTTCAGCCATTTGAGAAATTGATTAACGTTAGTCCGGGCAGTGAGGGTTCAAGCAAGCGTATCCCCACGGGAGGCGCAATTGAAAAGTTCGGAGACCGGGAAACGCCCTAGAGAAGGCGCCCCGGGCGGTAGTCGGCCGCCCCCTTCACCCGCTTGGCGAGGGGCGCCACGTCGGCGACGAAGGCGTCGACCTGGTTGGGGGCCGCTCCGACGAACCGCGAGCTCTCGGAGAGGATGGACAGGAGCGCCTTCTTGCCGAGGCCGATCCTGCGGTCGGCCGCCAGCCGGTCGAGCAGGTCCGCGCCGGAGGAGCCGGAGCGCATGGCCTTCACGGCGGCGAGCGTGTGCTCCTTGATGGCCTCGTGGGCCGTCTCGCGGCCCGCGCCGCGCTTCACCGCCTCCATCAGCATCGTGGTCGTCGCCAGGAACGGCAGGTTGCGCTCGTTCTCCTGGGCGATCGCCGAGGGGAACGCCTCCATCTGCGAGAGCACGGTCAGGAGGGTCTCAAGCGAGCCGTCGATCGCGAAGAAGGCGTCGGGGAGCGCCACGCGGCGCACCACCGAGCAGGACACGTCGCCCTCGTTCCACTGGTGGCCGGCCAGGGCCGCCGTCATCGCCACGTAGCCGCCGAGGATGGTCGAGAAGCCGCAGATGCGCTCGCAGTTGCGGGCGTTCGCCTTGTGGGGCATCGCGGAGGAGCCGACCTGGCCCTCCTGGAAACCCTCCGTGAGGAGGCCGGCGCCCGCCATGAGGCGCATCGTGGTGGCGAAGCTCGCCGCCGCGGCGCCGACCTGGTGCAGCGCGGACACCACGTCGAAGTCGAGGCCCCGGGGGTAGACCTGCCCCACGTTGGCGAGCGACGCCGGCATGCCGAGGTGGCGCAGGACGCGGCTCTCCAGGTCGGACACCTTGTCGGCGCGGCCCCCGAGGAGGGTCAGCTGGTCGAGCTGGGTGCCGACGGCGCCCTTCAGCCCGCGCACCGGGTAGCGCCCAAGCAGCTCCTCGACGCGCTCGAAGGCGATCTGGAACTCCTGGCCGAACATCGCGAGGCGCTTGCCGAGCGTGGTCGGCTGGGCCGGCACGTTGTGCGTGCGCCCGGTGATCATCAGGTCGCGGTATTCCTCGGCCCGGCGCGAGAGGGCGAGGAGCGCCGCCGCCGTCTTCGTGCGCACGATCCTGAGGGACTGGAAGATCTGCAGCTGCTCGACGTTCTCGGTCAGGTCGCGGCTCGTGAGGCCGAGGTGGATGAACTGGCGCTTCGCGAGGTCCGAGAACTCCTCGATGCGCGCCTTCACATCGTGGAGGGTGACGCGCTCCCGCTTGGCGATCGATTCCAGGTCGATGCGGGACTTCACCCGCTCGTAGTCCTTCACCGCCTCGGCCGGTATCGGCACGCCGAGGTCGCGCTGGGCCTTCATGACGGCGATCCAGAAGTCGCGCTCGAGGAGCACGCGGCCCCGCTGCGACCAGAGGTCCCTCATCGCGGGGGAGGCGTAGCGCCCGGCCAGGACGTTCAGGACGGGCTCGCTCGGGGTGGGGTCGGGGGACTCGTTCACGTCAGGCCGCCGAGTAAACAAGGCCCCGGGGTGAAGGCCACCGGAAAACACGCAGGGCGTGTCATCCGGCCAGGCAGCGCACCGCCATGTCGCGCAGGACGTCCTCCTGCTCGTTCGGCCGCTGCAGGATGCCCTCGAAGGCCGCGATGAACTCGCGCTGGTTGTCGATCAGGCGCCGCAGCGAGGGCAGCGGCGCCGATCCCGCCAGCTTGCCCACGTACCAGGGGTTCTGGCTGAAGACGTTGAAGGAGCTTTTGTCGGACGAGGCCTCGCCGAAGCGCGCGGCGTGCGCGCCCGCGGCCCTGGGGAGCCCGTCGACCCCCCGGGGGCCGACCCGCACGTCGCCTGCGTCGGCAAGCGCCCGGATCTGGATCAGGATGCGGTTGCGGTTCTGGAGGGCCGAAATCACCGGGCGGGCATCCTCGCCCGCGAAGAAGTGGCGCCGGAGGGCGGCGAGGGTCCAGGTCAGGTCGCCGCTGAAGAAGGCGTCTGCGGACTCGAAGAAGTCGCCCTTGGCGGCGTTGGGGCTCAGGGCCGCCACGGCGGCCTCGTCGATCCGCCGGCTCTCGCCGGCGTAGTCCGCGAGCTTGTGGACCTCCTCCACGAGGAGGCGGGTGTTGGGTCCGATCCGGGCGAGGAGCAGCTCGAGCGCCCCCGGGCCGAACTCGACCCCGAGCGCGCGCGCCTCGGCGAGCACGACCGGGCCCATCGACTCCGCGTCGTCGCCGCCGTCCGCCAGGGCGAAGTCCGCGTGCTTCTCGCACCACTTGGGGAAGGTGCGCCGGCGGTCCACCGGCGCCGCCGTGACGAGGACGGACGTCTCGTCGGGGTTCACCGCCGAGAGGAGCGCCTGGAGGTCCTCGACCTGCCTGAGCGTCGTCTCGGACTTGCCGGTGACGGAGTCGGCGAGGAAGTTCACGTCCTTCAGCCACACGACCCGGCGGCCGCCGAACATGGGGACCGTCTGGACGGCCTCCCGGAAGCGGCCCACGGCGACCTCCACCTCGTCCACGTTCGCGGCGAAGCCGTTGATCACCTCCCGCGAGAACTCGTCCTCGGTGCCCGCGGCCAGCTCGTCGAAGCGCTTGCGTCCCATGCGGCCGACCAGGAAGTCGTCCTGCCCGCAGACGAAGGAGAAGGTGGGGGTGGCGGCCGGCATCCGGGCCCCATCTGGCCCGAGAGCCCGCGCGGGCTCAAACGAAAACCAAGCCCCGCCTCAGGGCGCGCGGTGGCCGAGGAGCCGGGCCGGCAGGAAGAGCAGCGCGCGAATGAGGGCGAGCAGCGCCTCGACCGCGGTACCCAGGATGCGGAAGGGGATGGACAGCAGCCACAGGAAGGGCAGGGCGACCAGGAGGAATATCGCAAGGGGCCAGAAGACGGCGAAGAGGACGAAGCACAGCAGGAGAACGAGGAGCGTTTTCATCGGGGGAGGCAGGGGCTTCCCTTCAATAGAACCCCCCGGGGGCGGGAAAGTTACCAAGAAAGCGACACGGCGGAGGCCTCCGGGCGATCCGTGCGACATCGCGGAATTGCACCGGAGTAACCCGGACGCCGGCGAGGCGAGCCCGTGATGGGCTGCGGCATGGAACAGACCTTATCCTTCCGCGTGCGGCCGCTGGCCGGGGTTGTGTTTTAGGGGTGACTGCGCGAAATGGTGCGGGTCGCCCGGTTGATCCCGGAACGATTCCGATGCGTACCGACTACAGACGATGGTGTGGGGTCTTGTGCGCCTGTGCCGCCATGGCCGGGTGCAGTGCGACGGATTTTGTCGCGGAGCGCCCGGTCGAGAACGCGGTGCCGCCGCTGAAGGCGGGGGTGTATGCCCTGAACGCGGTCGAGGTCCGACCCAAGGCCACCCACCAGGTCGAGCCCGAGTATCCGTTCGCCCTCGCGTCGATCCTTTCCGGCAAGGCGGTCGTGGTCTTCACGGTGCGCGCCGACGGGAAGGTGGAGGACCCGGTGGTCGTCCAGGCCGATGACATCCTGTTTGGAGAGGAGGCGATGGCCGCGATCAGGAAGTGGAGGTTCGCTCCCGCGCTCGTGAAGGGGGCCCCGGTGGCCTGCAGGATGAGCATGCCCTTCGTCTTCATCACCCCCTACACCAACTACGTGCCGGGGGACCCCCCGCCCAATCCCTCCGACTGGCCCCCCAAGGAGGGAGCGCACGAGGTGACGTTCGGTCCCCACTAGACGGGGAAGCCGGGGCCTCCCGAGAGGGGCTCAACCCGGGAAGGCCCGGGCGAGGAGCTGCGTGTACTCCCCCATGAGTCTGGCGTGGGTGGGCCAGAAGGCCGGGCGCCCGGTGCCCTCCAGCTCGGCGACCAGGAGCCCGAGGTGCGAGTGCCAGCCGGAGGCGAAATTGTGGAGGTCGGGCAGGTCCTCGCCCTTCGCGAGGTGCGAGAGGACCAGCTGCACGTGACTGCCCTGGGCCGTGAGCTCGATCGTGACCACGGAGTCGTCCCCTCCGAACGTGAACACGATCAGGCGGGGAGGCTCGCAGCGGAGCACCCGGCCCTCGAGGGTGATGCCCGTCTCGTGCACATGCTTGTACCGGTCGGGCGGGGTCTCGTCGGGGACGAGGTCGGCGTGGCGCATGGCGAACGCGACCTTGCCGCCCGCCCGCGGCTCGAGCAGGCCGCCCGCGAACCAGCGGGCGCGCTTCTCGGAATCGGTGACGTACTGCCAGACCCGCTCGAGGGGGCCCGGAAGCAGGCGCACGAGGCGCAGCTCGCCCCGGGATATGAACGTGGCGTGATCGTTGTTGGGGGTGCTCATGGTGATTTCCTTCGGGCCTTGGCGTCCTCGGCCCGGAGCTCGCGCTCCAGCGTGTCCAGCCGGCGGCTCCAGAATGCCCGGGTCGTCTCAAGCCAGCGGCCGATCTCGTCGAGCCCTGCGCGGTTGAGGGACTGGATGCGCCGCTGCCCGTCGGCGCGAGTGGACACGAGGCCCGCCGCGCGGAGCACGTTCAGATGCTGGGAGATGGCGGGGGCGCTGATATCGAAGGACTCGACCAGCTCGCCGGCGGTGCGCTCCCGTTCGGAAAGCAGCTCCACGATGCGGCGTCGGGTGGGGTCGGCTAGGGCCTCGAGGCTGTGCATACGGCTAATAATTAAGCTTAATCTTAATTAAGCAAGAACAAAAATAAGAACGGTTCTCCTCGCTTTGGCCGGAACGCGCGCGCGAGGTCCGCAGCCGCGAATCCCCTCGCTCGGAACACGGCCCCGGCGCGACCACTCCAAGGCGAAGGTCTTGCCTGACAGGCCATAAGGCCCTACGCCCAGACGGTGATCCCATCGGCAGCCGCCCCTTCCCGAACCGAGCCCTCGTGGCGCCGGGACCTGCTGCTCCTCACGGTCGTCTTCGGCGCGCTCCTCGCGTGGAGGCTCGGGAGCGCCCCGCTCAACAACCCCGACGAGGGCCGCTACGCCGAGGTGCCCCGCGAGATGGTCGCCGGCGGCGACTGGGTGATGCCGCAGCTGAACGGCGTTCCCTACTTCGAGAAGCCCCCGCTCGTCTACTGGATGGTGGCCGCCTCGCAGGAGCTTCTCGGAGGCAGCGAATGGTCGCTTCGCCTGACCCCGGCGCTCTTCACCCTGGGGGGCATCCTGGTGGCCTACGCCACCGCCCGCCGCCTCTTCGGCCGGGACGCAGGCTTCTGGTCCGCGGTCGTGCTGGGCACCTCCCTCCTCTACGCCGCGCTCGGGCGGATGCTGCTCCTCGACATGCCGGTGACGGTCCTGATGGCGGCGACACTCTGTTGCTTCATCCTCGGCGTGCAGGAGCCGCCGGGCTCCCGGCGCCGGTGGCTCTTCTACGGCCTCTACGCGAGCGCGGCCCTGGCGACCCTCTCCAAGGGCCTGATGGGCTTCCTGCTGACCGGCGCCGTCATGTTCCTGTGGCTCGTCATCTACAACCAATGGCGGCGGCTGCTGCCGATGTACCTGCCGACCGGCATCGCGCTCTTCCTGGCGATCGCGGCGCCCTGGCACGTGCTCGCGGCCGGGCGCCACCCGGGATGGGCGCACTTCTACTTCATCTACGAGCATTTCCAGCGCTACACCTCCGCGGCCGGCCACGGCCGCTACCAGCCCTGGTGGTTCTTCATCCCGATCGTGCTCCTCGGTCTCTTCCCCTGGACGGGCTTCCTCGGGTGCTCGCTGCAGTCGGCGCTCGGCGGCGGCTGGGCCCGCCGCGGCGAGCGCGCCGTCGAGGGCTTCTTTATCGTGTGGGCCGCCTTCATCTTCCTCTTCTTCAGCGCGTCTCAGTCGAAGCTGATCACCTACATCCTGCCGATGTTCCCGCCGCTGGCCGTCCTGACCGGCCGCTGGCTCGCCGGGGCCCTCGCGCAAGCCGACGCGTTCGCGAGGCTCAGGACGGGCCTGCGCATCTTCGGCTTCCTGTGCGGCCTGATCGCGGCGGCCCTCTGCGTCGCCGTGCTGCGGCCCGGCGTGATCCGCGACGCCGCGCAGGCGACGGACCTGCGGCCCTACGCCTTCGTGATCGCGGCGCTCCTGTGCGCCGGGGCGCTCCGGGCACTGATACCGACCTCCGCCTCCGGCTCCGCGCGGGGGCGCGCGGCGGCCTACTGCATGGCGGGCACGCTCGCCCTGATGCTCGTCGTCCTCGCGCTCGCCGCTCCGATCATCGACCTGCGCAGCACCAAGGACCTGGCGCTCGCCGCGCGCGCCGTCGTCAAGCCCGGGGACCGCGTGTACCACTACCACGCCTTCTTCCACGACTTCACCTACTACTCGGGGCGGCAGGTGGGCCTCGTGGCCTACCAGGACGAGCTCGAGCTGCCCTTCCTCGACCCCGCCGAGCGCGCCCGGCGCTTCATCGACGACGCCGAGTTCCGCCGCGAGTGGGCCGGCCCGGGGCGGGTCTTCGCGGTCGCGCGGATACGCGACTCAGCCGAGCTGCTCGCCGACCCGGACTTCCACTACCACATTATAGCCAAGGGTCCCCACCACTATCTTTTCAGCAACCAGCCTTGAGGATTCGCTGTCAGGCCCCAGTATGACGCCCGCCATGTCCCCGCCCGCCCCCGCCGCGCCCACGGCCCCGCCCGCCCAGGCGTTCCTGCCGTTCACGCGGCCGTCGATCGACGAGGCGACGATCGAGGGCGTCGCGCAGGTGCTGCGCTCGGGCTGGATCACGTCGGGGCCCCAGGTGAAGGCCTTCGAGGCCAAGCTCTCCGAGTATTTCGGCGGCAGGCCCGTCCGGGCCTTCAACTCGGGCACCTGCACGATGGAGATCGCGCTCCGGATCGCGGGCGTCGGCCCGGGCGACGAGGTGATCACGACGCCGCTTTCCTGGGTCGCGACGAGCAACGTGGCCCTCGAGGTGGGCGCCCGGCCCGTGTTCGTCGACATCGACCCGGTGACGCGCAACATCGACCTGCGCGCGGTCGAGGCCGCCGTGACCCCGCGCACGCGCGCGGTGATCCCCGTTGACCTGGCGGGCCTCCCGGTCGACCGCGACCGCCTCTACGCCCTCGCGCACCGGCTTGGCCTTCGCGTGGTCGAGGACGCGGCGCAGTCGTTCGGCTCCACCTGGAAGGGGCGGCGCATCGGATCCTTCGGCGACTTCACGTCGGTCAGCTTCCACGCGAACAAGAACATCACGACGACCGAGGGCGGCTGCCTGGTCCTCAACAGCGAGGCGGAGGCGCGCCTGGCCGAGCAGTACCGCCTGCAGGGCGTCGTGCGCACCGGCTTCGACGGCATGGACGTCGAGGTGGTGGGCGGGAAGTTCAACATGACGGACGTCGCGGCCCGCGTGGGCTTGGGGCAGCTGCCGCACCTGGAGGCCTTCACCGAGAAGCGCCGGGTGCTCGCCCGAGCCTATTACGAGGAGCTGAGCCGCCCGGACGCCGCGGCCCTTGGGCTCGGACTGCCGGTCGCGGACTTTGAGCAGAGCAACTGGCACATGTTCCAGGTCCAGCTGCCCGACGGGCGGCTGCGCGGGGGGCGCGCGGCCCTCATGGGGGCGCTCCACGCGGCCGGCATCGGCACCGGCGTCCACTACCCGGTGATCCACCTCTTCACCCTGTACCGCGCCATGGGCTGGAAGGAGGGGGACTTCCCCCACGCCGAGAACGCCGGGCGCAACCTGCTCACGCTTCCCCTCTTCCCCGCCATGCAGCGCTCCGACGTCGAGCGCGTCGTCGCCGCGCTCGTCGCCGCGGTGCCCCCCCTCCAAGCCCCATGAGCGCCGCCCCCGACCTCTCCGTCGTCATCCCCGTCTACAATGAGGAGCTCAACCTGCCGCTCCTCTTCTCGCGGCTCTACCCGGTCCTGGACGGGCTCGGGCGCACCTACGAGGTGATCTTCACGAACGACGGCAGCGCCGACCGCTCGCTCGAGCTCCTGCGCGCGCAGCACGCCGCCCGGCCGGACGTGACCCGGGTGATCGACTTCAACGCGAACTACGGCCAGCACATGGCGGTCATGGCGGCCTTCGAGCGCGTGCGCGGGAAGGTCATCGTGACGCTCGACGCCGACCTCCAGAACCCGCCGGAGGAGATCCCGAAGCTCCTCGCGCTGATGGACCTCGGCCACGACTACGTCGGGGGCTTCCGGCTCAACCGCAAGGACAGCCTCTTCCGCACGCTCGCCTCGCGCCTGATCAACGTCGTGCGCAGCCGCACGACCTCGATCGAGATGACCGACCAGGGGTGCATGCTGCGCAGCTACTCGAGGGCCATCGTGGACGCCGTGGTGCGCAGCGGCGCCGTGAACACCTTTATCCCGGCGCTCGCCTACAGCTATGCGGGCAACCCGGCGGAGGTGGGTGTCCGCCACGAGGAGCGCCACGCGGGTGTCTCCAACTACTCGCTGTACATGCTGGTCCGGCTCAACTTCGACCTGATCACGGGTTTCTCGCTCGCGCCCCTGCAGCTCTTCACGATGGTTTCGATGGCCTGCGCGGCCGGCAGCTTCCTCCTCATGATCGTGCTCGCCCTTCGCCGCCTGATCCTCGGCCCCGAGGAGGGCGGTCTCTTCACGCTCTTCGGGATCCTGTTCTTCCTGATCAGCGTCACGATGGTGGGCATCGGGCTGATCGGCGAGTACGTCGGGCGCACCTACCAGGTGGTCCGCGTGCGCCAGCGCTACTTCGTGCGCGAAATGCTCGAGGCCAAGGACTGAGCGCGCACCGAGCATGGCCGGCCCACGGATCCTCTTCTTCGGCTACAGCGAGGTGGGCTACGAGTGCCTGAAGCTCCTGCTCGAGCGGGGCGACAACGTGGTCGCCCTCATCACCCACGAGGACAACCCGTCGGAGAAGATCTGGTTCAAGACGCCCGCGGTCGCGGCCGCCGAGAGGGCCGTCCCCATCCACACCCCTCAGAAGGTGGGCACGCCCGAGTGGCTCGAGCGGATCGAGGCGCTGCGCCCGGACCTGATCCTCTCGGTCTACTACCGCAACATGATCAGCAGCAGGGTGCTCGCCCTGGCGCCCCTCGGGGCGTTCAACATGCACGGCTCGCTCCTCCCCAAGTACCGGGGCCGCGCGCCGATCAACTGGGCGGTGCTGCACGGGGAGCGGCGGATCGGCATGACGCTCCACCGCATGGTGCGGGAGCCCGACGCCGGCGCGATCGTCGACCAGGAGGGTGTGGAGATTGGCCCGCGTGACACCGCCGAGCAGGCGTTCCGCAAGGTACTCCCGTGCGCGACCCGCGTGCTCGCTCGGCAGATCGACGCGCTCCTCGCCGGCACTGCGGTGGAGACGCCTCAGGACCCCGCCGAGGCCACGTACTTCAGCGGCCGCAAGCCCGAGGACGGCCGCATCGACTGGACCCGAACGGCAACCGAGATCTTCAACCTCATTAGGGCCGTGACGGACCCCTACCCGGGGGCGTTCTCAGACTGGGGGGGCGCGCGCCTCATGGTATGGTGGGCCGAGCCGGTGGACGGGCGTTCGGGTGTTCCCGGGGAGATACTCTCGGTCGCCCCCCTCGTCGTGGCCGCGGGCGGCGGCGCCCTTGAGCTTACGCGCGTGGAGTGGAGGGGTGGGCCGCCCCCGGCCCTGGTGGCGGGGCAGGTCTTTCCCTCTCCGCCGCCAGCCTGATCTCCCGCACCCTCAGGGACGCGTCGGGTTCGGCTCGAGCAAGCGGGATGCCATGAACCGTTATATTAATGCCTATAAGGCATTTGTTAACGGGATCTTAATGGCCCTTTTGGCACACAAGCAGCTTAACCGAGGGCACCCGGATATTAAATCCGCGCTAAGACGACATCTGCCACGCTGACCTTCAGCACAACCCAAGCAACCGCGGAGCCCACGACCTATGGCCGACAACCCGACACCGACGAGTCCCACGATGAAGCCCACTCTGGGGCTCACCGGCCTGACCATCAACGCGATGGCGCTGATCGCGCCCGGAGCCTTCCTTTGGCTCACGTTCCAGGAGCAGGCTCTCTACGGAGCGCCCGCAGCCGGCGCCTCCATGTGGTTCGGCATCATCGGCGCCCTTCTCCTGTGCCTGGCGACCGCCGTCAGCTACTCGGAACTCTCGAAGCTTTATCCCGGCGCCGGCTCGTCCTATTTCTATGCGGAGCAGGCGTTCCTCTCGAAGACCCACGCCTACAAGTTCGCCCGCGTCGCCAAGTTCTTCACCGGCTGGGCCAGCCATCTCTACTACTGGGTCTATCCCGGATGCATGGTCGGCGTCACCGCGATCCTCGCGGGCTATCTCCTCAACCAGTTCTGGCCCGACACGTTCAGCTCCAATTACAACAGTCCGCTGTTCATGATCCTCTTCTGCGTGCTGTTCACGGTCTTCGTGGGGTACATCGCCTTCCGGGGCGTGACGGGCACGACCGCGGTGAACATGGGGATCAACATCATCCAAATCTCGGCGCTGCTGGTCTTCTCGGTGATCGCCATCGCCTACCGCACCAAGCACCCGCAGGGCTCGGTCGGCTACCACCTCTCGAACGGCGTGGCCGTCAACTACCAGGTCTTCCAGGACGTGGTGAAGGACGACAAGGGCGCGCCGCAGCCGGTCCTCGACGCCAACGGCAAGGCGACGCTCGATGACAAGGGCAAGCCCGTCTACCAGATGGCCGACCAGACCGACTCGGATGGCAACCCCGTCCCGGCCGACAAGGACGGCAAGGCCGTCAAGGACGTGAAGCTCGCGGCGCCCTTCACCGTGAGCTACGACGTGAACGACGCCTACACCAAGGACCCCGCCACCGGGATCGTGACCTTCAACTTCCACCCGACCGCCAAGTCCGTCGTCGGGCCCCACAGCTTCAACTTCGTGTTCATCCAGGCGTGCGTCGCCATCCTGATCCTGGTCGGTTTCGAGTCGGTCACCGCGATGGGCGAGGAGGCCAAGGACCCCAAGAAGGACATTGGCCGCGCGGTGCTCCTGTCCCTCGTGATCCAGGGCGCCGTGTGCTATACGATCGAGTATTTCGCGGCAAACTACCTGCTGCACAACGGCTACACGCTCCCCCAGGCATCGGGATCGGGTGCACCGATCGGCGACATGATGGTGCTCGTGGGCACCTGGCTCTTCGGCAGCTACCAGGCCGGCCGGGCCTTCATGCTCGTGCAGGCCTTCACGGTGTTCCTGGCACTGGTCGGCACGACGCTTGCCTGCCTGAGCACCGGGGCGCGCGTCACCTATGCGATGGGCCGCGATGAGGAGGTCCCCTCCCACTTCGGCCTGGTTCACGGCACCACGCTCTCGCCGCACCGCTCGATCTGGACGCTCGTGGTCATCTCGATCGTGATCGGCATCGTCACGGTCTCCGTCTACCTCGGAGGCACCACGCCCGCGGCCCTCGACAAGCACAACTTTTGGTACAGCTTCGGGATCTTCGCTCCGGAAACCTACGCGAAGCTCCCGAACACGCTGCTCATCATCACGCTGATCAGCAACTTCGGGACGTTCCTGCTGTACATGACGACCTGCATCATCGCCATCGTGGCCTTCCGCGAGCACCACACGTTCCACGGCTTCAAGCACGTCGTCGTCCCCGTCTTCGGCCTCCTGGCCAACCTGGCCTGCATGCTCTTCTACCTGATCGGGCCCTGGACGGTCGCCGGAATGAGCGTGAAGGAGCCCTATATCGCCCTGGGCGTCGCCGCGCTGTGGGGCGGCTACGGCTATTACTACTTCTCCAAGAGCAGCAAGGCCAGGGGCAAGGAGATCCTCCTCACCGCCAAGCCGGCAGTTTGATTTGACCTAGACTTGCTTCCGGGTTCGATGGCCCCGCCTGCTGACACTGGCGGGGCCATTCTGTTTCCAACCCCATGCGACTGCGCTACGCCCGCCTCACGACCGCCGGTTCCGTCCGGGAAAAGAACGAGGACTGGCTCGACTTCTGGGAGTCCGCGGACCCGCTCACCCGCGAGAAGCAGGGCGGCATCGCGCTCCTGGCTGACGGCGTCGGCGGCTACGAGAACGGCGAGGTCGCCAGCAGGACGGCCGTGGAGGCCGCGATCCGCGACTTCCAGACGGCGTCCCCCGCGCTCAAGCCCTACGCCCTCCTGCGCAGGATGTTCACGGTGGCGTGCGCGGAGGTGCATGAGAAGTCGGTGTCCGAGTTCGGGGGCCGCAGGATGGCCACGACGCTGGTCGCCTCGCTGTTCCGGGACGGGGCCGTCTGCGTGGCCAACGTGGGTGACACGCGCTCGTATTTCATCCGCCAGAAGACCATCCGCCGGCTGACCACCGACCATGTGGCGACCTCCGTGCCGGTGAAACTGGGCCTCATGCTCGAGCGGCAGGCGATGGCCAATCCCAGGCGCAGCGAACTGACGCGCAGCGTGGGCGCCGAGCCGTTCTGCCAGCCCGACTTCGCCACGCAGCTCCTCCACCACGGCGACTTTGTACTGCAGTGCACCGACGGGCTCCACGCCTGCGTGCTCGACGAGGAGATGCGCGAGATCGTGTGCCGGGCGCACCCCTACGACGCCTGCAAGGAGCTCCTGGCGCTGGCGACCAAGCGCGGCAGCGACGACAACATCTCGCTCCAGATCATCGAGGTGAGGAACTGGGAGCAGGTGGCCCAGTCGGCGCGGGTCGCGATGGGCTCCAACACCCCGCCCAAGAAGGCGGCGGTCGCCGCCGCCTCGGCGGCCGCGTTCTCCGGGGAACCCGGCGTGGGCAAACTGCTGGACGGCCGCTTCGAGCTGACGGACCTGGTAGCCCGCAGCAACATGTCGCAGATCTTCAGGGCCAATGACCGAAAGACCGGCCAGACGGTGGCCGTCAAGATCCCGCTGATGGCCCTCGAGAGCGACGTCGCGGGCTTCGAGCGCTTCCAGCGCGAGGAGGAGATCGGCGCCCGCCTGAATCATCCCGCGGTGCTGAAGGTGATCAAGGTCGACGGGCCGAAGAGCCGGCCCTACCTCGTGATGGAGTTCCTGGAGGGCCGCACCCTCGCCGAGCTGCTGTCCCAGCGGAAATCGATCTCCCAGGGCGAGGCCGTGGCCTACGCGAGCCAGATCTGCGACGCGCTCGAGTACCTCCACGCGAGCGGCATCGCCCACCGCGACCTGAAGCCGCAGAACATCATGGTCTGCAAGGACGGCAGCCTTCGCCTCTTCGACTTTGGAATCGCCCGGGTCGAGAAGGCGCGCCGCCTCACGTTCGTGGGCCTGACCCCCGCGCTCGGCACGCCCGACTACATCTCCCCGGAGCAGGTGAGGGGCAAGCGGGGCGACCACCGCAGCGACATCTACAGCCTGGGCGCCATCCTCTACGAGATGGTGACGGCCAAGACGCCCTTCGAGGGCGAGAGCCCCTACGTGGTCATGAACGCCCGCGTCACGGGCGACCCGGAGGCCCCCCGGAAGCTCAACACCGAGCTCAATCCTGCGATCGAGGAGATCATCCTTCACGCCCTCGAGCGCGATCCCCGCAAGCGGTACCAGACCGCGGCGGACATGAAGCGCGACCTCGAGCACCTCGACAAGGTCGAGATCACCCACCGTGACCAGCGCCTGCGCGCCCCTCAGCCATGGAGGAACCGCAGCTACACGGCGATCATCATCGTGGGCGTTGTGCTCTTCCAGGTGGCCTTCTTCTTCGCCCTGTACTTCCTGATGTCCCATAAGCATCGCTGACTGCGGGACCGGCGGCGGCCCTCCCCGGGAAGGAAGGGCCCGGGTCCACCCGCCGCGGGCCCGAAGCCGCGAAATCCCCCGTTCCCTCCGGGCTAACCCTCGGTTGGGTTCGCCTGCGCGGGCTGCGCCCGGCGCAGGGCCGCGGCGGGCACTCCCGCGCCCTCCGAGGTGATCTCGAGGTCCTTGTCGTTGAGGCGGTATCCAAAGCCGGACACCGTCATCAGGTAGCGCGGCTGCTCCGGATTCTCCTCCAGCTTCTGGCGCAGGCGCCTCATGTAGACTCGAAGATAGTTGGTGTTGTTTTCCGAGCGCGGCCCCCAGAGCTCCCGCAGGACGTTCCTGTGCATCACGATCTTCCCGCGGTTGATGATGAGCAGGTGGAGGAAGGCGTATTCCATCGCGGTCAATCGGACCTCCTTGCCGTCCTTGGTCACCATGTGGGCGCTCAGGTCCACCTTCACCGGACCGAACTGGGCCACGACGTCCTGGGTGTTCGAGGGCTGGCGCCGGATCAGCGCCCGGAGGCGGGCGAGCAGCTCCGAGGAGTCAAAGGGCTTGGTGAGATAGTCATCGGCACCCGCATCGAGCAAAGACACCTTCTCGAGCTGCCTGTTCGTGACCGAGAGAACCAGCACCGGGATCTCGGCCCATTCGCGCAGGCGCCTGAGCACGTCGAGCCCGGGCATGTCCGGCAGGCCCAGGTCCAGGATCACCACGTCGGGCCGAAATCCCGCGGCCTCGACCAGGCCGGTGCGTCCGTCGTCGGCCTCGCGCACCAGATAATCCTCGGCCTCGAGCGTGATCCGCAAGAGGCGCCGGATCTGGGCCTCGTCGTCGATGATCAAGACCTTGGGCATCAGCGGCGGCCCTTCCCAGTGATCGCAGCATCCGGTCCGAGGGCGCGGCCCTCGCCCGGGGAAGCGCACGCGGGGTCGATCCTGAATGCGGCCATGCGCGACCCTGCGGGTATCCCATCCCGATCGCGGCGGAGCAAGCGACGCCGGTTGTTGCGGGGCAAAGCCATGCGCCCATTAAACAGCAAGGGAAGTGCCCTTTCCTGTTAAAAGAGGGCGCCAATCCATTAACATCCCATCAACCGCGCATCGTCTGCAGCACGGATCCGAGCCCAAGAAGTCGGAAAGCCGGGCGATTTACGCGGGGACGCGGTTCGCGATCCCGCGCGAAAAACACGCGGTTCCCCGATCTAGAAAGGCTTTTTTAATCATCCCCTGCGCTGAAAACCCGAAGGTCCCTTCGACGAACGCGGCCGCTTAACAATGCCTCAACAAAAACGGTGTTATCTCAGTAATCACAAATAAGATAAACCCACATGGGCGAGGCGAATGATTAGTTTTCATGATGCGAGGGGGATTCGGGAAATGGATTCTCGTTGGATACGATCCATTGATGCCTCCGTTACTCTGCTGAGTGACCTTCCCGAGGCGGCCCGCGAGGTCTCGGGCGCCGCGCGACGGCGGTTCTCGCCGTGAGCGCACTTTTTGATGCGAGAGCCCGACCAGGGACCCGAAGGGCGGGGATGCGGGGTGCGGGGGGCCGAGGGCGCAGCAGGCACCCCCTGAATCCATGCGGCCTTGGGCCTCGGCTCGGGTCTCGAGGCGGACGCAACACCTGCTGGGGACGTCCACACTCCGCCATGCGGTCGCCGGCGCTGCCCCCGGGGCGCCCCCGGGGCGCCCCCGGCGACCCGCCTGCCAGCCAGCGTCAGGTCGGCGTCCGAGGCCCTTCATCATGGGCCGTCGATGTTCTTTCGTGTCATTTGGCCGTTTTCATGGTTTATGGGTCGTCTACCTCCATGCCTCTCAGAGTACTCATCCTAGGTGCCAACGGATTCATCGGCAGCTCGCTGACAAAGGCGATTCTGGATAAGAAGGACTGGGAGGTCTACGGCATGGACGTCGGTGACCACAAGCTGGGGGACTGCCTCGGGCACCCGCGCTTCAAGTTTGTGGAGGGCGATATCACCATCTCCCGCGAGTGGATCGAATACCACGTGAAGAAGTGCGACGCGGTGCTTCCCCTGGTCGCAATCGCCAACCCCGTGCAGTACGTGAAGGACCCCCTGCGGGTCTTCGAGTTGGATTTCGAGGCGAACCTGGACATCGTCCGCAAGTGCGCCAAGT
>CAIXHE010000047.1 GCA_903919205.1 uncultured Opitutaceae bacterium | reverse complement strand
TTGTTGACGAAAGAGCCGATAAGAAGGGCAGCAATTGATGCCCGCGGGCCTCGAAACACATAAAGAGGTGAACCCATGAACATCCGACCCAAGATCCTTTCGGCCCTGCTTCTGTGCGCACTCGCCCCGGCGGCGTTCGCCCAGCAGCAGCCACTGCTGTCGGTCAACATGACGGAGCTCGACGTCCTGAACCCGACGGGCTCGATGCAGACCTATTACGCCATCTACGGGTCCAACCCGCTCCCCAGGCCCCCGGGAAATCCCGGCAGCGCGGTGAACGGGGGATTCGGCCCCGCCACCGATGAGATCGTGATGTGGGCCCTGGCCACCGGCATCCTCCCCTCGGGTGGCTTCACCTACACGTTCTACGTGGACGGCCAGTCGCTGGCGACTGCGATCAACGGCCCGACCGGCGTGACGGACACGTCACCCTACGCGCAGGGTGTCGCTTGGACGCCGCCCCAGCCGGGTGTCTACTATCTCTCGGTCCAGGCTGCCGACGGCGGCGGCCACACGGCGGTGTCCGTCCCCATCGAGTATTTCGCGACGGGTGTCGCTATCGTCGGACCGGCCAACAACCAGATCGTGCCCTACCAGTCGTCGGTCGTGGTCGAGGCCGCGGCTGCGGTCGCCTTCGGCGCGATCTCGAAGGTCGAGTTCTACGCCGACGGAGCCCTCCTCGGCACCTCGACCAACTATCCCTATTCGATCATCTACACGCCGACGCCGGTGGCCAGCGCCGGGGTCGCGGGCAAGGTCCATTTCCTCTACGCGAAGGCGTATGACGCCACCGGCGCCTCCGCCGGGGTGTCCACCTCGATCGGCATCGTCGACGAGCCCGCCACGCCCAACCTGCCCACGTGCATCATCTCCAACCCCACGGGCACGCCGTCCCTGCCGGGCCTGCTCGCCATCCCGGACTACGCGGCCAATTCCTCCGCCTCCATTCCGATCAACGTCACGGCGAACAGCCCCACCGGCACGATCGAGCAGGTGCAGCTGTTCATCAACGGCGTGCTCTACGGCACGCTCACGTCGCCGCCTTTCACCTTCAACTGGACGCCGCAGGTGACGGGAACGTACACCTTCGTGGCGCTGGCCACCGACGATAAGAACAACGTCATCGCCTCGACGACGAGCACGACGGCCACGCTCACGCCGGCTCCGACGACCGTCGTCCTCGTGAACCTGCCAACGGTGTCGATCACCAGCCCCGCGAACGGGGACACCCTCAACGGCGGCGGCCCCGCGACGCTGATCGCGAGCGCCACGGCGACCAACGTGCTCGTGCCGCCGAACAACACGCCGTTTGTCATCAGCCAGGTGCAGTTCTCCGTGGACGGCTCGGTGGTGGGCACGTCCACGTCGCCCTCTCCGGCCGGAAGCTCCCTGTACTCGACCAGCTTCACGCCGATCCAGAAGACCGATCCCACGACGGGAGCCATCCTCCCCAGCACCGTGACCGCGGTCGCGACGGAATCGGTTGCGGGCAACGGAAGCTTTTCGGCCACCTCCTCGGCCATCACGATCAACATAACGGCCGGCGGCTCGGGCGGCGGCGGAAGCACGAACGTCGGCACCCCGCCCACGATCTCGCTTGTGACGCCCTCGGCCAACGCAAGCGTCGTCGTGAACACGCCGGCGACCATTTCCGCGACGGCCACCGCGCCCAACGGCAACGTCGCCCAGGTGACGTTCCTCGTGGACGACCAGGCCGTCTACACGGCCAAGCAGTACCCCTACACCTACTCGTGGACGCCCCAGAACCTCGGCTTCTACACGATCACCGCCCAGGTGGTCGACAACCTCGGCGACAAGACCAACAGCACGCCGATCACCGTCTACGTGGTGAACGAGCCGCCCCCGACCGTGAGCATCACCTCGCCGTCCTCGGGCGGCCTGGTGACCGTCAACACGGCGGTTACGGTGACGGCCAGTGCCGTGTCCTCGAGCGGGACGATCGGCCAGGTGCAGTTCTTCGAGAACGGCATCTCGATTGGCACCGCAACGACCTTCCCGTACACGGCGACGTTCACGCCGACCTCGGCGGGCGTCTACTCGCTGACGGCGATCGCGACCGACAACTCGGGCGAGCAGACCACGTCCCCGGCCACCGTGATCGAGGCGACACCGAGCACCTCGGGCGTCGCGACCACGATCTATTACGGCAACTACCAGGGCCTGAAGGAGTCCGGCCATAGCTTCCTTGCTGTGGTGGACGGCAAGTACGGCTACTATATCGGCCACTCGGTAACCCCCTCGGCGGCGTCGACGACCGTCTACTCGGGCTTCACGGTCTCATCCACGGGAACCTTCTCGACCAGCTCGATCAGCGGCACAGCGTCCTCGACGGGAGTGAGCGGCACCCTGCTTGCCAGCGGGGATGACTACATCGCCTCCGTGCCCCTGGCTGCCACCTACACGGTAGCCACGGGCTACTTCACCGGCAACCTGGGCGGAGTGGCGAACAGCTCGGTCCAGGCTATGGTGGCCGCCGACGGCTCGATCATGCTCTACTACACGTCGGGAACCTATTCCGACGCGGGCGACGGCATCGTCGACTCCACCGGTGCCTTCACCTTCACCACCGTGAACGGCAACCAGGTGTCGGGCACCGTGAAGCCCGCCAGCGGATTCCTGAGCGCCTCGATCTCCGGGACGAACGGGGGCAACGCCCTGGCGGCTCCGGTCTCCGGAGGCATCTTCAGCGACGGGGTGCTCCGCAACCTGTCGACCCGCGGCCAGGTGGGCTCGGGAGCCAACGTGATGATCGCCGGGTTCGTCGTCAGCGGGTCCGCCTCCAAGCAGGTGCTGGTCCGCGCCTCCGGGCCGGCCCTCACGGGCTTCGGAGTGTCGGGTGCCATCCCGAGCACGCAGCTGCAGATCTACTCCGGGACGAACCTGATCGCCTCGAACACGGGCTGGAGCTCCACGCCGTCCAACGCCTCGGCGGTTGAGAGCGCCGACGCCGCCTCCGGAGCCTTCGCCTTCGCGAGCGGCAGCAACGACTCGGCCCTGGTGGCCACCCTCCCTCCCGGAGCCTACACGGCCGAGGTTTCGGGCGTCGGCACCGACACCGGCATCTCGCTGGTCGAGGCCTACGACCTGAGCACCTACACGCCGTTCACGTCGAACCGCCTCATCAACGTCTCGACCCGCGCCAACGTCGGCACGGGCGCGAACAACCTGATCGGCGGCTTCAGCTTCAACGGCACGGCACCCAAGCGCCTGCTGATCCGCGGCGCGGGCCCGGGCCTGACGGCGCTCGGCGTGAGCGGCGCCCTCTCGGCCCCGCGTCTGCAGTTGATCAACAGCGCGAACCAGGTGGTCCGCGAGAACTACGCCTGGGGCCTGGGCAACGACCCGACGCTCTTCCAAGCGGCCGAGGCCAGCACCGGAGCCTTCGCGTTCACGACGGGCAGCGCCGACTCGGGCATCCTGGCCGTCCTGCCCCCGGACACGTACACGGCGGTCCTGACCGGCCAGAACGGCGCCACCGGCGTCGCCCTGGTGGAGGTCTACGAGATCACCTCGCAGTAACCCACAATAGGTTGCCGATTTGCTGATTTCGGCCTAGCTTCGGGACTTCCATGTCCAGGAGCTCTAGCCCCGAGATCGCACAGGAATCACCGAAGCACGCCTTCGCGGGCGTGTTCGCGCTGCTGGCCCCGCACATGGCGGAGCTGGACCGATTCCTCCAGGGCCAGCTGGCCGACTTCGAGCCGGAGATCCGGTCGATGGTCAACTACTGCATCGACACCTCGGGCAAGCGGATCCGGCCGGCTCTGGTGTTCCTGAGCGGCTGGAGCGACACGGGGGCCGTGTCCCCGGAGCTCGTCCGCGCGGCGGCCGTCGTTGAGCTCGTGCACCTGGCGACCCTCGTCCACGACGACATCATGGACGCGGCTGACGTGCGGCGCAGCCGCAGGACGGCCGTCCGGGAGTTCGGGCCGACCGCGGCCGTTCTGCTCGGCGACGCGCTTTTCGCCCACGCCCTGCACCTGGCGACCGACTTCCCCACGTCGGAGGTCTGCGCCGCGGTCTCCGAGTCGACCCGGCGCGTCTGCGCGGGTGAGATCGTGCAGACCCTGCGCCGCGGCTCCACCGACGTGACGCCCGCCGACTACCAGCGCATCATCGAGCTGAAGACCGCGGAACTCTTCAGGGTTTCGTGCTTCCTCGGGGCCCGCCTAGGGGGGTCCGAGCCAGGGTACGTGGAGGCGGCGGACCGCTTCGGCAGGCACCTCGGGGTCGCCTACCAGATCTACGACGACCTGGCCGACTTCTTCGGGCGCGAGGACTCGATCGGCAAGACCCTTGGCACGGACCTGGCGAGCGGCAAGCTGACGCTGCCCCTCTTCACGCTCCTCGACCGCCTGCCGCCGTTCGAGCGGGCGGCCCTGGCCGAGGAGATCGGCGGCCGCAGGCCGGCGCAGCCGGCGCTGCGCCTGCGGCAGATGCTCGAGCTCGGCGTCTTCGCGGTGGTCGAGGCGGCCGTGCGCGCCGAGATCGAGGCCGCCAGGGCGTCCTTGGCGGAATGGCCGGGCAGGCCGCCCACCCGCCACCTGATGGCGCTCGGCGACGTGCTGCTTTCCCAGGTGTCTACCCTCAGGCCTGCTTAGGCGTTTTTACAAAGCCATGACCTCGCGGGCGCGGTTTCGATTTGCCAACGAACACGCCGGGGACTTGCTTGTCCTCGCCGTATGAACGCCAGCAAAACCCTCGGGAAGGCGCTTGTGGCTTCGCCGGAGCGCAAGCTAGAGGCGGACGCCGACCTGGCCGTCGTGAGACAGGTGCAGGCGGGCGATGTGGCGGCCTTCGACCGGCTGATCTCCAAGTACCGCGAGCGCGTCCTCGGGATCATTTACAACATGACGTCCAACCGGGAGGACGCCGCGGACCTCGCCCAGGACGCCTTCATCAAGGCCTTCCAGTCGATCCATCGGTTCCAGGGGCAGGCCTCCTTTTTCACGTGGCTCTACCGGATCGCGGTCAATTCGACCCTGAGCCACCTGAGAAAGAACCGCCTGCGCTCGTTCTTCAGCCTGGAGTCCATACAGGAGGAGGACGCGGTGTCGCGGGAGGTGATCGACGCCCTCACGGACAAGACGGGGGTTGACCGGGATTCCATGGTGCGCGAGCTCCAGGAAAAATTGAACGATGCGATGCAAAAGCTGTCTATCAATCATCGCACCGTGGTCACTCTCTTCGAAATTGACGGACTCAGTCATCAGGAAATCGCGGAAGTCATGGATTGCTCGGTTGGGACCGTGCGTTCCCGCCTCCATTACGCAAAGCAGTTGCTTCAGGCCGAGCTCCAGCCCTATCTGAACCGATGAAACGCGAGGATTCACGCAAGATCACGGTGGAAGACTTGATCCGCCTGAAGCGGGCTGAGCGTCCGCCCGCGGAGTTCTGGGCGCGTTTTGAGTCCGAGATGAGGGCCAAGCAACTGTCCGCCATCGTGGGTCGCCGGACCGTCTGGGACGGCCTCTACGGCGCCTTTGCCATCCTCAGGCGCAGCCGGCTTCCCTTCGGGGCCGCGGCGGCTGCCGCGGTGGCCTGGGCGGGCTATCATTACGTGGGAGTCGATTCCCCCGCTGCCGTCCATGCGGCGTCCTCTCGAAGCTTGGCCAAGACGGCCCCGGCTCGCCTGGAGCAGGCCCTTGTCCAGAAGCCCCGTGCACCCGAGAGCGTCGCCGCCAGGGCGCCGGCGCCCGTGCCGTCGGCCATTGCCGAGGCGCGCAGGGATCTCGTGACCGTGGGCTCGGTCTCGCACGTGTCCCCGGCGCCCGTGTCGTCGTCCTCCGAGGCCCCCGCCCGAACCCCCTTCTCCGACAGCGTGTCCGCGATGCTGGCGGACTTCCACCAGGCGATGCCGGACACCGCGGTCCACGGGATGTTCGGTGCGGACCGCGAGTTCGAGGCCGCCGCCCAGGCCCCGCGCCTGTCGATGAGCGAGCCCCTCCTCCACACCGATCCCCTTGAGGTACGCCGCTCGAGGCTGCTCGAGTCCGCGCTGCCCTCGGCCACCCGTCTCGTCGCCGGGGACCCGACCAAGGTGCACGGCGACAGCGAGCGCATCTACGAGTCGATGGACCGCTACGAGTCCAACGAGCGCTCGGTGGTCGGCTTCAGGTTCTAGGGCCCGGCGCCTAGTTCGACTGCTGCCGAAGTTGGACCTGCGGAACGCAGGCCCCGCACGTGTTCACGAAGAAGTCGTTGCCCTTGTCGTCGACCAGGATGAAGGCGGGGAAGTCGTGCACCTCGATCTTCCAGACGGCCTCCATGCCGAGCTCCGCGTACTCGAGCACCTCGACCTTCGAGATGTTCTCCTTGGCGAGGATCGCCGCGGGACCCCCGACGCTTCCGAGGTAGAATCCGCCGTGCTTCTTGCAGGCGGCGGTGACGGCCGCGCTGCGGTTGCCCTTGGCGAGCATGACCAGCGAGCCGCCGAGCGACTGGAACAGGTCGACGTACGAGTCCATGCGGCCGGCCGTGGTGGGCCCGAAGGAGCCCGACGCGTAGCCGGTCGGGGTCTTGGCCGGCCCCGCGTAGTACACCGGGAACCGCTTCATGTAGTCGGGCAGCCCCTTGCCTGAGTCGACGCGCTCCTTCAGCTTGGCATGGGCGACGTCGCGGGCGACGACCAGCGTGCCGCTGAGCGAGACCCGGGTCGTCACCGGGTGCCTGGAGAGCTCGGCCTGGATTTCCGACATCGGCCGGTTGAGGTCGATCGGAACGACGGCGGTGTCCTTGAGCGAGCGCTCGGACTCGGGGATGAAGCGGCCCGGGTTGGGATCGAGCTGCTCGAGGAAGATGCCGTCGCGCGTGATCCTCGCCTTGATGTTGCGGTCCGCGGAGCAGGAGACCCCCATGCCGACCGGGCAGCTGGCGCCGTGGCGGGGCAGGCGGATGACGCGCGCGTCGAGGGCGAAGTACTTTCCGCCGAACTGCGCGCCGATGCCCGTCTGGCGCGCGATCTCCATCACCTTGGCCTCCCACTCGAGGTCCCGGAACGCCTGCCCGAGCGCGTTGCCCTCGGTGGGCAGCGTGTCCAGGTAGCGGGTCGTCGCGAGCTTGAGGGTCTTCATGCAGGCCTCGGCGCTCGTGCCGCCGATGACGAACACGAGGTGGTACGGAGGGCAGGCGGAGGTCCCGAGGAGGGGCAGCTTCTCCGTGATGAACTTCTCCAGGCTCTTCGGGTTCAGGAGCGCCTTCGTCTCCTGGAAGAACAGCATCTTGTTCGCGGAGCCGCCGCCCTTGGAGACGAACAGGAAGTCGTACTGCGAGCCGGTCGTCGAGAGCACGTCGATCTGCGCGGGCAGGTTGGTGCCCGTGTTCACCTCGTTGTACATGTCGAGGGGGGCCGTCTGCGAGTACCGGAGGTTCTCCTTCGTGAAGCACTCGTACACGCCTCGGCTCAGCCACTCTGCGTCGTTCGCGCCGGTCCACACGGCCTCGCCCTTCTTGGCGAAGATGGCGGCCGTGCCCGTGTCCTGGCACATGGGCAGTATGCCCTCGGCCGCGATCTCGGCGTTCTTCAGGAGCGTCAGCGCCACGTAGCGGTCGTTGGCCGAGGCCTCGGGATCGTCCAGGATCGCCGCCAGCTGCCTCAGGTGGCTCGTGCGCAGCATGAAGGCGCTGTCGCGGAAGGCGTTCTGGGCCAGGTAGGCGAGGGCCGCCGGCTCCACCTTGAGGATCTCGCGGCCCTCGAACTGGGTGGTCGAGACGCCGTCCCTGGACAGCAGGCGGTACTCGGTCGCGTCCTTGGAGAGGGGCAGCGGTTCCTGGTAGGTGAACGGCGGCGTCGGCATGGGTCAAAGATGCCCCAACTGGGGCTGCAAGTAAAGGGCCCGGGTGGCCCCGGCCTAGAGCCGGCCGGCCATGGCGCGCACGACCGCGCCGAAGCGGGGCAGGTCCGAGGGGGTCACGACCTCACCGTTGTCCCTGCGCCAGCCCAGGTAGCTCGGCCACACCCCCCGCGAGAGGAACTGGTCCACGACCCTCGCGAAGTCGGACACCGCCAGGTAGTCCTTCTGCTCCTTGGCATCGAGCTCGTGGGAGACCAGGTGGGCGGGTATCGGCGCGATCGAGCCGCTCGAGATGTGGGCCAGGTCGTTCAGGACGACGAGCGGCCTCGAGTCCTCGAGGGTGGTGGCCGGCCTCGGGATCTCCCCGCGAAGGTAGCGGCCGAACGCGAGGTGGTTCTCCTCGAGCCCGTCGAAGGGCTCACCGGAGATCCTCTCCGATCGCCCGTCCTTCCACGAAATCTCGATCTGGCCGCCCACGGCGTACTTGAGGACGGCCCGGTCGCAGATGACGGTCTCGGTGCTGGTCCCGGGCCCGCTTCCCGCCAGCGAGAGCGCGAAGCGCAGCGTGCACCCGCTCACCAGGTCCGCCTCGACGAAGAACGTGTCTGCGCCCTCGATGCCGTGCGCCCGGTAGAGCTCGGCCCTCACGGCGGCGATCTCGGCCCAGCTGTAGAGGCCGGGCGTCCCCGTCCAGAAGAGCATGTTGTGCACGAAGTGGGCCATGGTGTTGCCGAAGCAGGAGTCGAGCACGATGCGGCCGTCGACCAGAAGCCGGCCCGACCACCCGTTTCGAGTGAAGTACTCCGAGGGGCGCGGCCATACGGCGCCCAGCGTGCCGCCGCGGATCGCCCCGAACTCCCCCGAGAGCAGCCGCTCCTTCAGGGCCTGGCGGCTCCTCTCGACAATGAAGTTGAAGCCCACCATGGAGGATTTCCGGGCGCGGGTGTCGGCCGCGATCATCCGGTCCAGCTCCGCGTGGTCGAGGGTGGGGGGCTTCTCCAGGTAGGTGGGGATCCCGCGGGCGGTGACCGCCTCGTGCATCTCGGCGTGGAGGTGGATCGGGGTGGGGATGGCCACGTAGTCGAGCTCTCCGGCGCATGCGTCCAGCATCGAGCGGTAGTCGTTGAACACGCGCACGCCGCGCGCCGCGAAGCGGAGGGCCTCGCGCTCGGACCCAAACTCCGCGGCCCTCGGGTCGCACGTGCAGACGAGCTTGAGCGCGCCGCGCTCCTCCAGGCGGGCCACCGTGGTGTGGTGCGAGCCCGCGAAGCCGCCCATGCCGATGATGCCGACTCTGAGCGTGTGGCTCACACGATCTTGTACTTGGGAAGATCCTGCCCGTCGATCAGGCCCACGGGCCTGCCGCCGGTGTCGACCACGATCAAGTCGTCGATCTTGTGGAGCTCGAAGAGGCGCAGCGCGTCGACGCCCATCGCGTCGTCGCGGATCACCTTGGGCGAGCGTGTCATGAAGTCGGAGACCGGCCTCGAGAGGAAGCCCGGCCCGCTGAGGGCGGAGCGCCTGAAGTCACCGTCGGTGAGGATCCCCGAGAGCTTGCCGCTCGGGGCCCTGACGAGGGCGATGCTGCCGCTCTTGGCGCGGGTCATGGCGAGGATCGCCTCCTGCACGGTCACCGAGTCCGGGGCCACGGGCAGCCTCTCCCCGCTGCGCATGATGTCGCGCGCGCGCAGCAGCAGGATGCGGCCGAGGTTTCCCGCCGGGTGGTACTTGGCGAAGTCGTCGCGCGTCATCCCGCGGGACTCCATGAGCACCATCGCCAGCGCGTCGCCGAGGGCGAGCGCGGCGGTGGTGCTGGCCGTCGGCGCGAGCTTGAGCGGGCAGGCCTCCCGGTCGACCCGGTAGACCAGCTGGAAATCCGCGCTCGCCGCGAGCTCCGAGCGGGCGTTGCCGGTGAAGGCCACCACCCTCAGGCCGAAGCGCTTGAGCAGCGGCAGCAGCCTAAGGAGCTCGTCGGACTGGCCGCTGTTGCTCAGGAGGATCGCCAGGTCGCCCTCGTCGCAGAGCCCGAGGTCGCCGTGGAGGGCCTGGGTCGGGTCGAGGAAGCAGGAGGAGACCCCCGTGCTGTTGAAGGTGGCGGCCACCTTCCCGGCGATGTGTGCGGACTTGCCCACGCCGCTGAAGACGAGCTTCCCGCCCTCGGCGAGGGTCTCCTCCACCGCCCGGGCCGTGGCCACGAAGCCCGCCCCCAGGGACCGCGAGGTGGCCTTGAGGGCGTCGCACTCGATCCGGATGCACTGCCGGGCACGGGCGAGCGCGGTTTTAGCTACAATGGCCATCAACGCCTGTTGTTGTCTAATCCGGTTTAAGTTTGAGTTGAGACGCTAGAAGGGGAAATTTATCGGCCCGGCCGGACCATTCAATCCCTTTCGCCGAAAGATGCACCCGCGTTCAAACTTCCTCCTCTGCGCAGCGCTCCTCGCGCTCTGCCTGGGGCCTGGCTGCGGCGGCGACACCACGTCGCTCTCCTCCGAGATGGACGACTCGAGCTACCGCGAGGGCCAGCAGATGGAGCGCCAGGGCCGCTGGGACGAGGCCCTTGCCGCCTACCTCAAGACGATCGACCGAAGGGGCGACGCGGCCCCCGAGTCGAACCTGGACGCGGGCCTGATCTACCTGAACCACATCAAGGACCCGATCTACGCGATCTACCACTTCCGCAAGTACCTCGAGCTCGAGCCGAACTCGAAGCAGGCCGTCTACGTGCGGGGGCTGATCGACGCGGCCAGGCGCGAGTTCGCCCGGGCCCTGCCGGGCCAGCCGCTCGAGAGCCAGACCCAGCACCTGGGCCTTGAGGAGCAGGTCGAGAGGCTGGAGCGCGAGAACGCAGAGTTGCGGGCGGAGAACGTCGCCCTGCGGGCGGGGGCGCCGATGCCCGCCACCCACTCGAGCACGATCGACATAGCCTCGCTGCCCTCGCCGCAGGCAATCGCCGAGGCCCCGACTCCCGCTCCGGCCACGGGCTCGCCGATCTCCCTCGCCCCGGTGGAGGCGGCCGACGCGGCCTCGGCCATCTCCGACGCCCCGCAGGCCCCCGCGGAGGCGCCGAGCCGCCCCGCCAAGGCCGCCTCCGCCGTGCGCCACCACACGGTGGCACGGGGCGACACGCTCTTTAGCCTCGCCCAGCGCTACTACGGCTCCCGCTCGAAATGGCGGCAGCTGCTCGAGGCGAACCGAGACCTCCTGCCGAGCGAGGGCGCGCCGCTGAAGATCGGGATGGACCTGAAGGTGCCCTAGGCCGAGGCCAGGGCCTCGTCGAGCACGGCGAGCATGAAGTCTGCGTCGCTCCTCGTGAAGATCATCGGGGGCTTGATGCGCAGGGTGTTGCCCCACAGTCCGCCCTTGCCGATCAGCAGGCCGAGGTCCTTGCAGGTCTCGAACACCTGCGCGCACTCCTCCTTGGCGGGCTCCTTCGTACTTCGGTCCTTGACGAGCTCCACGCCCAGCATGAGGCCGAGGCCCCGGATGTCGCCGATCAGCGAGTGCTTCTCGGCCAGGCGGCCGAAGCCCTCCTTCAGGTAGGCGCCGATCGCCAGCGAGTTGGCCTGCAGCCCCTCGCGCTCGATCACCTCGAGCACCGCCCGGGCCTGCGCGCACGCCACCGGGTTGCCGCCGAACGTGTTGAAGTGGATTCGGGAGGTGAGGGCGTTTGCGATCTTCGCCGTCGTGACGACCGCCGCCATGGCGCAGCCGTTGCCGATGCCCTTCGCCATGGTGACGATGTCCGGGATCACCCCCTGGGTCTCGAAGCCCCAGAAGTGGGTGCCCGTGCGCCCGAAGCCCGACTGCACCTCGTCGGCGATGCACAGGCCGCCGGCGGCGCGGACGTGCTCGTAGGCGTGCTTCAGGTAGTGGTCGGGGAAGACCACCGTGCCGCCCACGCCCTGGATCGACTCGGCGATGAAGCCCGCGATCCGGCCGGACGTCCCGAACTGGATCAGGCTCTTCACGTCCTCGGCGTACTTGCGGCCCGCGTCCGGGTCGTCCTTGCCGTAGGGCCCGCGGTAGAGGTCGGGGAGCACCGAGTGGTGGACGCCGAAGCTGTGGGGCACGTTGAACTTCCAGGTGTGGTGGGACGTGAGGCCCATGGTCGATTGGCTGCCCCCGTGGTAGCTGTTGCGCAGCGAGATGAGGTCGTAGCAGCCCGTGTACGCCCGCGCCATCATGGCGGCCAGGTCGTTGGCCTCCGAGCCCGAGTTCACGAGGTAGACCACCTTCAGGTCGCCGGGCATGCGGGCCGCCAGCTCCCTGGCGTAGAGCGCGATGTTCGGGTTGAGGTAGATGGTCGTGGTGTGCTGCAGGAGCTCGTTCTGGCGGTGGGCGGCGGCGACGATGTGGGGGTGGCAGTGCCCGCAGCTGACGGTGACGATGCCCCCGATGCCGTCCAGGTAGCGGCGGCCCTTCTCGTCGAACAGCCACTGCGCGCGGCCCTCCACGATCATGATGGGCTTCTTGTAGTAGTGGAAAATGGAGGGGCTCAGGTACTCCTTGCGCAGCGCCAGGACCTCCTCCGCGGACGGACCTGTGTACGGCTGGGGGACGTGGCTGGACGGGGGGAGCGGGATGTCTTTCATGGCTTCAGAGGAGGGGGAAGAGCTTGCGCAGGACGAGGTACACCACAAACGCTATCGCGAAGCCCGCGAACCAGGCGTAGCCGTAGAGGGCGAGCAGGAGGGACGGCACCGCTGACGGGGCCAGGCAGCCGACCTGGACCAGGAAGCCCGGCAGGTTGGGCAGCACCGAGAGGACGAACGCGGCCACCGCGGCGAGGCTCCAGCCCCCGGTGTAGCGGTAGCAGCCCGAGGCGTCATAGAGCGCGGCCACGTCAAGCACGCGCCGGCGGTAGGCGAAGTAGTCGGCGATCATGATCCCGCCGATCGGCCCCAGCAGCGCGCTGTAGCCGACCAGCCAGGTGAAGATGTAGCCGCTCGGGTCCGCCACGAGCTTCCAGGGCATCATGGCGATGCCGAGAAGCCCGGTGATGAGGCCGCCCGTGCGGAAGGAGATCCAGCGCGGCGCCAGGTTCGAGAAGTCGTTGGCGGGCGACACCACGTTGGCGGCGATGTTGGTGGCGAGCGTGGCGACGCACACGGCCACCATCGCCGGCACGAGCACCGCGGGGTTCCTGAAGTGCACGAGCACCTCGATCGGGTCCCAGATCGTCTTCCCGAAGATGACCGCCGTGGCCGAGGTCACCGCTACGCCGATGAACGCGTAGAAGGCCATGGCAAGCGGCAGCCCGAGGGCCTGTCCCAGGACCTGGTCGCGCTGGGACGCGGCGTAGCGCGAGAAGTCGGGGATGTTGAGGGAGAGGGTGGCCCAGAATCCGACCATCCCGGTCAGCGCCGGGATGAAGAAGGCCATGAACTGGCCGGCGTGGGGCTGGCCGGTCGCGAAGGCCGACGGCTGCGAGAGCATGGGGCCGAATCCGCCCGCGCTGCGGTGCGCCCAGACGAGGAAGGCGACCCCGAGGGCTATCAGCAGCGGCGCCTTGATGTTCAGGAGGACGCGTATCGAGTCGATGCCCCGGTACACCACCCACATGTTCACGCCCCAGAAGGCGAGGAAGCAGGCGAACTGCGAGGCGGTGATCCCAAGCGCGCCCGATCCCGCCGGGGATGCCATCGAGGGGTAGCAGAGCTCCAGGATCTTGTGGAGGGCGTCGCCCCCGATCCACGCCTGGATGCCGAACCAGCCGCAGGCGACCAGGCCGCGCAGGACCGCCGGGACGTTGGCCCCGACCGTGCCGAACGAGGCCCTGCAAAAGACGGGGAAGGGTATGCCGTAGCGGGTGCCGGCGTCCGCGTTGAGCAGTATGGGCACGAGCACGATCGCGTTGCCGAGGAAGATGGTGAGGATCGCCTGCCACCAGTTCATGCCTCCC
Organism: uncultured Opitutaceae bacterium; assembly: GCA_903919205.1. Classification (GTDB taxonomy): domain Bacteria; phylum Verrucomicrobiota; class Verrucomicrobiia; order Opitutales; family Opitutaceae; genus Palsa-1447. The sequence goes on along the minus strand of CAIXHE010000047.1, from coordinate 24,587 downwards.
CCGACGAGCGACGAGGCGAGCATGTACGTGGGCACGCACGCGGACATGGAGATCCACAGGGCCGCGTAGCTGCCCACGCGCCACGTGCGCCTCTCGGCGGGAACGGGCAGCAGGTCCGCGTTGGCGAGGGGATTGCTCACGCTCACGAGGACCCGATCAGCATGCCCGCGAAGAAGACGAGGACACCCCCGACGATGACCTGGAACGCGGCCGACAGGAACGGCGTGTCCATGTAGTGGTGCCGGATCCAGGAGATGATGATCAGCTCCACCACCACCACGGCCACGGCCAGGGTGAAGGCGTAGTGGAAGTCGGCGATCATGAAGGGCAGGGTGTGCCCGAGGCCGCCCCCGGCGGTCATCAGGCCGCAGACCGTGCCGCGGATCAGCGGGTGGCCCCGCCCGCTGAGCGCGCCGTCGTCCGAGAGCGCCTCGGCGAAGCCCATGCTGATGCCGGCGCCTACCGACGAGGCGAGGCCGACCAGGAACGCGTCATGGCTGCTGTGGGTGGCGAATGCGGCCGCGAAGAGTGGGGCGAGGGTGGAGACGGAGCCGTCCATCAGGCCGGCGAGCCCGGGCTGCACGATCTGAAGCACGAAGAGGCGGCGCTGGGTGTCGTCCTCCTGGGCGCGCTCGCCCGAGGCGATCTGCTCGGAGCCCAGCCGCTCGGCCAGGGCCGTGTGCGCGGCCTCCTCGAGGGCGAGGTTGCCCAGGAGCTTGCGCGTGCCCGCGTCCTGTGTGCGCGCCGCCGCGGCCTCGTAAAACCTCCTCGATTCGAACTCCATGATGGCGATGTGCTTGCGTGCCTGCACCACCGTGAGCGTCTTCATCATCCAAATGGGCTTCGGTCCCACCATGCCCTTCACGTCCGCGCGGTGGATCTGGGGGATATGCTCGCCGAAGCGGGCGCGGTACTGGTCGATCAGGGTCTGGCGGTGCCCCGACTCCTCCTGCTGCATGCGTGTCAGGATGGCCGCCGTGGCGGGGTAGGAGACCCGGAAGCGGTCCGCCATGTCCCCGTAGATGCGGCCGTCCTCCTCCTCAAGAGAAACGGCGAGGGCCATCACCTCCTGCTCCGTCAGCTCTGAGAATCGCTTCGCCATGGTTAGTTGGGTGGGGGCACGTTAGGAATCGCACCGGGGGTAGGCCAGCAACAAATCCCTACTCCTTCGGGAGTTCCCAAGATTTCCGGCCCGTGGCCCAAGTTTGTGTAACTTTCCTAGGGGCCGGGGTGTTATTCCACCACAGACCCCCTCCCTATGCACCCCACCCACCGCCTTCTGGCTTCGCTCGGCCTCCTTGCCGCGCTCGCGTCCACCGCCTCCGCAAAGATCGACCGCGTGGTCGAGAAGTCCTTCCAAGTGGCCCCGGGCGCCCTTGTGTCGGTGTCCACCGACGGCGGCGACATCCGCGTGGTCTCGTCCCCGGAGAACGTGGTGCGCGTGATAGCGAAGGAGCACATCCGGGCGCGCAGCCAGGCCGAGGCCGACGAGGTCCTCGCCAAGCTAGACCTCACCATGGAGCAGCACGGCAACGAGGTGGTCGCCTCCGCCTCCTACAATTACGGCTCCATCTTCCGCTTCGGCAGCACGCCGGTCGAGGTCGAGTTCCTGGTCACCGTGCCGGCGAGCAGCTCGGTTCGCCTGAAGACCTCCGGGGGCGGGATCCTGGTGGGCGACTTGGACGGCCGCGTCGACGCGCACACGAGCGGGGGCGACCTCGAGATCGGGCGGGTGGGCGGTGACGTCAACGCCTCGACCTCGGGCGGCGGCATCGCGATCGAGGAGGGCCGCGGGCGCACGAAACTTTCAACGTCGGGCGGAGACATCAAGGCCGGCCTCCTCGCGGGCGACGCCATGCTGGACACCTCGGGCGGCGGCATCCGCGTCGAGATCGAGCGCGGCAGCCTGAGCGCGCACACGAGCGGCGGGGACGTGAACGTGCGCTTCGAGGGCGCCGTGCGGTCCCCCTGCACGCTGTCGACCTCCGGCGGCGAGGTGACGGCAACCTTCGACCGCTCGGCGGCGTTCCACCTGGACGCCGAGACGAGCGGCGGCGACGTCAAGGCCGACGGGGTCACGATTACGATCGAGCACGGCAAGCTCGGGTCCGGCGCCCTGGCCGGCTCTGTGAACGGGGGCGGCCCCGACGTGAAGCTGCGCTCAAGCGGCGGCGACGTGACCGTCGCCCTGCGGTAGGATCCGCTAGGTCCTCCGGCTAGGCGCACGCCTGAGGAACTGCCCGCGCCGGTTCGACCCGACGAACTGGCCATCCCTGACCGCGACCTCGCCGCGCACGGTGACCACGCTCGCGCGGCCCTCGGTCCTCCAGCCCTCGAACGCGCTGTAGTCCACGTTCATGTGCTGGGTCTTCGCCGAGATCGTCCCGCGGTGGTCCGGGTCGAACACCACCAGGTCGGCGTCGGCGCCGGGCTGGATCGTGCCCTTGCGCGGGAAGAGGTCGAAGGCCTTGGCAACCTGGGTGCTCGCCACGTTCACCATCTGGTGGAGGTCGATCCGGCCCTGCCGCACCCCGAAGGTGTGCAGCAGAACGACGCGCTCCTCGAGCGAGGGGATGCCGTTCGGGATCTTCGTGAAGTCATTCAGGCCCATGTTTTTCTGGGTGCCGAAGTCGAACGGGGCATGGTCGGTCGCCACGGTCTGTATCAGTCCGTCCCGAAGGCCGTTCCAAAGCACGTCCTGGTTGGACCGGTCGCGAAGGGGGGGCGACATCACGTACTTGGCTCCGTCGAAGCCCGGCCTCTCGGCCCAGGTCTTGTCGAGGACCAGGTACTGGATCAGGGTCTCCACCGCCACGTTCACCCCGCGCCTGCGGGCGGCGAGGGCCCTGTCGAGGGCCTCGGCGCAGCTCAGGTGCACGATGTACGTGTGGGCGCCGGTCAGCTCCGCGAAGGTCATCAGGTGGTTGACGCCCTCGGCCTCCACCAGCGGCGGCCGGCTCTCGTGGTGCTGGCCGGGGCCTGTCTTTCCGGCCGCGAGTAGCTCCCGCTGCCTCTCGGCCACCAGGGTCTCGTTCTCGCAGTGCGCCGTGACGACGACCCCGAGCTCCCGCGCGAGCTTGAGCGTGCGGTAGAGCTCGCCGTCGTCGATCCCGAAGGCGCCCTTGTAGGCGAGGAAGATCTTGAAGGAGCTGACACCCCTGCGGACGATCTCCCGCAGCGCGGACTCGGTGGCCCCGTCGAAGCGCGTCGCCCCCATGTGGAAGGTGAAGTCGCACGCCGACTTCCCCTCGGCCTGGGCCAGCCAGTGCTCGAAGGAGCCCAGGGTGTCGTCGCTGCGCGCCGGGCAGCACATCTCGATCAGCGTGGTGGTCCCGCCCACGAGTGCTGCGCGGCTGCCGGTCTCATAGGTGTCCTTCGCGTGCGTGCCCATGAACGGCAGCGTGATGTGCACGTGGGGATCGATGAAGCCCGGGAACACGTACTTGCCGGTGGCGTCGACCACTTCGGCGCCCGCAGGCGCCTCGAGCCCAGGCCCGATCCGCGTGATCGTCTCGCCCTCGCAGAAGACATCCGCCCTCGCCCTGGAGTCGGCGGTGATGATCGTGCCGTTCTTGATGAGGAGAGCCATGCGTGCCTCACTTCTTCCAGACGTCGTCGACCCTGCCCCCAAACCAGCGCGAGGTGACGACCTTCTGCTGGGTGTAGAACTGGACGGCCTCGCGTCCCTGGATGTGCAGGTCTCCGAAGAACGAGGCGTCCCAACCCGAGAAGGGAAACATCGCCATCGTGGCCGGGACGCCCACGTTGATGCCGACCATGCCCGCCTTCACCCGGTGCTTGAACTCGCGCGCCGCCCCGCCGGAAGACGTGAAGATGGCGGCGCCGTTGCCGTAGGCCGAGCGGTTGGCCAGCTCGATCGCCTGGTCGAGGTCCTCCATGCGCATCACGTTGAGCACCGGCCCGAAGATCTCCTCACGCGCAACCGCCATCGAGTCCCGGACATGGTCGAGCACCGTGGCCCCCATGAAGAAGCCGCCGGGTGCGTCCGCCACCCGCACCCCCCTGCCGTCGCAGGCGACCACCGCGCCCTCGCGCTCGCCGCTCGAGACGAGCCCGAGCACGCGGTCCCGGTGAGCCCCGGTGATCAAGGGGCCCATGTCGGGCTGCGAGATGGGCGTGTCGGTGCGGCCCACCTTGATCGAGCGGGCGGCCTCGACCAGATGGGGAAGTATCACGTCCGAAGCCTTGCCCACCGTGAGGGCGGTCGAGCCCGCCATGCAGCGCTCGCCGGCGCAGCCGAAGGCTGCCGTCGAGAGCGCCTCCACCGAGCGCTGGACGTCGGCGTCCGGCATCACGACGATGTAGTTCTTTGCGCCCCCGTTCGCCTGCACCCGCTTTCCGTTGCGCGTGCCCGTCTCGTAGATGTGGCGCGCAACGGGGCTCGACCCGACGAAGGAGATGGTCCGCACCTTGGGGTGGGCGAGCAGCGCGTCGACGCACTCGCGCCCGCCGTGCACCACGTTCAAGACTCCGGTCGGTAGGCCCGCCTTCTCGAGCAGCTCGACGAGGAGGACGGCCGTAAGCGGCACCTTCTCGCTCGGCTTGAGGACGAAGGTGTTACCGCAGGCGACGGCGAGCGGGAACATCCATAGCGGCACCATCGCCGGGAAGTTGAAGGGCGTGATTCCCACGCTGACGCCGAGCGGCTGCAGCATCGTCTCGCAGTCCACGTTGCGCGCGATGTTCTCGAGGGTGTCGCCGAAGAGGAGCGAGGGGATCCCGCACGCGTACTCGATGTTCTCGAGGCCGCGGTAGAGGCTGCCCCGCGCCTCGGCGAGGGTCTTGCCGTGCTCGAGGGCGATGCAGGAGCAGATGCGGTCGAAATTCTCCTCCACGAGGTGCCGGTATCGGAAGAAGAGGCGCGCGCGCTCCACCGGGGGGGTATCCCTCCACGAAGGGAAGGCCGCCGCAGCGGCCTCAACCGCCGCGTGGACCTCCGAAGCTCCCCCTAGGGGGCTCTCGGCGATCACGCCTCCGGTCGAGGGGTTGTAGACCGGGTAGCCGGCGTCCTTGGAGTGGATCCACTCTCCTCCGATGAAGTGCGGGCAGGGGTGCAATGAGGTTGTCGTCATCAAGCTTGGGGTGCCATCCCCTCCAGATAGCGCGGTTCGGGCGGCTCGTCGATCTCGGGCTGGATCGAGTACTGCCACCATCCCACGTCCCGCCAGGCGCCGAGCTTGTAGCCTATCCTGCTGTAGACCCCGACCAGGGTGAACCCCATGGACTCATGGAAGCGCTGGCTCGCCGGGTTCGGCACGAGGATGCCCGCATAGGCCTTGAAGAGGCCCTGGCTGCGCAGGCGTGCGAAAAGCTCGGTGTAGAGGGCCCGGCCGACACCGCGCCCTCGGTGGGCCTCGTGGACATACACGGTCACCTCTACCGCCCAGCGGTAGGCGGCGCGCTCGCGGTGGGGGGACGCGTAGGCGTAGCCCGCCACCCGTCCCTCGCGCTCGTCAACCAGCCAGGGAAACTTCCGCTGGATCCTCTCGATGCGCGCAGCCATTTCGCCGGGGCCCGGAGCCTCGGTCTCGAAGGAGACGCACGAGTCCTCGCAGAACGGCCGGTAGATGTCTGACAGCTGCCCGGCATCCTCCATGGAGGCGGCTCGAATCATCGGACGATCCCGGCCTACTGGCGGGAGAGCGCGTCGGACTGCTTCACGAACTCGTCGCCGCTCCATTCCGCGTCGGAGGCGACGACCTTCTTGGGCGCCGCCTTCTGCGCCGCCTTGCGTTCCGCCTGGCGGCGAACGAGGTCCGCGTGCGTCGTGAAGTAATCGAGGCTCTTGCCCTTGAAGTCGGCGAGCGTCTCGAAGCCATGCTTGGCCATGAACGCCAGGAGCTCGTCGCACATCGGCCGCACGCATTCGTATCCGAATTTCATGACGCCGGTGCACACCTGCACGGTGTCGGCTCCGAGAAGGATGAACTGGGCCGCGTCCTCGCCGCTTTCGATCCCGCCAAGCCCCGAAAGCGAGCGACCCGGGAATTCCTTCCGGATCAGGGTGGAGATCTCCATGACCATGCGCAGGGCGATCGGCTTCACGGCCCGGGAGGAGTAGCCGCCCGGAGTCGTCCAGCCCTCCACCGAGGGCTCGGGACGCAGCGTGTCGAGGTTCACGCCCATCACGCTGCGGATCGTGTTGATCGCGCTCAGCCCGTTGCAGCCCGCGCGCAGGGCCGCCCGGCTCGGGTCCTCTATGTGGGTGATGTTCGGGGTCATCTTCGCCCAGACGGGGCGCTTGGCGGCCCCCATGACCCAGCCCGACACCTCCTCCAGCACGTCCGGGTCCTGGCCCATCGCCGCTCCCATCTTCCGCTCGGGCAGGCCGTGCGGGCACGAGAAATTGAGCTCGAAGGCGTCGACACCCGCGTCCTGGCAGCGCTCGACGATCTCCACCCAGGAGTCCTTGCGGTACTCCTCCATGATCGAAGCGATCAACACGCCGCTCGGGTGCGCGTCCTTGCAGCGCTTGAACTCGTCGAGCCAGATGGAGAAGGGCCGATCGCTGATAAGCTCGATGTTCTCCCAGCCGATCACCTCCTTGCCGTCGGTCGAATGGAGCTTCGCGTAGCGGGGCGACACGTTCACCACCTTAGACGAGTCGAGGCTCACGGTCTTCGCGATCACGGCTCCCCAGCCCTCCCTGAAGGCACGGTTGATCACGCTCAGGTTGGTCCCCGGGGGCCCGGAGCCAATGACGAAGGGGTTCGGCATCCGGAGTCCGTCGACGGTGGTTGCTAGGGTCGGCATGGTCGGTCGGGACGAGCGGTAGCGTGTCCCAGAATACGCTCGTTTCCAAGCAGTAACTGCGCCAGCCTCGCTGCCTTCCGCACAAATGAACGCGTCCCTCGACCCGAAAAGGACGGTCGCAGAGCTGAAGGAGCTGCGCGCGCTCACCTCCGACGCGGACGGCGCGCAGCGCGTCGCCTTCACCGACACCTGGCTCGCGGCTCGCGCTTGGCTGAGGTCGAAGCTCGCGGAGCTTCCGGTTGAAACCCACATGGACGAGGCGGGGAACCTGTGGTCCACCCTCAGGGGCCGCAGCGCGCGCGCGCTCGTGATCGGCGGCCACATGGATTCGGTGCCGAACGGGGGGTGGCTGGACGGCTGCCTGAACGTGCTCGCGGGCCTGGAGATCCTGCGGCGCATCGACCGCGAGCACTCGGGATGCCCGCCGGTCACGGTGCGCCTCGTCGACTGGGCGGACGAGGAGGGGGCCCGCTTCGGCCGAAGCCTGTTCGGCTCCTCCGCGTGCTCGGGCACGCTTGACCTGCAGGAGGCGAGGGGACTCAGGGATCGGGACGGGATCGCGCTTCCGGACGCCCTTGCGCGGATCGGGGTGGACTTCGAGAACGTGAAGGCGAGCGGGCGCGAGCTTGCGAGCGCCGGTGCCTACCTCGAGCTTCACATCGAGCAGGGGCCCGTGCTTCTCGACCTGGGCCTGCCCCTCGGCGCCGTATTGGGGACCTTCGGCGTCGAGCGGCACGCGATCACGTTCCACGGCCAGGCGGCCCACTCGGGCAGCACGCCCATGGGCCGCCGCAGGGACGCATTTCTCGCCGCGGCCCGGATGGGCCAGGAGATCTACGCGATCGCCGATCGCCACGGCGGCGTGTGCACGATCGGGTCCTGCACAACCCGCCCGGGCATCGTGACGAGCGTGGTCGAGGACTGCCGCATCACGCTCGACCAGCGCCACCTGGACGCCGCCGGCCTGGCGCGGATGCTCGCCGACGCGCGCGAGGCCGCCGCGCGGTTCGCGGCCGAGGGCCGCGTCGAGGTGGCCTGGGAAAGGCTCTGGCGCATCGAGCCCGTACTCTTCGACCGCGAGCTGGTCGGATTCTGCGAGCGCTCCATCATCGAGGCCGCAGGGAGCGCGCACAGCCTTCCCTCCGGGCCGCTCCACGACGCCGCGGAGGTGGCACGCGCCGGCGTTCCGACCGTCATGATGTTCGTGCAGAGCCTGCACGGGATCAGCCACAACAAGATCGAGGACACGCGCGAGGATCACCTCGAGGTCTGCGTCCGCGCGTTCGACCGGCTCGCGGACAAGGCCCTGGCGTGGGTGGCGGGCGGGCGCTGAGACCTCAGCCCGCGAAGAAGCGGAGCGTGCGCCGCATGGACGCCACCAGGGCGTCGATCTCGCGGCGCTCGTTGTACACGTAGAAGCTCGCCCTCACCGTGCTGGCGAGGCCCAGCTTCTTCATGAGCGGCTGGTTGCAGTGGTGGCCGCCGCGAAGGGCGATCCCGTCCTCGTCCGCGAACGTCACGACGTCGTGGGCGTGCACGTCCTTGAAGGCGAAGCTGACGAGGCCCCCGCGCTCGCCGGCGGGCCCGAGGAGGCGAATGCCGGGCAGCTCCGCGAGTCGCTCGTAGGCCTCCCGTGCAAGCGCCCCGTCGTGCTCGCGCACGCGCTCCCTGCCGAGCGCGTCCAGGAAGTCGCAGGCCGTGCCCAGGGCCGCGGCGTCGCCGAAGTTCGGCGTGCCCGCCTCGAACCTCTCCGGCGAGGGCTTCCAGCGGCTCTCAAAGAAGTCGACCGCCGAAATCATGCCGCCGCCGCCTTGCCAGGGGGGCATCGCGTCGAGGAGGGCCCTCCGGCCGTAGAGCACGCCGATGCCGGTGGGGCCGGCCATCTTGTGGCCCGAGAACGCCATGAAGTCGCAGCCGATCGCGCCGACGTCGACCGGCATGTGGCCGATCGACTGCGCCGCGTCTACGACGCTCACGGCGCCCACCCTGCGGGCCCGGGCGCACAGGTCGGCGGCGGGATTGACCGTGCCGAGCGTGTTGGAGACGTGCGTGAACGCGAAGATCTTCACCTCGGGGGTGAGCAGCCGGTCTATGTCGGAGAGGTCGAGAAGGCCCTCGTCGCCGGTCACGGGCACGTAGCGGAGGGTGGCTCCCGTGCGCTGGGCGATCATCTGCCACGGCACGAGGTTGCTGTGATGCTCCATCTCCGTCAGCAGGATCACGTCGCCCCTGCGCAGGTTGGCCCCCCCGAAGCTCGCCGCGACCAGGTTGATGGACTCGGTGGTCCCGCGCGTGAAGATCACCTCCTCGGCGGCCGCCGCGCCGATGAAGCGCGTCAGCCGCGCCCGCGCCCCCTCATAGGCGTCGGTGGCCCTCATCGAGAGGGCGTGCAGCCCGCGGTGCACGTTGGAATTGTCCCGGGCGTAAAAGCGGTCGAGCTCGGCCACGACGGACCTCGGGCGCTGGGTCGTGGCCGCGTTGTCGAGGTACACGAGCGGGTGCCCGTTGACCTGCTGGTCAAGGATCGGGAACTCCTCGCGGATGCGCTCCCACGATGTGGGGATCGCGCTCAATCGGTGTGGCTTTCCGTGGTCGCCGCCACGGGCTCGCCGTGCAGCGCGTTCAGGGCGGCGTGCCATGAGAGCGTTGCGCACTTGATGCGCGCGGGGAAGGCATGGACTCCGGCAAAGGCGGCCAGGTCGCTGATCTCCTCGGGCTCCTTGCCGTTCGCCACGATCTCGTGGAAGTCGGCGTAGAGCTTCTCGGCCTCCGCAGCGGTCTTGCCCTTCAGCTGCGTGGTCATGAGCGACGCGCTCGCCTGGGAGATCGCGCAGCCGGACCCGTCGAACGAGATCTCGGCGATCCGGTCGCCGTCGAGCCTCAGGAATACGTCGCACTGGTCGCCGCATGACGGGTTGTCGCCGTGCGCGGAGCGGTTGGCCGTCGGCAGCTTGCCGCGGTTGCGGGGCCGGCGGTTGTGGTCGAGGATCACCTGCTGGTACAGGTCAGAGAGGTCTGCCGACATGGTTGAAGGTAAACAGGTATCCAGACCGGCGACTGCGTCAAGGGCCGCCCTAGGCCCGCGTGGCCTCGAGGCTCTCGGTCACGGCCTCGATGAACTGGCTGACGTTGAACGGCTTGGTGAGGCAGTGGTCGATGCCGAGCCGCGTCAGTGCGTGCATGTCCGAGGGGGAGAAGCGCCCGCTCACCATCAGGATGCGCCCCGCGAAGCGCGACTCCCTCAGGCGCGTCACGACGTCCACGCCGGTCATCCCCGGCAGGTTGACGTCGATCACGAGCAGGTCGTAGGCGCCCGGGGAGCCCTCCAGGTGGCGCCAGGCATCGAGTCCGTTCTCCAGATGGCGCACGCTGTGGCCGTGCCGAACGAGGATGTCCGTCATCGAGCGGGCCACCAGCTGCTCGTCCTCGACCAGGAGCACGCGCGCGGGCCGTGCCTCCCGCGTGCTCGCCGCGACGGCCTTGGGGGCCTCGGCGACGGGCCACACGGGGATGTAGACGTCGAACGCGCTCCCGACGTCCGGGGCGGACTCGACCTTCACGTGGCCGCCCCCCTCGCTGACCAGGTGCCAGACCGTGGCAAGCCCGAGGCCGGTCCCCTTCCCGACGTCCTTGGTCGTGAAGAAGGGCTCGAAGATGCGGTCCACGACGTCCGGCGCCATGCCGACGCCGTTGTCGCGCACGGTCAGCCGCTGCCAGCCGAGCAGGGTCTTGCCGGGGTGCCTCACCGAGGGCTCGAAGGCGCCGGCGGGCAGATCCGAAGCCTCCACCGAGATGGTGGGCGTCCAGCCCGGCTCGGGCCTGCCCGAGAGGCGCTCGATCAGCGCGTCGCGGGCATTGAGGAGCAGGTTGAGCACGATCTGGTTGAGGTCCGTCGCGTTGAAGTGGAGCGTCCTCAGGTTGGGAGGGACCGAGCTCGACCACGTGATGCGCCGGTCGACGGTGTGCTTGAGCAGGTCGAAGCAGCTGGCCACGAGGGCCTCCAGCCGCACCGACTGCTCCCGGTGGTCCACCTTGCGGCCGAACGTGAGCAGGCGCCGGGTGAGCTCGGCCGTACGCTGGACCGCCTGCGTGATCACCTCCATCTCCTCCTGCAGGTATGCGTCGTCCGGGCGCGACATCTGGATCTCTCCGGCCTTCAGGAGCACCGGGGTGAGCAGGTTGTTGAACTCGTGCGCGATGCCGCCGACCAGCTCGCCGACCGCCCTGAGTTTGCGCGAGCGGGCGATCTCGGCGTCCCTCTGGACCTTCTCGGTCACGTCCTCCACCAGCACGCAGATCCGCGCCGCGGCTGAGCCGCCGATCGTTCCCAGGCGTATGGACGTCACCTCGAGGAGCCGCTTGCCGGTCGCTAGCTTCGCCTCGCGCGTCACGACCGGGCTGCCGCTCGCATCGGGGGTGATCGCCTCCAGCAGGTGCCGGCGGACGTCCTCGGTGACCGCGAGCCGGTCGAGGGCCTCCCCCCGGGGAGCCGTGCCCGCCGAGTACAGCCAGCAGGCATGCTGGTTCATGGTGAGGACGCGGGCGCCCGACGGAGCCGTCTCGACCACCGTCATCGCGACCGGGATATTGTCGTAGAGAGCCTGCAGGAGCGCCCCCTGCTCCGCGAGCATCGCGGTCTGTACGGACAACTCCTTGCGCAGCTTGCGCTGGCGGAGGTATCCCCAGAGCGAGGCGATGAAGCCCACCGCAAGCACGCCCGAGGCGATCAGCTCGAGCTCGGACGCGGTGAGGACGTACGAGCCGAACTGCCCGAAATTCTTGCGGTAGATCCGGTCGTACTCGCCCGTGCGGTGGATGACGGCGAGGCCCTCGTTCAGACGCGCGAGCAACTCGGCGTCCCCGGGGTGCACCGCGAAGGCCTGGTGGATCTCGTAGCCCTCGAAGGGCTCGCCCAGCATCACGATGTCGTGGTAGCCAAGCCGGCCCGCCTGGGTGACCGCGGTCAGCTGGGACATGAATCCCGCGTCGAGCTCCCCCGCCTCGATGCGTCGCACAAGCTGCTCGGAGGTTTCGACGCTCACCAGGTTGGCCCGGACGTGCTGCTCCCGAAGGAGCTTGGCGGCGGTGCCGGAGTTGCCGATCGTCCCGAAGGTGCGCCCCGTGAGGTCCGAGACCGTGTGCACGGGGCCGCCCTGCTTCACGAAGATGCCGCCCTGAAGGTCGAGGAAGGGCACGCTGAATTCCGCGTAGGCCTCGCGACCCGGGGCTATCCCGTGGTGCTGAAGCAGGTCGAAATCACCCGCCTGGAAGCTCCTCGTGATCATCTCGGAGCGCCCCGAGATCCTGCGGATCTTGAGATTCGCGGCCCGGGCCACCGCGTCGAGGATGTCGACCGTGAATCCGGTGACATGACCGTCCTCGTCGACGAAGGAATAGGGGTAGGCGTCCGTGAAGGCGCCGACAAGGACCGGCTGTCGCTGGGAGAGGGGAGCCCCGCGCGAGAGCCGCTCCTGGGGATCCCTGGCCAACGCGGTCAAGGCTCCCAGGAGTGCGCACCCGAGCCAGAGGGACGCGCCGCCGCCGAGGTACCGAGTCAGGAGACGCATGAAGCCGGCCACGTTACCTTCAGCGGAGGGACCTTAACAATATGAAATTGAAAAACAATGGGGATACTGGACGCATCCCCGGGGCGCCCTCAGGCCTGGCGACCCTTGAAGGTGAGCTCCGCAACCCCGCTCTTGTCGAGGGAGCCCAGGCCCCGGGCGACCATCGTGTCGAATTGCTGCTTGGTCGCGGCCGCCACCGGCATGTGGAGGCCCGCCTGGCACCCCAGGCGCCAGGCGATGGTGCTGTCCTTGGAGGCATGCGCGGCCGAGAAGTAGCAGTCGTGGCTGCGGTTCTGCATGTCCTCGCCGTCGGTCTTGAGCACCTGGGAGGCGGCGCCGGTCTGCCCGAAGACCTCGCGCAGCACGTCCAGGTCGAGGCCTAGGGCATCCCCCAGGCCGAGCCCCTCGGCCAGGGCCGCCGTGTTGGCATTCATGACCATGTTCACGAGGGCCTTCACCTGGGCGGCCCGGCCGGCCTTGCCGAGGAAGCGCAGGCTCGTGCTCAGCTTCTCCAGGACGGGCTTCACCCGCGTGAAGGCCTTCCTGGGCCCGGCGCACATCAGGTAGAGGGTGCCCTGGCGCGCCTGCGGGATCGAGGAGGCCATGCAGCCCTCGACCGCGGAGGCGCCGCGGGCGGCGGCCCGCCTCGCCACCTCGACGTGGACCGACGGGGTGAGGGTCGCGCAGTTCACGAATACCTTGCCCCTGGAGCCCACCAGCAGGGAGTCGCCCGATTCCGCGAAGACGCTCAGCTGGGCCGCGTCATCGGTGACCACCGTGAAGACGATGTCCGAGGCCGCCGTGACCGCGGCGAGGGTCTTCGCGTGGCGGCAGCGCAGTTCCCGCGCGAGGGCTGCGGCCGTCGGGGGATGCGCGTCGAGGACGGCGCCTATCTTGTAGCCGCACTCGGCCAGCCTGCGGGCCATGTTGGCACCCATTCTCCCGACACCCACGAATCCGATGGTCTCGCTCATACGCCCAATTTGGAAGTCGCAGGCGGCCCTTTAAACAACAATATTCGCGGCGTGTCCTGGGGCGGCCTTCCGCATCCCCCCCTTCGCCGTGTGTCCCGAGTCGGCCCCCGTTCCCGGCAATCGCTTTTTTTGCCCGGGGCGATGGGGGTTTTGGCGGGCACGGGTGTCGTGGGGGGAAGGCGTGAAGGACAACCCGACCATACCCTTATCTCGACTGGTGAGCCCGATGCCGGATGAACCCGCAACCGAGGTCGAGTTTTCGACCCTCTACCGAGCGACGATCGCACCGCTGCGGCGCTACCTCACGCGCATGCTCGGCAACCCAAGCGAGGCCCAGGACGTCGCCCACGACGCCTACGTCCGGGTGTTCCCGGCGATGGGCGGGGGTTTTGTAAGAAAGCCCGAGGCACTGCTTTACACTGCGGCGAGGCGCTTGGCGATCAATCGCCTTCGGCGCCGGGGAATCTCGCCGGTCTCCCGCGAGGCGATGGTGCCCGAGACGGCGGCCTCGCCCGGCCCGGACGCCGCCCAGGAGGCGATCCTCCAGCAGGAGCTGGAGCTGCTGCAGACCGCGATCGCCGACCTTCCCGAGGGTTGCCGGGCCGTCCTTCTGCTGCGCCGGATCGAGCAGCTTTCCCACCGCGAGATCGCCGATCGGCTTGGGATTGCCGTCAGCACGGTGGAGAAGCAGCACGCGCGCGCGCTCAGGCTGCTGCGCGAAAGCCTGGAGGGCGCCCTAGACCCATGAACGGCCACACACCAACACCCGGCCGCGGCTCGGACGAGCAGGCCGCCCTTTGGGCGGCGCGCCTGGAGGGCTCTGCGCTCAGTGAGGCGGACCGCTCCGCGCTCGGCGCATGGCTCGGGGAGGACCCCTCCCACGCGGGCCTCCTCGAGAGCTACCAGCAGTTTTCATCCGACGTGGGCCAGCTCCTCCCCAGGCTGGCCTCGCAGGGCCTGCTGCCGACGGCCCCTGCGCGCCGTCGGCGCAGCCCCTGGCTCCTGGCTGCAGGGGGCCTCGCGGCGGCCGGCCTCGCCTTGGCCGCAATCCTGGCGGCGTGGCCCGGGCCCTCGTCCGAGAGCCTGGTGACCACCGCCGGCCAGCGGCGCGCCTTCACACTCGCGGACGGATCGCGCGTGGAGCTCAACGCGAACACGAGCCTGCTGGTCGAGAACGGCCGGTCCGAGCGCAGGGTCCGCCTGGCCAATGGCGAGGCCTTCTTCGTCGTCAGCAAGGACAAGGATCGCCCGTTCATCGTCGACACCCCGGCCGGCTCGGTCCGGGTGACCGGCACCATCTTCAACGTGAGGACCCAGTCCTCCTCGGACCTTGACGTCACGGTCGTCGAGGGCTCCGTGCAGGTCCGCGCCGGCTCGTCCGGGTCGCTCGCGGACGGGCCCGTCCACCTGGGAGCCGGCTCGGAGCTGACCGAGGCTCCCGGGGCCGGGGTGCGGGTGCGCGCGCTCGGCAACGCCGACGTGGACGACGCCGTGGCGTGGCGCCGCGGCGAGATCGTGCTGAAGGGGGCCCCCCTCTCCGAGGCGCTCGCCCGCTTCGCGCACTACCATGGCCGGCTGATCAGCGCCTCGCCCGCAGCCGCCTCGGTGGCGGTGGGCGGGCGCTACCACCTGGACGACCTGGACGGGTTCCTCTCCGACATCACCCGCTCGTTCAAGGTGCGGGTGACCCAGGAGCCGGGCGGCGCGGTGCGCGTGAGCACCGCGGACGGGCGTTGATCCCGGGCCCACCGCCGCTTTTGCTCGCCTCCTGCGCCCACGCCCCCTCCCGCCCAACTCCGTGCGCCTCCTTCTGGGCCTGTGCGCCCTGATTCCCCTAGCGGCCCTCGCTGAGCCGGTGGATTTCGATCTGCCGTCCCAGACGGCCGACAGCGCGCTGATGGCGTTCTCGCGCCAGGCCAAGGTCGACCTCATCTTCTCCTTCGATGAGCTCCACAAGGTGAACTCGTCGCCGGTGGTGGGCCGCTACGAGCCCGAGGAGGCCCTGAACCGCCTGCTGATCGGCACCGGTTTCGAGGGCCAGCCCAACGAGCGGGGCCGCTTCACGGTGACCGCCGCCGCGGTACCCCAGGGAGCGGTCGAGGGCAGGCTCCTCAGGCCGGACGGCTCGCCCGCCGCGGGGTGCCGCGTGGTCGTGCCCAAACTGCGCCGGTCGGTCCCCACCGACGCCCAGGGCCGCTTCAGCCTCGTCGGGGTCCCGCCCGGCTCCTACCAGCTGTTCGCCTCGGGCGCGGGCCTCCAGAACCTCGAGGTGGACGACGCCGTGGTGCCCGCTGGGCGTGTGCTCGTCCTCGAGACGTTCACGATGGAGGCGGCCGCCGACCCCGAGCGCCTGGCACCCTTCGTCGTCGAGGGCAGGTCCGCCCGCCTGGGGCCGCTGGTCGAGGTCGAGTCCGCCTCGGCGCCCCGCACCGCCATCGGGGACCTCGACCAGCCGCGCTCCGTGGACGACGAGCTCGACTACATGGTCCTCACCCGTGACCAGATCGCCCGCAGCGGCGTGACGAACCTCAACCAGTTCCTCAAGCGGGAGATCCTCGACAGCGACGCGACGACCCTGCCCCCCGAGCAGAATGGCAGCGTGAGCAGCTTCGCATCGGGCAGCGACAACCTCAACCTGCGCGGCTTCGGCTCGGACGCGACGATCGTCCTGGTCGACGGGCGGCGGCTGCCCGAGGTGGTCACGGCGCTTCCCCCGAGCCTGACCACGGGGCCGCAGGCCCCTCAGTCCGACGTGAACGTGATCCCGCTCAACCTGATCGAGCGGGTTGAGGTGCTGCCGGTCTCGGCCTCGGCCATCTACAGCGGCAGCCCCATCGGCGGCGTCATCAACATCGTGCTGCGCCCCGACGTCGACACGACCGAGCTGACGACGACCTACACGAACGCGTTTGCGGGCTTCGACGCGGCCCAGTCGACGACCTCGCTGCTCCACGGCCAGACCCTCCTCGGCGGCAAGCTTCGCGTGCGGCTGAACGCCACCTTCACGCAGGTGACCCCCGCGACGGAGTCGGACCTGGGCTACATCCGCGAGAACCTCGCGCTCCACCCGCAGGCCGAGAGCCTCCTCTTCCGGGCCACGCCCAACGTCAGCAGCGCGACCAACACGCCGCTGTTCGGCCCGGGCACGGCGTCCTTCACGTCGGTGGCACCCGGCTCCGAAGGCGGGAGCGGCGCCTTCACCGACAGGCAGGGTGTGCAGAGCCTTGCGCTCTTCCGGGCCCCCGGCGGCGGGCTCGCCGCCTCTCCGGACAGCGTCGATTACCCCTACGGCAGGCGCGTCCAGACCGAGTCCATCTTCGGCTCGGCCACCTACGACGTCTTTCCCTGGCTCCAGGTGGGCCTCGACGCCAGCGCGGGGCACACCGTCAACAACACCGGCTACAGCGTGTTCCAGGGCAGCCTCTCGCTCCCGGCCTCCTCGCCCTTCAACCCCTTCGGCCAGGCCGTCGGCGTGACGCTCAACGAGACGGCGCCCGCGCTCGGCGAGAACTATGACGAGGCGCACGTCGACTTCTACTCGGCCGTAATGGGTCTGCTGGTGAGGATGCCCCACGACTGGCAGGCCTCGATGGACGCCCAGTACGGCCTCAACATCACGCGCTACCGAGGCATCGAGGGCGTCGACAACGCCCGCTGGCAGGGCCTCGTCGACCAGGGCCTGTACAACCCCCTCCGGGACACCGAGGTCTCCGCGCCTCCGCAGGCCTTTTACGACGAAGCGGTCGTCTTCTACGGCCGGCCGGGCAGCTTCGCCACGCTAGGCGAATACGACACGTTCGACGCGTCGCTGCGCCTGACGAACGCGGCGCTCATGCTTCCGACGGGCAAGGCCTCGCTGACCGTCGGCGGCGACTACCGCTTCGCGCGGCTGGCGAGCTACGTCGACGAGCTGCGCTACGGCGACGGGTCGCTGGTCGCCCCGCCCGACACCTGGGTCGGTCGCTCGCTCCAGCGCATCAGCGCCTTCAGCGAGCTCGAGTCGCCGCTGCTCCCGCAGCACTGGCTGCCCTCGTGGATCCACGGGGTCGAGACGGACCTGGCGGCGCGCTACACGGCCTCCGACCTCGCGAACGAGGCCAACACCGCGCCGACCGCCGCGATCAAGGTCGACTTCGCCGGGGGCCTCTCGCTGCGCGGGACCTTCGCGACCTCGAACACCTTTCCACCTCCCTATTTCAGCCACGAGGAGCGGGCCCCGACCAGCTCGATCGGCTCCGGTGCCGTTCAGCTCCAGTTGATCAACGACCCCGTGCTCCACCAGACCTACAACGTGCAGGCGAGCGACGCGGCCAATCCCAATCTTCTCCCCGAGGCCGCGGTCACCCAGACCCTGGGCGTCATCTTCCAGAGGGGCACGATCCACCACTTTCGGGCGTCCATCGACTTCATCGACACGGTGACCTCGGGGGAGGAGACCTACCTCGCCGCCCAGCAGGTGGTCGACCTGGAGGGCATCCTGCCGACCCGGGTGATCCGCGGTGCGCCCGCCCAGGGGGGCGCCAACACGGTCGGACCGGTCACGTCCGTCCTTACCGGCAATTTCAACCTGGCGTGGAGGCATTCCTTCGAGTGGACCGGCACGCTCGACTACGCATGGACCGACTGCCTGGGCGGCTCCCTGGACACCTACTGCGGCTGGGTGTACTTCCAGCGATACGACGTGGAGGGTCTGCCCGGCACTCTGCCCGTCGACGAGCTCGACCATCCCGACGGCCTCACGCCCGGCTTGCTGCGCCAGCGCACGAACTTCGGGGTCGGCTGGTCCAACAAGGCCTTCGGTTTCGGCGTGGACGGGCAGTACTTCAGCTCGAGGATCCTCCCCGAGACCGAGTGGGCTTCCCAGGGCAGCAACCGTGTGGATCCCTTCGTGCAGTTCGACGCATACCTCCAGGGCGACTTGGGGCGTTGGCTGCCGTGGGAGAGCAAGCGCCTCGGGCTGCGGGGCCAGCTGAGGGTCGACAACCTGTTCGCAGGGCGGCCGCCCTACTACGCCAACGACCCCTCGGGGGCCGGCGTCCAGTCCTATGGCGACTGGCGCGGGCGCGTTTACTCGGCGTCGCTCACGCTGACCTTTTAGGCCCGCATCGCGGGGCGCTCGCAGGATGGCGGAAACATCCCGCCGGCGTGTCGTTAGCACTGAACATGCAAGCGGACGATAAAATTGGAAACCCAGCGAGGGTGCCGCGCGTCATCCCTTGATGGCCCGTACCCTGAAACCATGGACACTCAAGGCGAACCGGCTCTCCACGGCGGCCTGCGCCTATCCCCTCTGGGTACGATGCTTACAGGAAATCTACACGACCATGCGGAACCAAGTGATCCCGTCGCAATCCATGGATATGCAAGCACCATGACACAGACCGCCGACGCCGCGCCAGGCGCCCCAGCCCTGAAGACCTTGCCCCCGACGACCGGCCCGGTCCGCATCGACGACACCCACATCCTCGAGGCCCTGAAGCGCTGCTCCGCGTCGACGCGAGAGGCGGCCTGCGAGTTCCGCAGGACGGGGTCCCCGGAGTGCCTGCCTGCGATCGTCGTCGGCCTGATCGAGCACTACGTCCAGAAAGACGCCCGGGCCAAGCTTAGCCGCTCGCCGGACAACCTTCGCCTGGTCGAGGACCTCGCGATCGACTCGCTCACGATGCTCGAGATCGTCTTCACGGCCGAGGACATCCTCCAGATCTCGATCGACAACGAGGAGCTGCGACCCTTCCGGACCGTGGGCGACATCAAGGGTTTCATCGCCGCCAAGATCCAGCCCAGGTCCGCAGTGGCCCCGCGGGCGGCCGTGCCGGCGCCGGTGCGCGGCTGAGCGCGAGATTTGACCTGGGCGTCACGCGCGCGGCTTGAACTCGGCATGAGGGCCTGCTCAACTGGGTCCCTCATGGTCGAGCTTATCCCCACCCCCCGGGCGCCCAAGGTCGTTCGGGGCGCCCGTCGCCGCAGGTTGGCACCCTGAACCGCATGTCCCGAATCCTCGTAGTCGACGACGACCCGCAGCTCAGGAAGATGGTGGCGCTCATCCTGACCCAAGCCGGCCACGTCGCCATCGAGGCGCCCAACGGCCGCAAGGCCGTCGAGGAGCACCGCCGGGACGCCGTGCAGCTCGTGATCACCGACATCGTGATGCCCGAGCAGGAGGGCATCGAGACGATCGAGGCTCTCCGGCAGGGCTGGCCCGAGCTGCCGATCATCGCCATCTCGGGGGGCCTCGCCAACTCGAAGATATATTTGGCGCTTGCGGCGAAGCTCGGTGCCCAGCAGACGCTGGCGAAGCCTTTCACGCCCGAGCAGCTTCTATCCGTCGTGGCGGAGGTGCTGGCGGCTCCGCAGGCGCCGGCGGCGGGCTCCTAGAACTGCTCGTCCAGGACCGGCTGCTCGCGCCGGCTGTCGGGGCATCCGCGGCTCGCGGCGACGCTGAAGTCCGCAACATCGCGAAGGTCGAAGAGGGCCGCGTGATCCGTCCCCCTCTGTGCGTCGAGGTGGTCGAAGTAGGCGCCTCGGACGTCCTGGAGCACGAAGGCGGGCCGGCCCTCCGGCGTGGCGAAACGCAGCCGCGCGTGATGGATCTCCACGTCGCGCACGTGCCTCAGGAAGAAGCCGTACGAGGGCAGGCTGCCGAAGTTTTCCGGTTCGGGGTAGCCCGTCTCGAGCTCCGGGGGAACCCTGGCAGCGAGGGCCTTGGGGCCGCCGCCCTCCTGGATAAAGTCTACATTGCTGATGCGCACGTCCTCGATCGGGTGGCCGGGAATGCCCGTGATCAGGCAACCGAGCGACCAGTCCGCGTCGGAGGCCACCACGTTGTCGATCGTCACGTGCCTAATGGCGCCTACCGGCGGATGCCCCGGGCCGCGTGCCCGGTTGCCGAGGCGGATGAAGATCGGCGAGTTCGCTACGTGGCGCATCGTGATGTTCGAGATCGCGACGTCCTCGATCACCGAGCCGTCCACGCTCTCGATGGCGAGCCCGCGGCAGTCGTCGAACACGCAGTTCGAGATGGCGATGTTCTTGAAGTCTCCGTTCGACTCGGTGCCCAGCTTGATTCGGCCCGTGCGCAGGGAGCCGTAGTCGCGGCTGCTGCGGCGGAAGGTGCCGTCAAGCAGCGTGCCCTCGTCGTAGTTCCCCGACACGAAGCAACTGCTGATCGTGATGTTCTCGCACGGGCGCTTCTCTCCGAGCGCGTAGGACGCCTTCAGGCAGATGCCGTCGTCCCAGGGCGCGTTCACGCTGCAGTTGGAGATGCGGACGTTGCGGCAGCAGTCGATGTCCATACCGTCCCGGTTGGTGTCGATCTTCACGCCGTCGATGACGAGGTTGTCCACGCCCGTGGCGAGGATCCCGAAGTGTCCGCCGTGCAGGATGGAGAAGTCCCGGAGCGTCACGTTCACGCAGTCCCTGAGGCTGATCGACTTGTTGCCGGTGCCGGGCCCGCCGTCCTTGTAGCCGCCCTTGTGGAAGCCGCAGTCGAGTCCCTTGCCGTGGATCAGCCCGTTGCCGCGGATCGAGATGTTTCTGAGTCCGATGCCCCAGATCAGGCTGTTCTGCCAGTGGCTGTGCCCGTAGTCCTGGAAGTCCTTCCACGGGTTCGGCTCCGGGTCGTCGTAGCGGGGGAGGGGACCCTCCGCCGCCTCGATGACCGAGCCCGCATCGAGGTACAGCGTCACGTTGCTCTTCAGGTGGATCGACGTGCAGAGGTAGGTGCCTGCGGAGAAACGCACCATGGCGCCCCCGGTGGCCGCAGCGGCCTCGATGGCCCGGTTGACGGCGTCTGTGTCGAGCGTCTTGCCGTCGCCCGCGGCCCCGTAGGCCCTGACCTCGAAGACCGCCTGAGGGGCCTGGGCGGGGGCCGGCCGGGACGCCGCCGCCCAGAGGCAAATGAGCAGAAGCGCGCGGGGGATCTGGGTTGGGGTGTTCACGGGGGTGAGGGACGCTTCCGATCTTTGCGCACGGAGTCAACCGCCCCGGGGCCGTGGAGGAGTGCGGGTAAGCGTTGCGCCCCCCGGGGTTGGCGCTGATCCTGTCCGCATGGCCGTCCTCAGACATTTCGCGGATCGAAGCCTCGTGCGCTGGGGAATCCTCGGCTGCGGCGACGTAACCGAGGTGAAGAGCGGGCCCGGCTTCCGAAAGGCCGCCGGGTCGAGTCTGGTGGCGGTCATGCGCCGCAACGGCGCGCTCGCCGCCGACTACGCCCGCCGCCACGGCGTCGCCCGGTTCTACGACAACGCCGAGGCCCTGATCGCCGACCCCGAGGTGGACGCCGTCTACATCGCCACGCCCCCCGACACGCACGCCTCGTACGCGCTGGCCGTGGCGGCCGCGGGCAAGCCGGCCTACGTGGAGAAGCCGATGGCCCGAAGCGCCGCCGAGTGCGACGCGATGGTCGAGGCCTTCGCCGCCGCGGGCCTGCCGCTCTACGTGGCCTACTACCGGCGAAGGCTCCCCTGCTTCCTCAAGGTCGAGGAGCTGATACGCTCGGGGGCGGTCGGGCGGGTGACCGGGGTCACGTACCGCCTCGCCCAGCCTCAGCACACCCGGGGCACCCCGTGGCGCATCGACGCCGCGGTCGCCGGTGCGGGACACTTCCTCGATGTGGGCTCGCACGCCCTCGACCTGCTCGACTACCTGCTGGGCCCGCTCTCCGAGGTCCGGGGCAGCGCGGTAAACGCCGCCTCGGACTACCTGGTTGAGGACACCGTGGCGCTCAGCTTCCGCACGGGCTCCGGGGCGCTGGGAGCGATGGCATGCTACTTTGCCAGCGCCGTCAGCGAGGACCTGATGCGAATCTCGGGAACGCTCGGGGAAATCTCGTTCCCGATGTTCACCTCAGCCCCCATCCGGCTCGAGGATTCCGCCGGCGTCAAGGCCTTCGACCTGCCGTACCCGCCGCACGTGGGCCAGCCGATGATCCAGGCGGTCGTCGACGACCTGCTCGGGAAGGGTACCTGCCCCAGCACGGGGGAGTCGGCCCGGAGGACCTCCAGGGTCATGGACCGGGTTTTGGAGGGCTACTATGGGGGGCGCTCCGACGCCTTTTGGGCGCGTCCCCTGACGTGGCCGGGGCGCCGCGCCTAGCGGCGCGGCGAAGGACCCGATTGACGGTGCGGCCGGGGAGCCCATCATCGACGGTCGATGGAAGGTGTCTCTCGCAACTCCCACATGGACGGACTTCGGGGGTACGCGGCCATCGCCGTTGTGGTCTTTCATTCGATTCTTGATCGGGATCCGACGCAGAACCAGCGGATCGTGCGCCCTCCGATCCAGGACGCGCATGGCGTCTACGAGGTGCTGTCCAAACTGGTGTTCATGATCGTAAGCGGAGAGACGGCGGTCGTGCTGTTCTTTGTCCTGAGCGGAACCGTGCTGTTCGAAAGTCTTCGCAGGCGTCATGCCAGGGCACTGGCGACCGCGGTCGGCTTCTCGTTGCGTCGCCTGATTCGACTCTACCCCACGTTTTTCGTGAGCCTCCTGTGCTGCCTCGGCGCCTTTGCCCTGACCGGCGCCCTCGCGGTCCAGAAGAAGCATTTTTTGGGAAACGCGGCGCTCTGCGATTTCTCCATACTCGGAGCGTCGTGGACCCTCCAGGTGGAGTTCCTTGCTGTCCCGTTCATCCTCGTGGGCTTCTGGAGCTTCCAGCGCCTCGGCTTCGCTGGCATCGCCGTCGCCTATGCCGTTTTTGCCACTGTCTTGTGTGCCCCCTGGCTGAGCGCACATTTCGTGTACTACCAGAGGTTCCTTTCCTGCTTCGCTCTCGGCATGCTTGTACCTACGGGCCTGGGCCGGGTGATCGCGCGGCTCATTCCCGCTCAGGCGTCCCCAATCGTCCTCGCCGGCATGCTCGCCTCGCGCCACGTAATGGGGCTGCACTGGTGGTCGATGGACACGGAGCAGGTCCTTGCCGCCCTGCTTGTGGCGCTCCTCTACCACGGGAGGGCAGGTTGCCTGGGTCACGCTCTCGGCCACCGCGTTTCGCAATACCTTGGGCGGCTGAGCTACAGCCTGTACCTGTTCAACATCGTCTTTCTCATCTTGGCTGATCATTGGACCCACCAGCTGGTGCTGATAAGGGCCCATCCGCTCGAGTCCGGGGTGCTGCTTTCCGTGCCAATCTTGGCCGCCGGCATTGCGGTCGCGCATGTCTCGGAGCGGTATCTTGAGCGCCCTTCCATCGATTGGGCGCGACGGATGACGCAATTCTCGGTGCAGCCGCTTCCGCACCACACTCTCGGCGGAGTTTCGGCTTGAGGGCTCTGGGCGGGCGCCTGTGGCTGCGAGGGTCACGAAGGGCGTGGTTGGCCGCGGCGACACCGCGTCGACCGCGCGTCGATTAAAGCCGGATCGGTGCCCAGCCTCTATTTCGACGGCGCCGATTCCGCGGAGGCCACCCGGGTAGCCTGCCACGTCACTACCTGCCACGAGCCGTTTCGTAGCAGCAGCGTGCCGCTGTTGCGATAGAGCTCGGTCTTGCCCTCCGGAGTATGCCGCACCAGGCGGAAGGTTAGGGCCGCCGTTGTGCCGTATAGGCGCACGAGGATATCCTCGGCCGCATAGGTGTCCCTAGGTCCGGAGCTCGGACTAGATACGGATTTCATGATTTCGGGCTTGGTGGCCACCCGCCCGGAGGACCCTGTGTAGACCAGGTCGTCCGCCCAGAAGCGGTCGTGCTCGGCGGGCTCATCATTTCTTGCGAGAAACTCGAGGAGAAGGGCGCGGATCGCCTCCTGGGGCGATGGTGAAGGCGAGGGCGGCGTGGCCCGGGCCCCATCCAGCACGATCACGCAAACCATGACGGTAACCAAGCGGACGAGAAGGGTGGATTTCATGGGATTTCACTCATGCGGTCGCCTTCGATTAAATGGCGGAGAGGGAGGGATTCGAACCCTCGGTACCCTTGCGGATACACATGATTTCCAATCATGCACATGGCTTAAAACGTACGAGATACTATGACAAGCACTTACATAATTTAACCTTGCTCCTAGGGTGCCTTCGGTTCCGGCTCGCCCCGTGGAATCCCAAGCATCGGGCGCACTCGCGCAAAGTGGCCAAGAAGTGGCCAAGGTTAGGAAATCCAGGAGGTATAGCCGATACCAAGCCGAGTACTGGTTGCCAAAGATCTTCCGGGGTTGGTGGACCGAGGACGGGGTACGCCGGGAGGGCTTTAACTGGTGCGTGCGCCTGCAGCACCTAGGACACCGAGAGACGGTCAACCTGGGCGAGGCTGACAAAGCAAGGGCCGCGGCCGAGGCGATGG
>CAIXHE010000046.1 GCA_903919205.1 uncultured Opitutaceae bacterium | reverse complement strand
CCGGCGGTTGAGGCACAATACCCAGAACTTCTCCACGTCGAGGCCCGCGGCGACGGGCTCGAGGTGGGCCGCGATCAGGTCCGCGCGGTTCATGAAGGGAGCCTCCTGTGCGGTGCCGCTGGCCGCCCGGCGCGCCACCTCCATAGCGGCCACGAGCTGAAGGGCCTTCACCCGCCCGATGCCCCGAAGGCTCCGGAAGTCGGCCTCGTGCCAGTGCAGGAGCGCGGCAAGCGAGCCCGCCTCGGCGACGATCCGGGCGGCGACGCTGATCACGTCCTGGCCGCGGGTGCCGCTGCGCACCAGCAGCGCCAGCAGCTCGGCGTCGCTGAGCGCGGCGGCCCCCAGACGCTCGAGGCGCTCCTGGGGGCGCTCCCGCGCGGGCATCTCGCGGATCGGGCTCGTGGGGTAGGGGGCCGAGTCGGGGGTTTCGGGATGCATCGGGCCCGACCCTCTCCTAAATTATGGAAGAAACCAATAAAATAGACATGTCGAACACAGTGATAACGTCGACGACCGCTGCCTAGGACTCCCCCTCCTAGCGCCTGGGGTGTTTCCCCTAGGTCCCCCCGGGGCCTCCCGGTTGCCCCCGGGATTTCTCCCGGTGGGACCGGGTGATAACACTGCCGGGGCCATTGGGTAGGCCCTATTCATGATTTCCGCGGCTTGCCGTTTAGTGTGTGCATGCAAGCAACACCGCACACGCACCGCACCGAAGGCCGGGCCACGATCTTGCGCCGGAGCCTCCTTGGACTGGTCGCCCTGACAAGCCTCGGCTGGTCCGGCTGCTCCACCCAGACCTCGGCGCGTTACTCGCCCGCGGCGGTCGCTGCGATGTCGCCCCAGGCCGAGCGGGTACAGCCGTTCGAGGCCACGGAGCTGGCCCGCAAGTACGTCGCCGAGCACGCGGACACCGGCTATCTCGTGGGCAGCGGCGACTCGATGCTCCCCCTCTACAGGGACCACACGGTGGTCGTCACCCGCCAGGTGGCCCTCGCGGACCTGAAGGCCGGCATGACCGCGGTCTATGTCGGCGAGTCAGGCCGGCCGGTGGCCCACGTGCTGGTCGCCAGGACCTCCGACGGATGGATTGCCCAGGGCGTGGGCAACGCCTTCTGCGACGCGACACCGGTGACCCAGGAGAATCTGATCGGGGTGGTGGTGAAGGCGTATGAACCCTCCTCGAGTCCGATGGTCGCCCTTATTGGCGAGGCTTCGGCCCGCACGATGGTGGCGTCGCTTCCCTGATCCCCTCTGCCTTGCCCGTGTCGGTATCTAGCAAACCGTCGGGGCGGGGGCCCTCGGCCGAGCAGGTTCGGCCGGTGTGTCCCCGCCTCGACGACTACCGCCCCCCGCGAAGCCTGCACGCTCCGCACTCGGGCACCCACTGACCCCCGCCACAGAACCCCTCAATCCAGCACCCTCCCATGGAGCGGAAACATCCTGAACCCTCCGAGAACGGACACCCCGTCTCCGGGCTTCGCCGTGCCATCCAGGTGCTGGGCGCCACGGCACCCCCGCCGGCGAAGGACACGCCGCCCCGGGAGCCCAAGCCCCCCTCACCCGAATTGGTCTACGACGAGGCGCGAGAGATGGCCGCACGGATCGTCGGTGGGCTGAGCGAGGGCATATTCCCGCCTCTGGGCGCCGAGTTTGAGACGCGACATTGGCAGGAGAGCCGGGTGCGGGCGCTCGCGCTCCTCGAGCGCGACCCGATCCTCAACGAGCCCTAGAAGCGCTTGACGTAGCCGTTGCGGCGCAGCCGCTCAAGCCAGCGGTCGCTCGTCTCGCGGCCCATCTGCTGCACCAGGATGCGCTCGATCTGGTCGCGTACCTCGTCCAAGGGCTGGACGCCGGCGTATTTTCGGTCCTCGGCGAAGAGCAAGAAGCAGCCCTCGGGCAGCACGACCGGCTCGGAGCACTCGCCCTTCTTCACGGCGAACAGGGGCTCGCTGAACTCGGGCTTCAGGTCCGAGCGCTTCATCCAGCCCCAGTCGCCGCCCTTGCCGCGGCGCGAGTCCGTGCTGTACTCCTTGGCAAGGTCCTCGAACTTCTCGCCGGAGCGCAGGCGCAGCAGGATCGACTCGGCCTTGCCGCGCAGCGAGCCATCCGTCTCCCCGGGGGTGCGGTTCAGCTGGATCAGGCGCAGGTGCACGCTGTCGTCCTGGTAGAAGCGTTCCTTGTTCTCCTTGTAGTACTGCTCAATGCGCACCGGGCTCACGATGCTCTGGGACTTGTGCTGCTGGTGCATCATGTAGTTGTAGATGATGTCCTCCTCCACCTCCCTGCGGTAGTCGCGCATCGTGGTCCCGCGCGCCCTCAGGTAGGCGAGGAACTTGGAGCGGTCGTTGTCGAACTGGTCGGTCAGCTGCTCGTGGATCTGGTTGTCGACGAAGCTCTGGGGGACGTGCTTCTTGTCGTCCTTCTGGAAGTCCTTGATGATCAGAACCCGGTCGATCAGGTTGTCGATCGCGTTGTCCTGGAGGGCCTCGAGCTTCTGGTTGAACTCCTGCTCGTTGCGGGCCTCGCGCTGGAGCTGCGGGATGAGGGGCGTCACCTAGCGGCGGACGTCGTCGACCGTGATGATCTTGTCCTCGGCGATGGCCGCGATCCCGTTCGCGAAGCGCAGGTTCAGGTTGTCCTCGGGCTGGCCCTGGGCCAGCGCCGATGTGGCCAAAAGGGCAGCGACGAAGGCAGCGTTAACACCGCGGGTCAGGGTCATGGATTCGGCAGATGGTTCAAGAAAGCGATAATCTCCTTCAACCTTAGGTGCGGGCGCGATTCGGTCAACCTTGGAAACCGGGAGGCGATCATGACCCAGTCGTCACGCTGGCCGCTCCCGCGCAGGCACTTCAGGCGGTTGGATTCTGTTTCGACGGAAAGGATGCCCTTTTGTTCCGCAAGGACCCGGATCTCAGTTACCTGCAGCAACGTGCGCACTTCGGCGGGCGGCTTGCCGAAGCGGTCGGCGAGCTCGGAGCGCACACGCTCGACCGCGGCCAGGGAATCGGCCATCGCCAGCCGGCGGTAGACATCGATCCGGAGGCGGGTCTCGGACAGGTAGGCGGAGGGGATCCGGGCCTGGATCCTCGCGACCTCGGGCCCCCCCGCCTCGTCCTCGGCATCCTTGAGCGCGGTGTAGCCGTCCTCCCGGCGCCCCATCTGGGCGCCCTCCGGGGCCGGGCCCTCGCCGACGAACACGAAGTCGAGCTTCACGCTCGCCCGGATCGCCGCCGCCGACTTCTCGCCCTTGAGGCGGGCGACCGACTGGCGCAGCAGCTGGCAGTAGAGCTCGAAGCCCACGCCGACGATGTGCCCGCTCTGCTCGGGTCCGAGCAGGTTGCCCGCCCCGCGCAGCTCCAGGTCCCGCATGGCGATCCGGAAGCCCGCCCCGAGCTGGTTGTGCTGGCGCAGGGTGTTCATGCGCTGGCGGGCGACGTCGAGGAGGCGGGTGTGGCCGTGCAGCAGCAGGTAGGCGTAGGCCTGGTGCTTGAAGCGCCCCACGCGGCCCCTCAGCTGGTAGAGCTGGGACAGTCCGAAGCGGTCCGCGCCCTCGATGATGAGGGTGTTGCAGTTGGGGATGTCCAGGCCGCTCTCGATGATGGTGGTGCAGACGAGCACCTGGTAGCGGCCCGCGACGAAGTCGGTCATCACGCGCTCCAGGTCGTCGGCGTGCATCTGGCCGTGCCCCACGCCGAACGAGAGGTCGGGCATCAGCTCCCGCAGGCGCTTGGCGACCCGCTCGATCGTGCCCACGCGGTTGTGGAGGTAGAACACCTGGCCGCCCCGGCGCATCTCGTGGCGGATCGCGTCGACGACGACCTTCTCGTCGTAGGTCTTCACGATCGTCTGGATCGGGTGGCGGTTGACCGGGGGCGTGTCGATGACGCTCATGTCCCGGGCGCTCGTCATGGCGAGGTAGAGGGTGCGCGGGATCGGGGTCGCGCTCATGGAGAGCACGTCCACCGTGGCGCGCATCGCCTTGAAGGTCTCCTTGTGTTTCACCCCGAAGCGCTGCTCCTCGTCGATGATCACGAGGCCCAGGTCCCTCGGGCGGACATCGGGCTGCAGCAGCCGGTGGGTGCCGATCAGGATGTCGACCCCGCCGTTCACGACCGCCTCGAGGATCGTTCGCTGCTCGGCCCTCGAGCGGAAGCGGCTGATCATCTCGATCGAGACCGGGTAGCCGGCCATGCGCTCGCGGAAGGTGTTCAGGTGCTGCTGGGCGAGGACGGTGGTGGGCACCAGCACCACCACCTGCTTGCCCGCCTGCACGGCCTTGAACGCCGCGCGGATGGCGACCTCGGTCTTGCCGAAGCCGACGTCGCCGCAGATCAGGCGGTCCATAGGGCGGCGCCTCTCCATGTCCCGCTTGGTCTCTTCGATGGCCCGGGCCTGGCCCGCGGTCTCGGTGAAGGGGAAGGAGGCCTCGAACTCGCGCTGCCACTCGGTGTCCTCCGGGAAGGCGAAGCCCTCCTGGGCCTCGCGGCTCGCCTGGATGCGCAGGAGCTCGGCCGCGAGGTCCACCGTGGCACGCTCCACCGCGCGCCGCGCCTTCTCCCAGCGGCCCGTGCCGATCCGGCCAAGCTGGGGCTTCAAGCGGCCGAGCCCCACGTAGCGGCTGATCAGGTGGGACTCCTGCAGGGGAACGTGGAGCGTCACGCCGTCGTCGAACTCGACCGAGATCACCTCGCGCAGCCCCTGCGCCGTCTCGATCTTGGTCACGCCCCGGTAGAGCGCGATGCCGTGCTGCAGGTGCACGACGAAGTCGCCCTCGACGAGCTCCGAGAAGTCGAGGAGCTGGTCGACCTGCGCCAGCGAAGGCTGGGCTCGGCCCGGGGCCGCCCGCCGGCGGGCGCGCTTGCGGCCAAACACCTCGGTCTCCGTCACGAAGACCAGGCCCCGCGGCCCTTGGGCGAGCGAGAGGGCCGCGCCGGGGCGCGAGGCCGCCCGGAAACCCTCGTTCAAGTTGCCGCGCAGGTAGACCACGCCGGGCCCGGCGAGGCCCGCCTCGCCTAGGATCTCGCGCATGCGCTTCTCCTCGCCCTCCTTCGAGGCGGCGAGCGCGATCGTGAAGCCCTCGCGCCCCCAGTGCGCGAGCTGGCCGAGGAACGCGCGCCGCGCCTCCTCCTCGGCGTCGAGTCGGTCGCGCGCGAGCAGGGTCTCGGAGGGGAGCGCCCGGTGGTGCTCCAGGCCCTCGGTGTCCCACACCGTCTCCGACTCGGGCTCCGCGAACACCTCCGAGGCCTCGTCGATCTCGGAGACGCCGAGGGCCAGCGCGCAGCGCCCGAGCAGGGGTGCGAGGCCCAGGGCGCCCTCCTGCGCGAATGCCCGGAACTCCTCCTCGAGGGCCGCCGGCTCGATGAAGACGAGCGCCGAGGCGGGGTTCAGGTAGTCGGCGATGCCGGTCTTTGCCGGCTCCAGGCGCAGCCGGGGCGACGCGACCACCGAGATGCGCTCCACGCGAGCCGCGGACCGCTGCGTCACGGGGTCGAAGGCGCGGATGTCCTCGATCTCGTCGCCGAAGAAGTCGAGCCGGTAGGGCTCGGTCGCCGTGACCGGATAGATGTCGATGATGCCGCCGCGCACCGCGTAGTGGCCGGGCGACTCGCAGACGGCCTCGCTGTCGTAGTCGAGCGCGCTCAGGCGCTCGAGGAGCCCCTGGAAGGGCTGGCGCGCGCCGCGCACGAGCACGATCTCGCTCGCGCTGTACTGCTCGATGGCAGGCACCGGCTGCAGGAGCGAGGTCGGCGTCGTGAACACGGCGAGCGGCGCGGCGCCGCCCGGCCCCGAGCGCAGGGCGCGCAGGCGCGAGAGCACCGTCAGGCGCTCGCCCGAGGCCGCGAAGGCCTCGCGCATATCGCGGCTGTCGGGCATCGACTCGGGGAACACCAGGGCCTCGATGGGGGCGCCCCCCGAGGCCGCGAAGAAGGCCGTGTCCTCGGCCATCTGCTCGGCCGCCTTCAGGTCGGCCGCGACCACGATCCACACGGGGGCGGGGTGCTCGGCCATCGCCTGGGCGACGACGGCGCCCCTGGCCGACGGGCACACCCCGACTATCCTGTGCCTGCCCCGGGTGCTCATCGGCCCCCCGGGCTCGTCTCCAGGGTGCGCAGGGCCTCGTGGGCGGCCTGCTCCTCCGCGAGCTTCTTGGAGGTGCCCCGACCGGTGCCGATCCGGCGCTCGAGAAGGAACACGCCCACCTCGTAGGTGCGCTCGTGGTCGGCGCCCTCCGTCGAGAGCACGTCGTAGCGGATCGCCTGGTTGCCGTGGAGCGGCTGCACGATCTCCTGGAGGCGCCCCTTCGGGTTCGCGTGCCCCTCGAGCGAGGCGAGCCGCGCCCCAAGGTCGCCGTAGAGGGCGTGCACGACCCGGCGGGCCTCCTCGAGCCCCCCGTCGACGCTGACGGCGCCGACCAGCGCCTCGAAGGCGTCCTCGAGGGCGGCGTCGCGACCGCGCCCGCCGAGCGACTCCTCGTTGGCACCCAGGAGCAGCGTGCGGTCGAGCCCGATCTCCCGGGCGAGCGCGGAGAGGAACGCGCCCCGGCCCAGGATGGCGCGGCGCTTCGTGAGCACGCCCTCGCGCTCCTCGGGAAACAGGGTGAAGAGGGCCTGCGTGAGGACCAGCTGCAGGACGGAGTCCCCGAGGAACTCAAGGCGCTGGTTGTTGCCCGGGGCCTCGGGGTGGTCCTGGAGCCAGGAGGCGTGGGTGAGCGCCCGCTCGAGGAGCCGGGGGTCCCTGAACGCGTACCCGATCCGCTCCTGGAATGCCTGGAGGGCGCCGCTCATGAGCTCGCGCTCGTGTAGCGCCTCAGGCCGAGCCGGAAGATCATGACGGCGAGCGCGAACCACGCCAGCGTGGCGGCGAGGAGCGCCAGGGCCCAGCGGGCGTCGAAGCCGTGCAGGAGCAGGTTGGCCGGTGCGTTCGAGACCACGACCACCGGCAGCACCCAGACGAAGACGACGCTGGCCACGCCGCCGAAGGCCTGCCGCGGGAGTCGGGAGAACTCCATCAGCGTGAAGTAGCTGCCCTCGACGCCCTGCGAGCTCGTGATCCAGAAGGCGAGCGACATCGCCATCACGAGCGCGCTGTAGTGGATCACGACGCCGCAGGCCACCATGACGGCGTAGAGGGCGAGGTCGCCGGCGCCGGGCCTCAGCCCGAGCTTCGCCGCCGAGTAGGCGACCAGGCCCGCGGCGATCACCGAGTTGAGGAGGCCGTCGAGCTCGAGCTTGCGGGTCGAGGCCATGAAGAGCGGGTCGCCGGGCTGGGCGAGGACGAAGTCGAACATGCCGTTTCGCACGTTGCGGCCCATCTCGAAGATGCCGCTCCAGAAGAAGCCCATCAGGAACCTCTGGATCAGCATCGAGGTGCCGACCAGCAGCAGCATCTGGTACTCGCTCCAGCCCGCCACCGTGCGGGTGTGCTGGTAGATCACGACCACCATGAGGACGTTCACGGTGATCCACAGCAGCTCGACGAAGGCCCAGATCGCGAGGTCCGCCCGGAACATGGTGGCCCGCACGAGCGAGTAGCGCGCGCTCGCGAGCCAGATCCTGAGGTAGAGCGTGAGGGATCTCATCGTTCGGGCTTCAGCCGCCCGCGGCCGTGTGGTGGCGCAGGCCGCGGCGCCACACGAACTCGGCCAGGCACACCAGCACGCAAGCCCAGAAGGCCTGGATCGCAAGCCCCTGGAGCGCGAACGCCCGGTCGCAGCGGCCGGTGAGGATGGCCGCCGGGAAGTAGGCCTGGTAGAAGAAGGGCAGGAAGCGAAGCGGGCCGAAGAGGGCGGGCGGCAGAAGGTCGAGCGGGAAGATCTGGCCGCCGAGGAGGTTCTCGATCGCCATGGACAGGATGACGAAGCCCTGGATGTCCATGAACCAGAACGCGAGGAGCCCGAAGCAGTAGGCGATGCTGAACTGGATCAGGGCCGTCATCGCCATGGCGGGCAGGCCGAGGGCGATCCTCCAGCCCTCGTGCGGAAGGTCCAGGTAGTGGTTGAAGAAGGGGACCGCGAGGAGGAGGGCGAGGAGCCCGAAGGCGCCCGAGACGATGCGCGCCGCGGCGAAGACGCTCAGGCGGTAGGCGAAGTAGTT
>CAIXHE010000045.1 GCA_903919205.1 uncultured Opitutaceae bacterium | reverse complement strand
GACTTGAGGAGCGTGTCCGAGTAGCCCTCCACCGGGCGCACGCCGTAGCTCTGGAACAGGTTCGGGAACGCCCGGCGCATCGCGGAGCGGTTCTCGATCATGTACGACACCCCGGACGGGCACCGCAGGTTGTCCTCGAGCACCAGGTAGTTGCCGTTGCGGTCCCGGATCAGGTCCGTGCCGCAGATGTGCACGTAGATGTCCTTCGGGACCGAGAAGTTCATGAACTCCCGGCGGAAATGGCGCGCCGAGAGGACCTGCGCGGCAGGGATCACCTTGTCCTTGATGATCTTCTGCTCGTGGTAGAGGTCGTGCAGGAACAGGTTGAGGGCCGTGATGCGCTGGATCAGCCCCGCCTCGAGGCGCTCCCACTCCCGAGCGGGGATGATGCGCGGGACCATGTCGAAGGGGAAGATTCGCTCGGTGCCCTCCGAGTCATTGTAGACGGTGAAGGTCACGCCCCTCCTCAGGAAGGCGAGGTCTACGGCTGCCCTGCGCCGCTCGAATTCGGGCAGCGACACCGTGGAGAGCCGGTCGGCCAGCATGCGGTAATGGGGGCGCACGGCGCCCCCCTCGGCGAACATCTCGTCAAAGAAATCGCCTGTTTCGTAGGGGGTGCTTAGGAGCGACACGAGGTTAGGTTCTTGGGAAGTGGCTACCGGCTAGCACGTTCCTTGCCATGAACGCCGTATCAGGGCCAGCCATCCTAGGACCCCGAGGCAGGGAATGAGAACGGGACCTCGATGCGGACGTTGACCGTGCGCCCGTCCGGGGCTGTGCCCGGGCGGTAGCGCCACTTCTCGACCGCCGCCTTGCACCGGCGAGCGATGTCATCGTCGGTGGTCTTCACGACCTCCACGTCCGACACCGCTCCGTCGGTCCGCACGACCAGGCTCAAGACGAGGTCGGCCCCGAGCTTGCGCTGCTCGGCGCTCAGCACCGGGGCGGGCGCGTCGATCGACTGCGGGGCGTCCTTTGCCTCGCTGGCCTTGAAGACGCGGTCCTTGCGCAGCAGCTGGGCCTCAAGCTTGAGGGTGTCGCCCTCGGGGATTTGGCAGGACACCGGGGTCGGGTCGTAGCCGGGCAGCGTCAGGTTGAAGTCGGCCTGCCGGGGGGAAAGGTCGTGGAGCGCGAGCGGGGTGGTTCCGAGGAACGAGCCGTCCTTGTAGACCTGCGCGCCGCTCGGGTCGCTCGTCAGCTCGAGGGACCCGTCCAAGTACTTGGTCGAGAGCGTGTACTTCTCGCCCTTCTCGACCGTGAGGTTCTGGACGTGGTCGCGGCAACCTGGCCGGGAGATCGTCACGGTGTAGTCCCCGTGGTCCAAGTTCACCGACGCCGGGGTGCGCCCGGTGGCAACGGGCTTCGCCAGCAGGTTGCCCGAGGGTCGGATCGAGTACTCGAGGTTGTCCGGCGAGCTGGAGAGCGACACGGAGCCGTACGACTGCTGGAGGGTGACGAGAGGCACCTCGGTCGTCTTTCCGGCCCTCACTTCGGCGTCGAGCGCCACCGGGTCGTGTCCGGCCAGCGTCACCTTGATGTGGTGCGGCCCCTTGGCGACGCCCTCCGCCTTGACCGGCGAGAGGAGCGGCGCGGCGCCGTCGATCGAGACCGAGGCCCCGGCCGGCTCCGTGGTGATGACAAGCGTTCCGGGAAGCTTGGTGAGGCGCTCGGTCTCGAGTTCCGCGAGGATCTGGCGACGCGTGTCCGCCTCGACCTGCTCCTTCGTGATCTTGATGGCGATCTCGAGTTCCTTGCGGTGGTTGTCGTCGGCCTCCTCCTTCGCCTTCTCGGCCTCCTTCAGCAGTTGCTCGGCCTGCTTCTGGGCAAGTTCCGCGGCCTGGGCCTGGTCCGCCGCCTTGATCTTCTCGTTCCTTTCCTCAAGGACGACCGCGAGCGTGGCGAACAGGAGCGCCGCCGCGCAGGCGATGCCGATGTAGAGACCCGCCTTGCTGCGCGGCTCTTGCTCGGCCATCGGAAACGGGGGGGTCGTGAGGGAGACCCCGGGCTTCAGCTTGGCAGCCTCGAAGGGCAGCGACGTGACCGGGCCGTGGGGCGGGGTGGTGCCGACCGGGGCGATACGGGGCAAGGCCACCGGCGAAGGCGGCAGCGCGGGGGGCGGGGCGGCCTGCGGAGCCGGGAAGCCCGGCGCGGGCGGTGCCTGCTGCGCGCCCGGGGGTGCCGGGAAGCCCGGCTCGCCGGTCGAGATGGGATCCTCGTGGAGCACGAAGCCCGGGTTGGAGAAGGACGGCGGCTTGGGCGGCGTCAGCGGGGCGGTGCGCACCTTGAGGGTCGGCGCCGGGGGCTGCGCGGGGGCGGGCGGCGGTGCCGCAAAGGAGGGCGGCGGTGGCGCCGAGGCGGCGGGAGCCGGCGGCGGCGCTCCGAACGACGGCGGTGGGGGCGCGGCTCCAAACGAGGGAGGCGGAGGCAGGCCCGAGGACACCGGCATCGGCGGCGTGGTGGACCGCGGCGGTGCGGGCGGTCGCATCTTGGGGCCGGCCGGCCCAGCGGGTAGCGGTATGCTCGGGGTCGAGTCCGAAGACAGGCTGATCGAGGGCTTCGCGCGCACGGGGGGCACGGGGGGCCGGGTCTGCGCACGGGGAGCCGGCTCCGGCTCCGACTCGGGTTCCGGCTCGGGCACCGGTTCGGGTGCGGGCTCGCGCTCAGACGCGGGCAGCGTGTCCTCGGCGGGGGGCTCGGCACCCTCCCAAGGCGGGTTCCAGGCGCGCTGGCCGCGCAGGCGCGCCAGGATCCCGAGGCTCGTGACCGAGAAGGCCGCCTGCGTGGCGCTGTCCTTGAACGAGGCGCCCATGGCCTTCGCCACCGTGGACAGATCGATCGCCAGCGGCGCAAGCCCCGCGGCTGCTGCGACCTCGCGCGCGAACCAGCCCTGCTTGCCGGTGAGGCCGAGGCAGGTGAGGGCCGGAGGGCCGTCCCGCAGCGTGGGCAGGTTCCCGAGCGAGGCCTTCAGCTTGCCCCCCACGATCCCGCCGATCTTCGGGCCCGCGTCGGTGAAGTCGTAGTTCTCGTTGAAGAAGAGCCGCTCGCCGGCCCCTCGAAACTTGAGCCTGAGCGCGGACTGCACCGCCTCGAAGATCGCCTCGAGGCCCAGCTCGCTCGGCACGACCGCCTGCACGCCCTTGGCTGTCACGAGCAGCAGGTGCGAGCGGCTCGTCCCGAGGTCCCAGAGAACGACCGAGCCCTTGCCGCCCGCCGCGGCCAGGCTGTCCGCGATCGCGCCCAGGTGCGCGAAGGCCGCAGGGGAGGGGTCCCCGGAGGCGATCTTCAGCTCCTCGAGCGTGCCCGAGATCCGCGCCATCGAGGGCTCCTGCGAGAAGGCGAGGACGTACTTGTCCATGCCGTCCTGCGTGACCTCCCCGCCGTCGCCCGCGTTGGCGGTGGCGAGCGCCATCGACGTCTTGTAGTCCTTGAGGATCTTCGCGGCGATGCCGCAGAGCGAGTCGGTGGAGCGGTCGAGCATCGCCTCCGTGTCGGTGGAGAGGTGCCAGCCGACCGAGTCGGGCCAGATGGCGGCCAGGGCCTGGACGCCCTCCTCCTTCCAGGCGGGCGCCACCGAGGTGAGCAGGGCCTCGATCCCGGGCTTGTTCTCAAGGAGGCACTCGCCGCCCGCCTCGATCGTGCCTCCCGTGGCCCTCAGCGCGTGCAGCGAGTGGTGGGTGAGCTCGACAACGACCTGGGTGTCTTCAGCGTTGGCCATGGGCTGGGTTCAGGTTGGTTTTGGGGGCGGGTTCACGCCTTGGCAAAATTCTTCATACTCGCCTGCAGCTGGCGGTAGCGATCCTCGAACATGACCTCCTTGGCGGCCAGCGCGGCCGACTGCGCCTCGAACTTCGTGCGCTGCTCCTTCAGCTGGTTCTCGCCCCGGATGAGCGCGTCCACCCCGGCCTGCAGCTTCTCCCGCTCGCCCTCGAGGTAGGCCTCCCGGCGCACGACCTCGGCCTCGCGCGCCTTAACGCCGCTCTCGATCTCGTTGCGGATCGAAGCGAGCTTGGAGCGCAGCTCTGCGAGCGCCTGGGCCTCGGCCTTCAGCTTGGTGCGCGTCTCCATGACCATGCGGTCGAAGGCGGCGCGTCCCGTCCTGTAATCCTCAAGGTCGGCCTGGAACGACTCTCGCTCCGCGGCGAGCCGCGCCCGCTCCTCCCCGAGCGCCTTCCACTCCGCCGAAAGGTCCTCCTGCGGGGGCGCCGCGGGGGTGGATTTCGCCGCCTCGTCCTTCAACTTCGCGAGCTTGGCCTCCCACTGCGCGCACTGCGCCTCGAGGTCCTTCACCTTCTTCGCGGCGTCCGCCTGCAGGGCGCGGGTGATCGCACCCGCCGCCTTGGCCGCGGCCGACGACGCCGCGATCTCGGCCTCGAGGGCCGCGCGGTCCTTCTCGAGCTTTGCAGCAAGAAGCGCGGCGTTCGCCTCTCGGCGCTCCAGGGCTTCCTCGCGTTCCGTGGGCGTCATGGGCTGGGGAACGGCCGGTGGCCCCCCGCGGGAACACGCGCGCCGCCTTCACGCGGCAAGCCCCCTCGGGCGGCAGTTCGCCGCCCGAAGTTTTTGCGAGGTAAGGACATGGCCGCCACGAATTTGTCTCCTGTTGAGCCCCAACTAGCAGGCCCGTCAAGACTTCCCGCTCGCGGCGCCGGTGTCAAATCGCATGGATCGCCGACTTGGAGACGGCGAGCCCAGCTTCCTTCACGGCCTCGCCGAGGGTGGGGTGGCTGTGAATGGTGCGCCCGAGGTCCTCGGCGCTCCCGCCGTATTCCATGTGGGTCACGACCTCGGAGAGGAGCTCGCCGGCTCCCCGCGCGAGGATCTGGGCTCCGAGGATGCGGTCGGTCTTGGCGTCGGCCACGATCTTCACGAACCCGTCCGTCGCGTCGCTCGAGATCGCGCGCCCGTTGGCCGCGAAGTTGAACTTGCCGACATTGACGGCGAGCCCCTTGGCCTTGGCCGCATCCTCGCCGAGGCCCACCGAGGCGACCTCCGGGTCGGTGTACACGATCGCGGGCACCAGGTCCCAGTTCACGTGCCCCGCCTTGCCGGCGATCCATTCGGCCACGGCGACGCCGTCCTCCTCCGCCTTGTGGGCGAGCATGGGGCCCGCGACCACGTCGCCGATGGCCCAGATGCCGGGAACGCCGGTCGAGAGGCGCGCGTCCACGCGCACGCGCCTCTTGTCGTCCAGGGCAACGCCCGCCTTGTCGAGGCCGAGGCCGTCGGTGTAGGGCCTGCGTCCCACCGCCACCAGGACCTTGTCCGCCGGAAACTCGACCGCCTTGCCGTCCTTCTCCGCGGTCAGGACCGCGCGCTCGCCCTCGCGCCTGAGGCCGGTCACCCTCGTGCCGGTCTCGATCCGCAGGCCCTGCTTTTGCAGGATGCGGGTGAATGCGCGCACGATGTCGTCGTCGTAGGTCGCGATGATCTTGGGGAGGAATTCGACCACGGTCACCTGGCTTCCCAGGCGGGCCCACACCGACCCGAGTTCGAGGCCGATGGCGCCGCCGCCAACGACGACGAGCGAGGCCGGGACCGCGTCGAACGCGATCGCGTGGTCGCTCGAGACGACGGTCGACCCGTCGAACTTCATGAAGGGCAGCTCCACCGGCGCGGAGCCGGTCGCAATGACGAAGTTCTTGGCGGTCACCTGCGTGGTGCCGGAGGCCGCCTTCACCGCGAGCACCTTGGGCGACTCGAAGGCGGCCTCGCCGGTCATGACCGTCACCTTGCGGGCCTTGGCTAGCTGCGCGACGCCGCCCACAAGCTTCGAGACGACCGCGTCCTTGCGCTTCTGCATGGCGGCGAGGTCGGGGGCCACGGACCCGATCCTGATGCCGTGCTCGGCCGCGTGGTCGCGCGCGAACACGAGCTGCTCGGACGAGTACAGCAGGGCCTTGCTCGGGATGCACCCGACGTTCAGGCACGTGCCCCCAAGGGTCGCGCGCTTGTCGACGAGCGCCACCTTGAGGCCGAGCTGCGCGGCGCGAAACGCGCACACATAGCCGCCGGGGCCGGCGCCGATCACCACCACGTCGTAGGCTTCCATCGCGGGGGCGCACTAGAGGCCGAGGAGGAGCCGCGAGGGGTCCTCGATCGCCTGCTTCACCTTGACGAGGAACGTCACCGCCTCGCGGCCGTCGACCAGCCTGTGGTCGTAGGTCAGGGCTACGTACATCATCGGGCGGATGACGACCTGGCCGGCGACCGCCACCGGGCGCTCGTTGATCGCGTGCATCCCGAGGATGGCGCTCTGCGGCGGGTTGATGATCGGGGTAGAAAGCAGCGAGCCGAAGGTGCCCCCGTTCGTGATCGTGAAGACGCCGCCCTCCAGATCGGCGAGCGTGATCTTGCCCTCGCGCGCCTTCGTGGCGGCGGCGCTGATCGCGCGCTCGATCTCGGCCATACCGAGCGTGTCGCACCCGCGCACGACCGGGACCATCAGGCCCTTCTCGGTCGAGACCGCGACGCCGATGTCGTAGAAGTTGTTCTGGACGAGCGTGTCGCCGTCGATCTGCGTGTTGATTGCGGGCACGGTCTTGAGCGCGTGCACGACCGCCTTCACGAAGAACGACATGAAGCCCAGCTTGAAGCCGTTCTTCTTCACGAAGTCGTCCTGGTACTTGGCTCGCAGCGCGAGCACGGCGGACATGTCGACCTCATTGAAGGTGGTGAGCAGCGCCGCTGCGTGCTGCGCCGAGACCAGTCGCTCGGCGATCTTCTGGCGGATGGGGCTTAGCTTCGTGCGGGTCTGGCGCTCGCCCGGGGCCGCCTTGGGGGCCGGGGAGGGCGCGGGTGCGGCCGCCTTGGGCGCCGCGGCCGGGGCCTTGGGCTCGGCGGCGGTCAGCATGTCGCCCTTCGTCACGCGACCGTCCTTGCCGGTGCCCGCGACGGTGGCCGGGTTGACGCCGGTCTCCTCGGCGAGCCTGCGCACGGCCGGCGACGAGACCGCCTCGGCCTTTGCGGCGGGCTCCGCGGGCTTGGCAGCCGGTGCCGTAGAACCGGCCTGCGCAGCCTCGTCGATCGAGGCGACGACCTGGCCGATCTTCACCTCGGCTCCGGCCTCGACCTTGAGGGTGATGACCCCGGCGGCCTCCGCCGTGCCCTCCGAGGTGATCTTGTCCGTCTCAAGCTCGAAGAGGGCCTGGTCCTTCTTCACGGCGTCGCCGTTCTTGACGTGCCATTTGGCAAGGATTCCGGTGCTGATCGACTCGCCCATGGGCGGGATTTTGACTTCGAGGGGCATGATTAGAGGGTGAAGGCGTCCTTCAGCAGGTTCGCGAGCTCGATCTTGTGCAGCGCGAGCGAACCGACCGCGGGCGACGCCGAGGCGTCGCGGCCCGCGTAGATCGGGATCAGCTGGAAGATGTCGGCGAGCTGGGGCGAGATCCAGGACCACGCGCCCATGTTCTGGGACTCCTCCTGGCACCAGACGATGCGGGCGCCGCGGGTGCGCTCAGCGATCTCGCGGATGCGCTCGGTGTGCAGCGGGTAGAGCTGCTCGACGCGGATGATGGCCGTGTCGCTCTGCAGGTGCTTGTTGCGGTAGTCGCAGAGGTCGTAGTAGACCTTTCCGCTGCAGAGGATGACGCGGCCGGGGCGTGCCGGGGCCGTCGGGTCGTCGATGATCTCCTGGAAGCCGCCGTTCGTCAGGTCCGAGATGCGCGACACCGCGGAGGGGTGGCGAAGCAGCGACTTGGGCGACATGACGATCAACGGCTTGCGGAAGTCGCGGCGCACCTGTCGGCGAAGCAGGTGGAAGAACTGCGCGGGCGTCGTGGCGTTGGCGATCTCTATGTTGTTCTCGGCGGCGGCCTGCAGGAAGCGCTCGAGGCGGGCCGACGAGTGCTCGGGGCCCTGGCCCTCGTAGCCGTGCGGCAGGAGAAGTACGATGCCGCAGGTGCGCTGCCACTTGGACTCGCCGCTCACGATGAACTGGTCGATCACGACCTGGGCTCCGTTGGCGAAGTCCCCGAACTGGCCCTCCCAGAGGCAGAGCATGTCCGGGTAGTCCATCGCGTAGCCGTAGTCGAAGCCGAGCACAGCGGCCTCGGAGAGGAGCGAGTTGTAAACGCAGAAGCGCGCCTGCTTCGGGTCAAGGTTGAGCAGCGGCGTGTACTTCTGGCCGGTGTCCACGTCGGATAGCACCGCGTGGCGGTGGCTGAACGTGCCGCGCTCGCAATCCTGGCCGCTCAGGCGCACGGGCGTTCCCTCGAGCAGGATCGAGCCGAAGGCGAGCGCCTCGGCGAAGCCCCAGTCGACGGGGCCTCCCTCCTTGAAGGCGTTCATGCGCGTGTCGAGCAGGCGGCGGATCTTGGGGTTTACCTTGAAGCTCTCGGGCACGGTCGTAAGGCCCGCGACGATGCGCGCGATCTGCTCGGCCGGCACGGAGGTCGTGACCGGGGTGTAGTGGTAGGCCGGCTGGAAGATGGCGGTGGACCCGCGGTACGGGTCGGCAGGCTGGTGGCGCTTGGCGGCCTTCATCGCCTCTCTCGCCTTAGCCTTTACGAGGTTCTCCTCGAGAGCGGCCGAGTACTCCGCCGTGATCGCCTCGCCCTCCGCGGCCGTGATCGAGC
Organism: uncultured Opitutaceae bacterium; assembly: GCA_903919205.1. Classification (GTDB taxonomy): domain Bacteria; phylum Verrucomicrobiota; class Verrucomicrobiia; order Opitutales; family Opitutaceae; genus Palsa-1447. Next base: position 9,936 of record CAIXHE010000045.1, on the reverse strand, counting down.
CCTCGGACACGAGGGCCTCGGTGTAGATGGCGGACACGAGAGGGTGGGCCGCGATCGTGCGGTAGAGCAGGGGCTGCGTGAACGACGGCTCGTCGGCCTCGTTGTGCCCGTGCCTGCGGAAGCAGTACATGTCGACGAACACGTCGCGCTTCCAGCGGTTGCGGAAGTCGACCGCGAGCTGCGAGACCATGCAGACGGCCTCGGGATCGTCGCCGTTCACGTGGAAGATCGGCGCCTCGATCATCTTCGCCACGTCCGTGCAGTAGCGCGTGGAGCGCGCGTCGCGCGGGTCGGTCGTGAAGCCGATCTGGTTGTTGACGACGAAGTGCACCGTGCCGCCCGTCCGGTAGCCGGGCAGCTGCGAGAAGTTGAGGGTCTCTGCGACCACACCCTGCCCGGCCACGGCGGCGTCTCCGTGTATCAGGAGCGCCATTACCCGGCGGCGCTCGACCGTGTCGCCGCGTATGCGCTGGCGCGCGCGGGCCTTGCCCTCGACGACAGGGTTCACGATCTCAAGGTGGGAGGGGTTCGCTGCCAGGCGCACCTCGACCTTCTTGCCGGAGGTCGTGGTGAGGATGGACTCGTAGCCCAGGTGGTATTTCACGTCGCCGTCGCCCCCGACGGTGTCGGGGATGTAGTTCTCCGAGAACTGCTCGAAGAGCTGGTCGAAGGACTTGCGCATCACGCTGCAGAGCACGTTCAGGCGGCCGCGGTGGGCCATGCCCATCACGATCTCCTCGACGCCCTCCTCCGGGCAGTGGTCGATCACCGCGTCCAGGGCCGCGATGATGGTCTCGCCCCCCTCGAGGGAGAAGCGCTTCTGGCCGACGTACTTGGTGTGGAGGAACCTCTCGAAGAGCTCGGCCTTGTGCACATCGCGCAGGATGCGGACCTTCTTCGCCCGGCTGAAGGAGGGCTTGAGGCGGGTCGACTCGATGCGGTCCTGCAGCCACACGCGGCACTCCTGGTCCTGGATGTGGGAGTACTCGACGCCGACGTGGCGGCAGTAGGTGTTCTCGAGGGAGGCGATCAGGTCGCGCAGGCGCATCTGGCCGCCGCCCATGTAGGAGCCGATGTCAAAGGAGGTGTCGAGGTCGGCCTCGGTCAGCTTGAATTGCTCCAGGGCGAGCTTGGGGGAGGGCCCCGGGGGAGGGCTCAGGGGATCGAGGTGGGCCTGGAGGTGGCCGATCGAGCGGTAGGCCCCGATCAGGTAGTGGACATAGGATTGCCTCAGGCTGTCGACGATCGGAGCCCCGGCCACGCCGTGGGCCTCGACGGCGGTCGTGATCGGGCCGCCGTTGCTGCCCAGGGCGAATCCCTGGAAGAAGGCGCGCCAGGTGGGGTCGACGGCGTCGGGGTTGTCGAGCCAGATGCGGTAGGTCGCGTCGATCAGCTCGGCGTTCGCGCGCGTGGGAAGGGTTGTTGAATCCATGGGTTATTCAGGCGGCGCCCGGGGGGCGCCGCAGGTAGAGTCAGTTGAGGTCATACTCTGCACGGGCACACGCTGAACTCAAGCCCATCGAGACCCCTCGTAAGGGTTGCAAACGCGCTTCACACGGGCGTCACTTGCATTAGGAAAGGTACTCATCCCCGTGGAATCGCGCATCAAAGACTCCCTCATCGCCCTCATGGAGGGCATTAGCCGTGCTGATGGTGATGCGATCACTTCCCGCATGGCGGAGCTGGACCTACTGCTGGAGCAGGGCCGCGCCTCGCTCCACCCCCAGCTGGTCCATTTCCTGGAGAGGCACAGCTACCCCAAGGCGCTCAGCTTCCTCGGCGGGGCCTCCGACATCCCGGCCGGCTCCTGCGGGGGCCGCCCCTGACCATGGCTGAACGGGTGACGACCGGGGGAGGGGAGCCGCTCGGGCACAACCCGTTCGGGGCGCTGAACGCTCAGGGCCTTCCGAGCGCACCCAGGCCTCTCCAGCCCAAGGCCGCGCTGGCGGCCCCGCCGCCCCGCAACCGGGGCCGTGTCGACATCACCCGCGAGACCGGGGGTCGGGGAGGCAAGACGGTCACGGTCGTGGACGGATTCACGGGCATCGGGCTCCCCGAGAAGGAGCAGCTGGCGAAGAAGATCCGCGGGGCCTGCGGCTGCGGGGGCACCGTCAAGGATGGCCGGATCGAGATCCAGGGCGACCAGCGCGAGACGGTCGCGCGCATCCTTTCCGAGGCGGGGTTCCGCCCTGTGTTCGCGGGCGGCTGAGCCTACGCAGCGAGTCCCGCTGCGAGCGCCAGGGCGCTCTTGGAGCGGTTCAGGATGTAGAGGTGGTAGCCCGGGGCGCCGCGCGCGACCAGGTCGCGGATCTGCGACAGCGCCCAGTCGATCCCCACCGCCTCGAGGATCTCAGGGGCCTCGCCGGCGGCCTCGAGCCGCCGGATCAAGATCGGCGGAAGCGACACTCCGAACCGCTGGATCTGCTTGAGCGAGAGCACCGGCATGATGCCGGGCACGATCGGCGCGCGGATGCCGGCGGCCCGGCAGCGCTCGACGAACCGGTAGTAGTAGGCGTTGTCGAAGAAGAGCTGGGTCGTGACGAAGGCCCCCCCGGCGTCGACCTTGCGCTTCAGGTTGTCCAGGTCGTGGGCCTCGTCGCGCGCCTCGGGATGCTTCTCGGGGTAGCCGGCCACCCCGAGGCAGAAATCCGGGTGCCGCTCGAGCAGCAGGGAAACCAGCTCGTTCGCGTGGCCGAGGCCGTCCGGGGCGGGCGTGAAGACCGCGGCCCCCTTGGGCGGGTCCCCCCGAAGGGCCATGATGTTGCGGAATCCTTCAGCGTGGATGCGGTCGGCGATGGCCCGGAGTTCATCCCTCGAATGCCCCACGCAGGTCAGGTGGGGCATCACCGTGAAGCCGAACTCCGTGCGCAGGATCCCGCTCACCTGGGCCGTGCGCTCGCGGGTGCTCCCGCCGGCGCCGTAAGTGACGGACACGAAGTCAGGGGCGATCGACTTCAAGGCCGCGGCGGTCCTGCGCAGGGCCTCCACGCCCGCGTCGTCCTTGGGTGGGAAGAATTCGATGGACCTCAGCGGGCGGCGCTGGGTGAAGAGCTCGGAAAGCGGACGATCGGGCAAAGACACGTATCAACGCATCAATAAATGATGATATGTGTAAAGCCTATTCGGTTCCCTGCCGCGCGGGGCCGGCTACTTTGCGGGCGCAGGCTCGAAGAGGTCCGCAGCCTTCTGGGGAACGCTCGAGACCGAGAATTCCTCCACCTGGAAGGCGCGCGCCTTCATGCTCGCGTTCACCGGGTCGGCGGGATCGGAGCTCGTGACGGACACGAACACGGGGCCCGCCGGGATCGTCTCAAACTCGGGCAGCACGGCCTTCACGTCCGAGGGCTTGGCATCGGCGGGCTTACCGTCGACCGGCTTCGCGAGGGCGGCCACAGCCGCCTTCGCGTCGACGCTCGGCGCCTTCAGGCGCTTCTCCTCGGGCTTGCGGCCGATCGCTATGGACAGCGTCTTCCCCGCGAACGTGGTTAGGGTGAGCGTGCGCGCGTGCCGGGCCGCCTCGGCCGCGGCCGGGGACTCGGGCTCGGTCGTCTCCGAGAAGCGAAGGCCCGTGAGCGCGGCAAGGACCGGGGAGACCTTGGCCTCGGAGAGGCGTTGGCCCTCCGGGCCGCCGGTCGCCGTCCAAGGGGCCCCCTTCTTCGCGCGGGTGAGGACCACCGCGGCGCCTCCATCGAAGGGTATCCGTACGCTCGCCACGTCGTCCGCCTGCACCGTGACCAAGCGCGTGTCCGCCCATGCCTTCGGGTCGGTGTCGAGCCAGACGTGCAGGGTCGAGAAGAACGCCTTCTTCTCCGTGCCGAAGCGGATGAATTTCCCGTTCCCGTTGTCGGAGCTCTTGCCGAGGGTAAGGCTCCAGATCGCCTTGCCGGCCGCGTCCTCAAGCGAGATAGCGCTGTCCTTGAAGTCGAGGTGGGCCAGGCGCTCCGGGCTCTCGGTCACGAAGCGCTCGACCTTGGCCTCGTTCAGGTCCTGGACAAGGCGCGCGATCTTGTCGAAGTCGGCCGGGAGGCCGTAGTAGTCCTTCACGATCCACGTGCCCTTGGCGTCGCGCGCGAGATCCACCCGCTTGCCCTGGTCGGAAACCGAGAGTCCCGCGGCCTTCTGGGCGGTGTCGGGCGCAAGGAGCGGGGTGCCGACGCGCGGGTCGGCGACGGGGGCCGGGGCGGGCCGGTTGCGCAGGAAGGCGACGGCCGCAAGGACGGCCAGGAGCCCGACGGCGATGACGAGGGTCCTCAGTTTCATCGGATTAGGTGGCGGACTTGCGCCGGGCGTAGAACCACGCGCCGAACACGCAGACCAGCAGCGGCGTCGCCAAGAGGTTGATCAGGAGCAGCCGGTTCTCGAGGGCGTCTATGCCCTGGCGCAGAGCGAGCCGGATGCCGCGGCGCTCGCCGCGAAGGGCCGAGGACTCCTTCTGGAAGTCCTCGATCGCGCGGGTTGCCTCGGGCGAGGCGAGCAGCTTGCCGCCCTCGCTCTTCTTGCCCTGGAGCTCCGCCAGCTTGCCCTGCACCTCGGTGATGCGCGCCTCGAGGGCGGTCAGCTTCTCCTGGTACTTCTGGGCGGCCTCGGCCTCCATGCGCTTGACCACCGTGAAGGGCCGCACCGAGTTGCCCTTGCCGCGGATCGAGATCAGGTCGCGCGAGCCCGCGAGGAAGTCGAGCGAGTTGGCGGCGAAGGCCAGGTTGTCGTTGAAGGGCTCGGCGGCCGTCTGGCCCATGTAGTTGAACTTGCGCACGCTGTAGTCGTCGAACAGCCAGTCGGTGTCGGCGACGACGATCAGGATCGACGAGGTCTTGGACTCCTTGAGCGATCCGGCCTCGGCCGGCTTCGGGGCCGCGTCCTTCTTCGCGTCCGCGGGCTCGGGCTCCTTCGGGGCGCCCTGGGGGAACGCCGTCCTGAACTTTCCCGTCACCAGGGCCGCGATCGTCTTCCTGCCGGACGGCGTCAACTGCCGGGCGACCTCGTCGGGCTGCGCGAACTGCAGCGAGGGGGCCGCGATCGTGCCCGACTTCTCCGAGGTCTGGATCAGCGGCGTGAAGGTGAGGCTCGTGCCGGGCTTGAGCGAGAGGCTCCCGGGCTCGATGAACAGCGCCGATTGCAGCTGGGCGGTCGGCATCGCCTGCTCGTTGAAGGCGTCCTGCGTCAGGGAGACCCACACCGGGTAGCGCACCCGCGACTCATCCCTGAGCACGACCTCCTCGGCGTTCAGCAGGTCGCCGACCACCAGCTGGGGGTCGTAGGAGATGCCCCATCCGCCGAGCAGCACGGGCAGGTCGCTCGAGACGTTGGGCTGCGGGCCGCCGAACATTGCCTGCTGGCCCCCGGCGCGCTTGAAGTAGAGGGACGACGGGTCCACCGCCAGGAACACGGGCTTGCCCGAGAGCAGGAACTGGTCGATCGCGAACTGGAGCTTGGGCGAGAGGTTCTCGGGGTGCACGACGGCGAGCACGTCCAGGTTGGCGGGCAGCGACGTGGCCGAGGGCTCCACGGTCACGATCTGGTAGGTCTCCTCCCACTCGCCGACCACGAACTGGCCCTCGGTGCCGGGCTGGCCCATCATGGGCATTCCCGGGCTGCCCTGCAGGGGCAGGCTCGAGAGCAGGCCGAGCTTCTTCTTCTCGACCTGGCCGACCCCGTACACGAGCTCGGAGATGTCGTACTCGAGGAACTGCTCGCGCTGGGGGTTAAGGGCCGGGATCACCTTCTGCTGGTCGGCCTGCGTGGCCACCAGCCCGAAGTAGAACTTGGAGCCGTTGGGGATCGTCTGCGGCTCGATGCCCGCCGAGGTGGCCTTCTCTTCCTCCGGCGTGTCGGGCTCGGGGTCGATCACGTTCAGCCGCAGCTTGCCGCCCGAGGCGCGCACGTACTGTCGCAGCATCTCCTGGACGCGCTCGGCGTAGTTCTTGTACTCGACGAACTGCCCGCTCGCGCCCCGCGAGAAGTAGAGGTCGAGCGTCGTCGCCTCTGTCACCTTGGAGAGGAGGGCGCGCGTGCCCGGCGAGAGCGTGTAGATCTTCTCCGCGGTCGCGTCGTAGCGCAGGGGCACCGACAGGGCCAGGTAGTTGACGAGGAGGAGTCCTGCGAGGAGGAGGAGTACGGCCAGGGTCTTGCTTCCGTGGGTCATGGCGGTGTCTATCGGTCTAGCGCTCGAGCGCGACGACGTTGAGGAAGAGGGTGAAGCCCATCAGCGACAGGAAGAACACGACGTCCTTGGCATCGATGATGCCCCTGAGCATCGGGGTGAAGTGGGTGATGAAGCTGAAGTTCGAGATCGCCGAGGCCGCGTCGACCGGCAGGTAGCTCTCGAGGATCCCGGTGAAGCCGCTGTAGCCGAGGAACACCAGCACTGCGCAGGCGAGCAGGCTGACGACGAAGCTCACCACCTGGTTCTTCGTCAGGGCCGAGGTGAGCGAGCACACGCCGAGGAAGCCCCCGGCCATCAGGATCGCGCCCAGGTAGCTCGTGGCGACGATGCCCCAGTCGGGGCTGCCGAGGTAGCCGATCGTGAGCGCCATCGGGAAGCTGAGGAGGACGGCCAGGGCCAGGAAGGCCCAGCCGGCCAGGAACTTGCCCACCACGGCCTCGAGCGTCGTGACGGGCAGCGTGAACAGGAGCTCGACCGTGCCGCTGCGGCGCTCCTCGGACCAGAGCCGCATCCCGGCGGCCGGGACGATGAAGAGGAAGAGGAACGGGTAGAACTGGAAGTACACCTCCAGGCTCGCGTACCCGGCGCGGAAGAAACCGCCGAAGCGCGAGAAGGCGAGGGCGACCGAGAGGAGGAGGAACGAGATCAGGAACACGTACGCAACGGGCGTGCGGAAGTACCCTACGAACTCGCGCTTGAAGATGGGGAGGGCCTGTTTCATGCGTCGCTGTCGGTGAGGCTGCGGAAGATCTCGTCCATGCGCGCGCCGGGGCGGCGGGCGAGGAAGCTCTCGGGCGTCTCGTCGACGACCAGCCTTCCCCGGGAGATGACGATCACCCGGTTGCAGATGGCCTCGACCTCCTCGAGGATGTGGGTCGAGAGGATGACGGCCTTCTCGACGGCCATGCTCTTGATCAGGCCCCTCACCTCGTTCTTCTGGTTGGGGTCCAGGCCGTCGGTGGGCTCGTCGAGGACGAGCACCGGAGGGTCGTGCAGCAGGGCCTGGGCGAAGCCGACCCTCTGCTTGTAGCCCTTGGAGAGGGTCTCGATCGTCTGGGTGCGCACGCTGCCGAGGTGGGTGAGCCCGATCGCCCGTTCGACGTGCGCCCTGCGCGCCGCCCGGTCGCTGAAGCCGCGCACCTCGGCGATGAACCCCAGGAACTCGGAGACGGTCATCTCGGGGTAGGCCGGCGCGTTCTCGGGCAGGTAGCCGATCTTGCGCTTCACGCCCACGGGGTCGGCCTGCACGTCCACGCCCTCGATCCTGGCGGTCCCGGCGTCCGGGCGGATGAAACCCGTGATCATCTTCATGGTCGTCGATTTCCCCGCCCCGTTGGGCCCTAGGAAACCCAGGATGTCACCGCGCTTCACCGAGAAGCTGACGCCGTCGACGGCGCGCTTCGAGCCATAGGTTTTTACAAGACCTTGGACTTCGATCATGGGTGGTGTGAAGGGAGTAGCCTAATGCTGGGGTTGCTTATGAACACAGAACGAGCCCTAAGTTCCATCCCACCTTCCGACCGGGTTTCAAGATGAAACTTGCGCCCCAGAGGGCGCCTCCTCGCGCTCCCGCTCGGTCTTCAGCCTGAGCTGACCGCAGGCGGCCGCGATGTCGTGGCCCTTCTCGCGGCGCAGCGTCACGGAGACGCCGGCCCGCTCAAGGATGCTCGCGAAGGCCACCTGCCGGGTCCCGGAGGGGCGCTTCCACGGCAGGCCCGCCACCGTGTTGTAGGGGATCAGGTTCACGTGTGCGTGGAGGTCGAGGGCGATGTCACGCAGGCTGCGGGCCTGGTCGAGCGAGTCGTTCACCTCCTCGATCAGGATGAACTCGAGCGTCACCATGCGGCCGTGCCGCTCGGTGAAGGCCTTCACCGCGGGCAGCAGCTTCGCGAGCGGGAAGGCCTTGTTGACCGGCATGATCTGCGTGCGCACCGGGTCGGTGGCCCCGTGCAGCGAGATGGCGAGCCGGAAGCCCAGCGGCTCCTCAGCCAGGCGCAGGATCTTGGGCACGAGGCCGCTCGTGGACACCGTGATGCGGCGGGCCCCGAAGCCAAGCCCCCAGTCGGCGTTCACGATCGTCAGCGCGCGGATGAGCGCGTCGTAGTTGGCAAGCGGCTCGCCCATGCCCATCACCACGATGTTGTCGAAGGAGGCGAGCTCCGAGCGGGCCCGGGGGGTGCGGGCGTCCTCCGCGTAGCAGACCTGGAGGAGCTGGGCCACGATCTCGCCCGCGCTCATGTCGCGCTTGAGGCCCGCCAGGCCGCTCGCGCAGAAGACGCACCCCATCGCGCAGCCGACCTGCGTCGAGATGCAGATCGTCTTCCTCGAGTGGTCGAGCCCGACGCCGTCCTGGGGGGCCCGTATGATCACGGTCTCGATCAGCGAGCGGTCCTCCAACTCGAGTAGGAGCTTGTCGGTCACGTCAGCAGAGTGCCGGTTGAGGACGAGCGAGGCGGGCATGAGCCTGTAGGTCTCGGCCAGCCACGTGCGCAGCGCCTTCGGCAGGTTGGTCATGTCATCCCACGAGCGCGCGCGCTTCTTGTAGACCCAGTCGAGCACCTGGCGGGCGCGGAAGGGCTTCTCGCCGCGCTCCGCGAGCGAGGCGGCGAGCGAGTCCAGGGTCTCGCCGGTCAGGGGTCGGCGCTCCGGCTCGAACTTCATCCGGCCTTGGGAAGCGCGCGGTTGAGCGCGCTCACGATCGCCTTGATGGACGCGAGCTCGATGTTGGTGTCGATTCCCGCCCCGAAGAACGCGGCGCCCCGCTCGAGCTTCACCTGGATGTAGCTGACGGCCTTGGCCTCGGCGCCGGATCCGAGCGAGTGCTCCGAGTAGTTGACCACGTCGAAGCGCGGCAGCTCGGTCGAGGCGAGCGCGCGAACGAACGCGTCGATCGGGCCGTTGCCCGAGCCCGAGAGCAGGTGCGCCTTGCCGCCCACCGTGATCCTCGCCTCGCACTTCACAGTCGAGTCGCGCTCCGTGGTCTTGAAGTGCTCGAGCGAGACGGGGGCGGTGCGCTCCAGGTACTCGCGGTAGAAGGCGTCGCGGATCGCCTCCGAGGTGAGCTCGGTCCCCTTGGCGTCCGCGAGGTCGTTCACGACGCGCCCGATCTCCTTGTGCATGAGCTTGGGAAGGTGGAAGCCGAACTCCTGCTCGAGCACGTAGGCGACGCCGCCCTTGCCCGACTGGGAGTTGATGCGGATGATCGCCCGGTAGCTGCGGCCGATGTCGGCCGGGTCGATCGGGATGTAGAGAACGTCCCACGGGCGGCCGGGGCGCTGGTGGGGCATCGACTTCTTGATGGCGTCCTGGTGCGAGCCGCTGAAGGCGGTGAAGACGAGCTCGCCGGCGTACGGCTGGCGGGGCGGGACCTCCAGGCGCGTGCAGCGCTCATAGACGTCGCGGATCGCGTTCAGGTCGCTGAAGTCGAGGCCGGTCGGGATGCCGTGCGTGTAGAGGTTCAGGGCCACAGTCACGATGTCCAGGTTTCCGGTGCGCTCGCCGTTGCCGAAGAGCGTGCCCTCGACGCGGTCGGCTCCCGCCAGGAGAGCCAGCTCGGTGGCCGCGACGCCCGTGCCGCGGTCGTTGTGCGTGTGCAGGGAGACCGTGGTCGAGTCGCGGCGCGTCAGGTGGGTGCACATCCACTCGATCTGGTCCGCGTGGACGTTCGGAGTGGCGTACTCGACGGTCGCCGGGAGGTTCAGGATGACCTTGTCGGAGGGGGTGGGGCCCCACACGTCGCTCACGGCCTCGCAGATCTCCAGCGCGAACTCGAG
>CAIXHE010000044.1 GCA_903919205.1 uncultured Opitutaceae bacterium | reverse complement strand
AGGGCCGCCCGGCCCGTTCACCTGTTCCGACCGCCCACCGGTTCCCGTCCCACCCTGCCTCTCCCGTCCCCCTTACGCACCCTTTGCGAGACCCGGAATTAGCCTCGCGACATCCTGCCCTCACCGTGTTTTCCCCCTGTTTCGTCCCCCACACCGCGCGCGCCCTGCGCCGCCTTTTCTTGGCCGCACTGCTCACGTGCTTGGGAGCAGCCGCCACGCATGCTCAATCGGCCCCCGAACCGGCCGCCTCGACGAGGCGCAGCTCTAGATCGGCTCTGGCGGCAAGCCTGTACAGCCAGGTGAGCGAAATCGCCGGCTCGGTCACGATCTCCTCCTCCAAAAAGGAGAAGCGGATCGCCACCGCGGTGCGCGTGGCCGTGATCGCGGGCGCCGCCTACAAGAGCGATCCCGAGGCCGTGCTCGCGGTGGCGGTCGAGCTCGCGCGCGCCGCAGCACGGGCGGCGCCCCGGTACGCGGACACTATCGCGAACGCCGCCGCGTTCGCACCACCCGTGGCCCGGATCGACGGCTCGGCAGGCCGGATCCGGACGGCGACCTACGCGGCCGCCAAGGGTCCCAAGGGCAAGCGACCCAAGCCCGCGCCTCAGCCAGCGGCCGCCCAGGAACCCGCAGCGCCCCCGGCCGAAGCCCTTCACGCCGAGGCGCCCGCGCCCGCTTCGGTGGACTCCAGCGCCGAGGCAGCCGCCCCGGCCCAGGGCAACGCCGCGCCTAGCGCCACGGTGTCCGAGCCGGCGCCGCAGGCCCCGGACATGGGATCCGGCGATACCGCGAGCGCCGACGCCAGCATGTCGGACAGGGCCCCCGCCGCGCCGCGGATGACCCAGGGAGAGAACTCGAAGCTGAGCGTCACCGACAACACGACCGTGGAGCGGGACAACAACATCTTCATCAGCAATACGAACAAAGTCGCCGACACCATCTACATGTTCGAGCCGGGTCTGGATTTCCACACGGGCGACAACGCACTCAACCACGCCGCCCTCAGCTACCAGGAGAACTTCATCGAGTACGCGGCGCACAAGGCTCCCGACGTCAGCCTGGCGGACGTGAACGGGGCGTTCGGCTACGACGACGGCAGCCTCAAGCTGAACGGCAAGGCCTACTACCAGCAGCTCTTCCAGAACAACCTCGACGTCCTGACCGTCGGCCCCCAGGCGCTCATTCGAAGCAACGTGGTCGACGCCGATGGCGTCGGCGAGTTGGCGATCGGGGCGAAGACGGGCGTCTCGCTCGGCGCCGACTACAACAAGACGACCTACCAGAGCGACGCGTACGTGAGCGGCTCGACGATTAGCCTTCCACTCGATTTCTACTTCAAGCTGACGCCCAAGGTGGACCTATTCGCGGGCTACACGTACAGCCTCTTCAGGCCCGACACGACGGGACCCGAGGCCAAGGATGGGTACTACCACGTCGGCGCCCGCGGTGTCTTCACCGCCAAGCTCTCGGGCACGGTGTCCGCGGGCTACCTGACCCGCGAGGTTCCAGGGGCCTTCAGGAACAATAGCCTCGGATTCAACGGAAACCTCGCGTACGAGGTGACCGCCAAGACGAGCGCGTCGCTCGCCTTCTCGAGGGACTACACGGCCAGCGCGCTGGGGCAGAACCTGCGAAACAGCACCTTCACGCTGGGCGTCGTTACGGAGATAAGCCCGCAGTGGGAGATCGGGGAGACGGTCAATTACCGGAACCTGAACTACGGCCCCCAGGTGTTCCTGCTCGAGAACACGCTCGTGAACGAGGAGCGGATCGACAACTACTGGACCGGAACCGTCCATCTGAGCTACATCTACAGCCGCTGGCTGACGGCATCGGCGGCCGTGACGATCCGCAACGACCGCTCCTCCGTCTCCCAGATCGATTTCGCCGACAACGTGCTCAGCTTCACCCTCGGCCTTCGCTACTGAAACCGCCCCGCACCTCCTCATGATCTCGCGAATCCTCTCCGCCCGCCGCATGGGCCTCTGTGCCGCGATTGCCGGCTTCCTCGCCGCTTCCGCGCTCTCGAGCAGCGCACGGTCCGACTCCTCGTCCCCGCCCGCCTCCAGTCGCTCGTCGAACTACGTCCTCAGGCCCCAGGACCTGATAAAGATTCAGGTGTTCCAGGAACCGGACCTCGACCGCGAGCTGCGGGTGTCCCAGGACCACGCCATCACGCTTCCCCTGATCGGCACGGTCGACTTGCGCAAGCGCACGGTGCACGAGGCCGAGGCCTTGATCGCGGAGCTCTATAACAAGGACTACCTCGTCAACCCCCAGATCAACATCACGGTGCTCGAGTACTCGCCCCAGACCGTCAACGTGCTCGGGGCTGTGAACAACCCGGGAGCCGTCGTGATCCCCTCGGAGCATCCGTACTCCCTCCTCGACGCGATCGCCCACTCGGGAGGATTCTCACGGCTGGCCAATCGTGGGAAGGTGAGCCTCACGCGCACCCTTTCCAAAGGCGACACCGAGAACTACACGATCGACGCGGACCAGCTGGTGGCGGGCGATGCCGCAAACAAGTGGGTCGTCCAGGACGGCGACATCATCTTCATCCCCGAGCGGGTGCTCTAGCGCCCCGGCTCCCCGGAACCCCCTACTTGGCCCTCTGGTCCAGGAGCTCGTCCTGATAGTCCTGGACCAGGTTCTCGAGCTTCGTCCTCGTCAGGCTCACGAAGGGCTCCTTCGCGCTGATCGCCGTTCCGAGACCGAATTCCGCATAGCGGGAGAGGATCTGGTTGCCGGTCATGAAGAGCGCGAGGTTCTTCGACTGCAGGTCGGCCACCCGGCGCTCGAGCGTGATCTTCTCGGCCTTGAGCTTGGTGTTCAGGGCCT